>NZ_JBHYPZ010000055.1:0-58877 GCF_042746485.1 Streptomyces sp. NPDC058751 | reverse complement strand
CCATGGGGCGAGCTTGAGCCGTGTGCATTGAAAGGTGCACGCACGGTTCTGAGGGGGCCGGGATGCAGTAATGCATCCCGGCTACCCGACCTGTATCCGAACGCCGGTCAGCGGACCAGTTTGGCGAGGGCGTTCGGATGTGCGCGTGTCGTGTTCAACGACGCGGTCCGCATCCGCGAGGACGCCCGCAGGGCCGGGCTGGCATTCCCGACAGCGAGCGAGCTGTCCCGGAAGCTGATCACCGAGGCGAAGCAGACGGTGGAGCGGTGCTGGCTGGGCGAGGTGTCCGCGGTGGTGCTCCAGCAGTCCCTGCGGGACGCCGAGGCCGCCTACCGCAACTTCTTCGCCTCCATCACAGGCACCCGCAAGGGCCCCAGGCTGGGTGCGCCCCGCTTCAAGTCCCGCAAGGACACCCGTCAGTCGGTCCGGTTCACCGCCAACGCCCGCTGGAACATCACCACCGGCGGCCGTCTGAACCTGCCGAAGATCGGCGCGGTGAAGGTGAAGTGGTCCCGTATCCTGCCCGCCACCCCCACCTCCGTCACGGTCATCAAGGACAGTGCGGGCCGGTACTTCGCCTCCTTCGTCGTCGACACCGACCCCGCCGCCGATGCCGCCCGGATGCCCGACACCGATCAGACGGTCGGCATCGACCTCGGCCTGACCCACTTCGCGGTCCTATCGGACGGAACGAAGATCGGCTCTCCGCGCTTCCTGCGCCGCGCGGAGAAGAAGCTGAAGAAGGCCCAGCGGGAGCTGTCCCGCAAGCAGAAGGGATCGAAGAACCGTGACAGGGCCCGCCTGAAGGTCGCCCGCGCCCACGCCAAGGCCGCCGACGCACGCCGCGATTTCCTCCACCAGCTCTCCACGAAGCTGATCAGCGAGAACCAAGCGGTCGCCGTGGAGGACCTGGCGGTGAAGGGACTGGCGCGCACTCGGCTGGCCAAGTCCGTGCACGACGCGGGCTGGGCGCAGTTCATCGGCATGCTGGAGTACAAAGCGGAGCGGTACGGGCGCACCCTGATCAAGATCGGCCGGTTCGAGCCGACGAGTCAGGTCTGCTCCACCTGCGGGGTCAAGGACGGACCCAAACCCCTCAGCGTGCGGGAATGGACCTGTACGGCCTGCGGCACCCTCCACGACCGGGACCACAACGCCGCACTCAACATCAGACAGGCCGCCGGACTGGCGGCATCGGCCTGCGGAGCGCCGGTAAGACCAGGAGCGATCCCGGCGCAGCGCGAAGAAACAGGAAGCCACGGATTCCCGACCGGAAACCGTGCCGCCCAGCGGCACGGCAACCAATCGGGAAAGGCCAGAATCCCCGCCCATCAGAGCGAGGAGCATGTCAAACCGTGAAGACGGAGACCTCCGGATCCTGGGCCGTGGACGGCCTCGACCTCAAGGGATACGGCTTCACCCTCCCTTCCAACCCGGCCCCGCCCAACTGGCCGAACTGCGCGTCGACTTCGGCAAGCTGCGGGAGTACCTGGACGGCGTCGAGCTGCCTCCGGCGGCGGCCGGCCGGCTCACCGAGCTGACCGAGGTCCTCACCGCCCTGCTCGACCCGGGCTGGGTCGCCGAGATCCTCGCCCAGGACCCCGAGGGCGTGCACGCCCTGTCGCGTGCCGTGCGCCAGGACGTCCCGGAGGCGGTCGACACCTTCGTACGCACCCGCTGGTGGACCCGGCTGGCCCCCGGCACCGAACCGCCCGAACGCCATCTGGAGCGCCAGCTCACCGTGCTCCAGGAGGAGTCGGACCGGCTCGCGGCAGCCCTGCGGGAGACCGAGGCACGGCGCCAGGAGTCCCACACCCGCTACCTGGAGGACCGCGGCCGCTCACAGTGACGGCGGATCAGGCGTTCGCCACGATCACCGCCAGGACCACGAGCGCCAGGATCAGCAGCGCCACCTTCAGCCCCGTGGGCCACGGCTCGCCCGGTGCCGGCGCCACCGGCTGGGGCTGCGGCACGCCGGGCCCGGGGGCCGGGACCGGCCTGTTGAACACGTCGTGCCCGGTGAGCGCCGCCCTGGTGCACCAGGGGCACGAGGTCAGATGCGAGCCGAACGCGTGCAGCGGGCGGGCCTGGCAGACCCGTACCAGCGCGCGTTCCTTGTCCAGGGCGCGCAGCCACGCCTCCGCGGAGGGCCGCGTGGCCGGGTCGT
This sequence comes from Streptomyces sp. NPDC058751, assembly GCF_042746485.1. Lineage (NCBI taxonomy): Bacteria > Bacillati > Actinomycetota > Actinomycetes > Kitasatosporales > Streptomycetaceae > Streptomyces > Streptomyces sp. NPDC058751. The sequence goes on along the minus strand of NZ_JBHYPZ010000055.1, from coordinate 56,710 downwards.
GCACACCGGGGCCGAAGGCCGTGCGGGCCAGCTCCAGCAGCTCGGGCGGGAGCACGGAGGGGTCGATGGTGCCGCGCGGCATGATGACCCGCTCGGGGCGCACGACGTAGGAGATGCTGGCGGCGATGTTGTCCTTGACGGTCGACTCGGACGCGCTGTCGTGCGGGACGCCGCCGAAGGGGTGGTTCCCGGCCGTCAGGAGCTGGTAGACGAGGACGGCGAGGGCGAACTCGTCGGTGGCGCGGGTGGCGGGGCCGCCGGCCTGCCGCTCGGGGGACGAGTAGTCGGTGGTGTGCATCAGACAGGGGAACAGCTCCCCGGTCACCGGGTCGTTGAAGGCGATGGAGTCGCAGTCGAGGAAGGTGACGAAGCCGTTGGCGTCGACGACGACGTTGCTGCTGGAGAAGTCGCCGATGACGAGATCGTCGTAGTGCATGCGCGCCGTCATGAAGGCGAGGTTCCAGGCGACGCCGAGCAGGAAGCGCCAGTCGGCGCGGTCGGCGAACAGTTTGAGGCGCTGGGCACGGGTGAACAGGCCGATGAGCTGGACGTGCTGGGGCTCGCCGAAGCGGCGCATGGCGTAGCCGAGGAACTCGCCCTGCGGTCCGCGCGCGAGCGCGGTCGGCCAGGCCAGTTCGGGCGGCTGGGAGGCGTCGGTGGGGCGGGTCACGAGCGGGGACATGGTCAGCATCCGCTTCAGCCGCTGCTCCTCCTTGGGCCCCGGCGTCTCGCGGTACAGCTTGACGACGATGCCGTCGTCGCCGACGACCGGGAAGACGGCCGCCTGGCCGCCGCCCTTCAGGGGCAGCTCGGCGAGGGTGACCGGCCTGCCGTCCAGGAACACCGTGCGCCCGCTCATGGCCGCGCCTTGAGCACGGCCCGCAGCAGGGTCTTGTCGTCGGCGTTGAGGGCGGTGAGCCGGTCCGAGCGGAGGAGGGTCCCGAGGCCCTCGTGGGCGCTCGCGGTCACCGGTCCGGGGACGTCGAGGGAACGGAACACGGCCTCGGCGAAGGACGCGTTCGGGGACAGCGCGCCGCCCGTGGACCGGTTGAGCGCGGCCTGCGCCAGTCCGTCGGTGGACAGCAGCACCCCGTCGATCCCTTCGTCGGACACACAGTCGGTGTGCACCCGGCGCGCCGCGTCCGGAGAGGTCAGGAAGACCGTCTCGTTGCTGTACTCGCTGACCGCGGGCGGCTGCGGCAGCAGGTGGAACTGCCGTTCACCGTCCTCCGTGCCGGCCCGCAGGACGACGAAGCCGTCCCCCAGGGACAGGTGGCCGAGCCAGCCCCGCGCGAGCACGACCACGGTGAGCGTGGTCGCGAAGTCCGCCGGGTCGGGGCCCGTACGGTCCAGGAACACCTTGCAGACGTCGTGGAAGGCGTCCATCAGGAGCTCGCGCACCGCCGTGCCGGGGCGGCGGTCCGCCGCGGTGGCGGCCCGGTGCGCGAAGTGCTCGGTGGCCAGCTTCACCGCGAGCCGGGCGCCCTCCTCGGAGCGCGGCCTGCTGCCCGCGCCGTCGGCGACGGCCAGGACCGCGACGGAGGCCGTCTCCGTGTGCGCGCAGGCGTCCTGGCAGGGCTGCCCCTGGCGGCGGTGCCGGTATCCCTCGACGCTCATTCCGTGGATCCGCCACGGCGTGTCCCGCTCGTCGGCTGCGGTCATCACTCAGGAGTCCCATCGGGTCATCGGTCACGATTCCCAGGCCGGGCGCTGCGTCTTGAACTGGCTGAAGATCTTCTCGAAGACCTCGTCGCCCGCGCCCTTCTGTTCGGCGTTGGCGCTCGCGGACATCATCTGGAGCAGCTCGCGGAACGGGAATCCCTGGAGCCGGGCGTTGAACTTCGGCGCGAACGACCGGAGCACCTGCTCGCCCCGGTCCGTGATGCCGCCGACGCCGATCGCGTACAGGCGGAAGCGACGGGCCTGCTGCTCGTCGGCGAGGACCGGGATCAGCCGGTGCCAGGAGTCGGTGAGGTGGCCCGTGACGTCGGTGGGCAGTCCGTCGGTGACGAGGCAGATCTGCGGCCGGTAGTACTGGAGTCCGGAGGCGCGCAGTTCGGCCTTGCGGGCGGCGACGATGTTCATCGACAGTTCGAGGGCCTCGGTCATGAGGGTGACCCCGGCGGCGGCGAGCTGCGGCGGACGGAACATGTGCGCCGGCACGAAGGGGCTCACCGGCGCGTGCGCGGGCAGGAGCTGGGGTCCGCGCCAGGCGGCGACGCCCTGACCGCCGAAGGTGACCACGGCGACCTCGACGCTGTAGCTGAGGCTGACGTCGTCGTGCAGTTCCCGGGTCCACTCCGCGAGCGCGTTGTTGAGCGTCTGGATGGGCTGACCCGCCATGGAGCTGGAGATGTCGAGGCAGAGGACGAGCGGCAGCCGCTGCGCGTTGTTCTCGAACTCGATGTCGGCGTATTCCGCCGGCAGGGTGGGCGGGTAGTCGCTGTGCATGGGGTTCTCTCCTGGTCTCAGGGCCTGGCGGCCTTGGCGTGCCGTCCGGGTGTCGGCGGGAACGCGTAGAGGACGTCGGAGCCCCGTTCCGCGTCGGTGACGTCGACGAGTCCGCCGGGCGCGGGCGGCGGGCGGCCGGGCTCGGCCCACACCGCCCGGTACAGCACGTGGTCCACCTCGACGTAGCCCTGCGGGTGCAGTTCGGTGCGTACGACGGCGGGGCGTGCGGGGCCCGGTACGTTGCCGACGCGCCGTCCGTGGCTGCGGGGCGACGGTGTGGCGCGGAGGCGGGTGGTGGCCTCGTCGGGCATCTGGGGCCGGGGGCGGCTGCGGGGACGGGGTGCCGTCGTGGCCGGTACGGTGCCGACGCCCGGTGCGGCGAGCGGGCGCCTGGACAGGGTGCCGACGGCGACGGACCGGGCGGAGCGGCGGATCAGGAAGAGCAGGGTGCCGAGCAGCAGGACGAGCACGGTGCACAGGACGGTGAGCACCTCGGTCGCGGTGTCCCAGCCGGTCTCCTCGTCCGGTTCGGGGGGCGCGGGGTCCCGGCCTGCGGTGTCGGCGTTCCCGGTCCCCTTTCCCTGGCCCTTTCCCTGGTCCTGCTCCTGGCGGTCCGTGGTGGTCTCGCCGGAGGGGGTCCGGGTGCCGGACGTGCCGCCCCGGGTGCCGCTGACGGTGTACGTGTGCCGGGAGAGGTCGGCGGCCAGGCCCAGGCGGACCAGGTCGGCCCCGTCCAGGCGGCCCTTGGCGAGCCGGGCGCACAGGTCCCCGGCGCTCTCGCAGGCTCCGACGGCGGTCAGCTCGGCCACGGTCCCGGGTTTCAGCGGGTCGATGACGGCGTCGCTCGCGACGAGCCTGCGCTCGTGGTCCGCCAGCACGAGGAGTACCGAACCGCCCTGCCCGGTGCGGACGCCCGAGGGCACCTCGACCAGGAGTCCGTCGCTCCGGGACGACAGGGTCTCCTCGAACCTCCTGCGGTTCTCGGCCCTGCCGTCGCGGTCGATCTCCAGGGGCCGGTCGACGGTGACGCGGACCGCGCCCTCGTCGATCCAGCGGGCCCAGCAGCCGAGGTGCCGCTCGAAGGTGCCGCCGCACGGCTCGCCGGCCGCGGCCGGCGCCGCCGGGGCGAACGCGGCCAGGAGTCCGGAAAGCATGATGACGGAAAGCCGACGCCGCATGGAAAAGACCCCCCGTGGCCTTGAGAAAACACCCCCGTGGCCGTGAAAGGCACTCGCCCATAGTGGCGGAAACCGGCGGGCACCCGGAAGGGTTTGGGAAATGCCGCGGACATCACTTCTACAACTCGAACACCTGATGGCATCGGGTGAACATTTGTCTCGCCCGCTCCACCCAATCACTGGCCAAAGCATCGAAATCCGTTTGCGTCATTCGACAGGTCAGCGGAAGGTCGCACACTCCTGCGAGACAGGGGCGCGGCCCCCGCACGTCCCACACGGACAGCATGGGGTGGAGCTGTTCGGTGTTCCACGCGTTCGACGCGGCGGCGGCGAGGGCCAGCTGGTCCTTGCGGAGGAAATGCCCGTCGGTCGCGAAGGCGACCAGCAGCCTCTTGGTCGTCATGAACCGGACGGTCACCATCCGGCCCGTTTCCTGGAGGTCGAACCGCATCGAGACGGAAACGGTGTCGGTCACCGTGCGGAAATTCCGTCTGGTCACCCAGGTCTGCACCAACTGCCGCCAGTGCGTTCCGATTTCGAGGACCTCCCGACTGCGGCCGGAAAAGGATTCAGGCGCCTCCACGGCCCACCGCCTCGGTGACCATCGCGTCGGTCAGTCCGGCGTCGAGCAGCGCCTGGGCGTGCGACAGCAGACAGGAGGGTACGGACACGCCGGTGCTCTCCTTGCGGCGCTTCACCAGGTCCTGGGTGCGCACCCTGATGGTGTGGGCGACGGTGGGCGGCGGCCATTCGGCCCGCCGGGGGTCCTGTTCCAGCAGCCCGGCCAGGAGCCGGTCGAGCCGGGGCCGGTCCTCGGGGCGCTTGGCCAGGCAGCGCGCGACCAGGTCCCGCATCGGGCCCGCGATGCCGTCGAGTTCGGGGTCGCCGAAGGCGACGCGGTGGCGCAGGTCCCCTCCGCTGCCGTGCGGCGGCCGTCCGGTGAGCGCGTACACCAGGACCCCGCCGAGGGAGAAGACGTCGCTCCGCGGGCCCACCTCGGCGCCCCTGATCTGCTCGGGCGACATGAAGGGCGGGGTGCCGACGACGACGCCGACCTGGGTGAGGCCGGAGGCGCCGTCCACGCGCGAGATCCCGAAGTCGATGACGCGCGGTCCGTCCGAGGCGAGGAGCACGTTGGCCGGTTTGAGGTCACGGTGCACCACGCGTGCGGCGTGGATGGCCTGCAGCGCCTCGACCAGGCCGGCGCCGAGCCGCCGCACCTGCGGCTCGGGCAGGGGTCCGTCGGCCTTGACCGCCTCGGCGAGCGAGGGACCGGGCACGTACAAGGTCGCCAGCCAAGGGAGTTCGGCCTCGGTGTCGGCGTCGACCACGGCCGCGGTGTAGGCGCCGCTGACCACGCGCGCCGCGGCGACCTCGCGTGCGAAGCGCTCCCGGAACTCGCCCTCCGCGGCCAGTTCGGGCCGCACCACCTTGACCGCGACCTCGCGCCCGGCGGGCGAGCGGCCGAGGTACACCCACCCCATGCCACCGGAGCCGAGCCGGCCCACGATGCGGTACGGGCCGATCTTCATGGGGTCACTGACAGGCGTACGCACCCCGCCCACCTCATTTCGGGGTTGACTGCGAGATGTCAGGAGTGTCCCTCGAAATCCGCGCTTTTTCAGCCGTTCCGGCACGGGCGGGGCGCAGGGGACGAAAAAGCCGGGGTTCCGCACATATGTGCGGAACCCCGGCGGGTGCGGTCACCGCGGCCGACCGCCGCAAAGGTCGCAGGTCAGGGCAACTCGGGTCGGCCGCGGAGTGGTTGAGGGCCTCAGCCCAGGCGCTGCACCAGTGCGCGGTACTCGTCCCACAGCTCCTTCGGCGTGTGCTCGCCGAAGGTGTTGAGGTGCTCGGGGACCAGCGCGGCCTCCTCGCGCCAGACCTCCTTGTCGACCGTGAGCAGGAAGTCGAGGTCGGACTCGGCCAGTTCGAGGCCGTCGGTGTCGAGGGACCCGCGGGTCGGCAGGACGCCGATCGGGGTCTCGACGCCCTCGGCCTTTCCGTCCAGGCGCTCGACGATCCACTTCAGGACGCGGCTGTTCTCGCCGAAGCCGGGCCAGACGAACTTGCCCGCGTCGTTCTTGCGGAACCAGTTGACGTAGTAGATCTTCGGGAGCTTCGCCTGGTCCTTGTCCTTGGCGACGTCGACCCAGTGCCCCATGTAGTCACCCATGTTGTAGCCGCAGAACGGCAGCATGGCGAAGGGGTCGCGGCGCAGCTCGCCGACCTTGCCCTCGGCGGCGGCGGTCTTCTCGGAGGCGACGTTGGCGCCGAGGAACACGCCGTGGTTCCAGTCGAAGGACTCCGTCACCAGCGGGACGGCCGTGGCGCGGCGGCCGCCGAAGAGGATCGCCGAGATCGGCACGCCCTTCGGGTCCTCCCACTCGGGCGCGATGATCGGGCACTGCGAGGCCGGGGTGGTGAAGCGGGCGTTGGGGTGCGCCGCGGGCGCGGCGGACTCCGGCGTCCAGTCGTTGCCCTTCCAGTCGGTCAGGTGGGCCGGGGTCTCCTCCGTCATGCCCTCCCACCAGACGTCGTTGTCGTCGGTGAGCGCGACGTTGGTGAAGACGGAGTTGCCCCACAGCGTCTTCATCGCGTTGGCGTTGGTGTGCTCGCCGGTGCCGGGCGCGACGCCGAAGAAGCCGGCCTCGGGGTTGATCGCGTAGAGGCGGCCGTCCTCGCCGAACCGCATCCAGGCGATGTCGTCGCCGATGGTCTCGACCGTCCAGCCGGAGATCGTGGGCTCCAGCATGGCGAGGTTGGTCTTGCCGCAGGCGCTCGGGAAGGCGGCGGCGACGTACTTCGACTCGCCCTGCGGCGGCGTCAGTTTGAGGATCAGCATGTGCTCGGCGAGCCAGCCCTCGTCGCGCGCCATCACCGACGCTATGCGCAGGGCGTAGCACTTCTTGCCGAGGAGCGCGTTGCCGCCGTAGCCGGAGCCGTACGACCAGATCTCACGGGTCTCGGGGAAGTGCGAGATGTACTTCGTGGAGTTGCACGGCCACGGCACGTCCGCCTCGCCCTCGGCCAGCGGCGCCCCGAGCGTGTGCACTGCACGCACGAAGAAGCCGTCGGTGCCGAGTTCGTCGAGGACCGGCTGTCCCATGCGGGTCATGGTGCGCATGGACACGGCGACGTAGGCGGAGTCGGTGATCTCGACGCCGATCGCGGAGAGGTCCGAGCCGAGCGGGCCCATGCAGAACGGGACCACGTACATCGTGCGGCCGCGCATCGAGCCGCGGAAGACGCCCTGTTCGCCGGAGAAGATCTCCCGCATCTCGGCGGGGGCCTTCCAGTGGTTGGTCGGGCCCGCGTCCTCCTCCTTCTCGGAGCAGATGAACGTCCGGTCCTCGACCCGCGCGACATCGGTCGGGTCGGAGGCGGCGTAGTAGGAGTTGGGGCGCTTGATCGGGTCGAGCTTCCTGAAGGTGCCCTTGCGGACGAGTTCCTCGCTCAGTCGCTCGTACTCGGCCTCGGATCCGTCGCACCAGACCACACTGTCCGGCTCGGTCAGTTCGGCGATCTCGTTGACCCACGAGATCAGTTCCTTGTGGTTGGTCGGGACGGGAGCCGCGATGTCGCGCGCCACGATTGCTCCTAAATGAGGGGTTTTGTTGTTGTGCCCCGTGGGGGCTGCGACCCGGATGCTTCTCGGTGGTTGGACCTCTGGCGCTCATCCGGTGCCGACCGCACTCATTTGATGATCCGACCGGGCCGCGCATATGTCCAGAGGGCCTCACACCTGAGCGGAGTGAGCATCACCACTTCCCGGAAGGTTTTCCACCGCTCACCCGGGGTTCATGACGAGCGCCCCTGACGGCATCCGCCGATGCCGTGAGACCATGGCCACTGCCGCGGTTCGCTCACGCGGGACTGACACGTAACCTACGGTTCCGTAGGTACGATTCGGCCCATGACTGCGTCCGTCCCCGACGCGCCCACGGACTCGCCGGCCGCCGGCCGGACGTCCGTCGCGCACTCCCTGTCGGAAGAGATCAAGCCCAAGCTCCGCGGCTGGCTGCACCTCGGCATGTTTCCGGCCGCCCTCGTCTCCGGACTGGTCCTGACCGCCTTGGCGGACTCGGCCCGCGGCCGCATCGCCTGCGGCATCTTCGCCCTGACCGCCTGCCTCCTGTTCGGGGTGAGCGCCCTCTACCACCGCGGCGACTGGAGTCCGCGGATGGACGGCGTCCTGCGCAGACTCGACCACGCGAACATCTTCCTGATCATCGCGGGCACCTACACGCCACTGACGCTGCTCCTGCTCCCGGACAGCAAGGGCCGATGGCTCCTGTGGAGCGTCTGGGCCGCCGCCGCGGCGGGCATCGTCTTCCGGGTGTTCTGGGTCGGCGCCCCGCGCTGGCTCTACACGCCGTGCTACATCGCGATGGGCTGGGCGGCCGTCTTCTTCCTGCCCGACTTCATGCGCACGGGCGGCATCGCCGTCCTCGTCCTGGTGGTCGTCGGCGGACTGCTCTACAGCGCGGGCGGGGTCATCTACGGGATCAAGAGGCCCAACCCCTCACCGCGCTGGTTCGGGTTCCACGAGGTCTTCCACTCCCTGACCCTCGCGGCGTTCATCGTGCACTACGTCGGCATCTCCCTGGTGGCCTACCAGCACGGCTGACCCACCCCCCACCCACTCACCCCTCCAGTGGCCGCGGCTCCCCAGCCGCGGCCACTGCGCGTTTTCCGGCCGCCCCTCACCCCTCCACTGGCCGAAAGTCGCTTCCAATTGACAGTACATATCTTTTGAGAGTTACTCTCATTTCATGGTGACTCCCACACAAGACGGCGCCGTTCGGCGCGACCCCCGGCGCTGGTGGGCCCTCGGGGCCCTGGTCGCGAGCATGCTCGTGCTCGGTTTCGACATGACGATCCTGAACGTGGCGCTGCCGACGATGGCCCGGGACCTCGGCGCCACCACCGGCGAGCAGCAGTGGATGGCGGACGCGTACGTCGTCGTCTTCGCGGCGCTGATGCTCCCCGCCGGGCTGCTGGGCGACCGCTTCGGGCGGCGCCGGATGCTCATCGCCGGACTCGGCGTCTTCTTCGCCGGCTCGCTCGCCGGATCACTGACCGACGACGTCACGTGGGTGATCGCCGCCCGCGCGCTGATGGGCGTCGGCGGCGCGCTGGTCACCCCGCTCGCCCTGTCGGTCCTGCCCTCGCTGTTCGCACCCGACGAGCGCACCAAGGCCGTCGGCATCGTCTCGGCGGGCTCCACGCTCGGCCTGCCGCTCGGGCCGATCGTCGGCGGCTGGCTGCTCGACCACTTCTGGTGGGGCTCGGTCTTCCTGATCAACCTGCCGATGGCCGCCCTCGGCATCCTCGCCTGCGTCCTGCTGCTGCCCGAGACCCGCGACCCCGCCTCCCCGCGGGTGGACGCCCTCTCCACCGCGCTGACCGCCTCCGGGCTCGGCCTCCTCATCTACGCGATCATCGAGGCGCCCACCCGCGGCTGGGGCGACCCGCTGGTCCTCGCGACGGCCGCCGCCTCCGTCGTCCTGATCGCCGGACTCGTGCTGCGGGAGCGGCGCATGACCCGGCCGATGCTCGACATGGGGCTCCTCGCGCACCGCGGTTTCCTGTTCAACACGCTCGCGGCCACCCTGGTGATGTTCGTGCTCTCCGGCCTGATGTTCGTCCTGCCGCCCTACCTCCAGGCCGTCCTCGGCAACGACGCCCTCGGCACCGGGGTGCGGCTGCTGCCGCTCATGGGCGGGCTGATGGTCGCCGCGCGGGCCGCACAGCCCGTCGTCGACCGCTTCGGGGCACGGGCCGTGGTCAGTACGGGCCTCGTGGTGCTGGCCTTCGCCGCGTTCCTGGGCAGCCGTACGACGGCGGACTCCGGCTACGGCTTCACCGCGCTGTGGCTGTCCGTCGCCGGGGCCGGCTTCGGCCTCGCGGTCGTGCCCGCGATGTCCGGCGCCCTCGCCACCCTGCCCTCCGACCGCGCCGGCAGCGGCTCCGGCCTGCTGATGACCCTGCGTCAGGTGGGCGGCGCCATCGGCATCGCCCTGCTCGGCAGCCTGCTCGCGGGCGCCTTCCGCGACCGCCTCGACGTCACCGGCCTGCCCGCCGCGGCCGCCGACACCGCCGGGGACTCCGTGGTGGCCGCGCACCTGATCGCCGAACAGGCGGGATCCGCGCACCTCGCCGCGTCCGCGAACGGCGCGTACGTGCACGGCATGACTCTGGCCCTGCTGGTGTGCGGGATCGCGGCCCTGGTCTCGGCGCTGCTCGCGGCGGTCCTCCTGCCGGGGACGACGGCGGCGCCCCGTACCGGGAGCCCGCGGTCCGACGTGGCCCCGAGCAAGGCGGATGCCCGACAATGAACTCCATGACGGCCGCCCGCACCACCACCCCCGCCGACCGCCCCCAGCCGGGCCTGCGCGAGCGCAAGAAGATCAAGACGCGCGAGGCGATCCGCGACGCGACGTACGCGCTGATCAGGGAACAGGGGTACGACGCCACGACGATCGACCAGATCGCCGAACGCGCCGAGGTGTCGCCGTCGACCGTCTTCCGGTACTTCCCGACCAAGGAGGACATCGTGCTCACCGACGAGTGGGACCCGGTCCTCCTGGAGGAGCTGCGGTCCCGCCCGGCCGACGAACCGTGGGTGGACAGCATCCGGTACATGCTGCGGGAGGCGGTCCGCACGGGCGTCGAGGAGGACTCGGACGTGGCGCGGCTGCGCACCCACCTGATGGTCCAGGTCCCCGCGGTGCGCTCACGGATGATGGAGAGCATGTCGGTCACCGGCCGCATGATCTGCACCGCCATCGCCGAGCGCACCGGCCGCGACCCGGACAGCCTGGAGGTGCGGGTCTATGCGATGTCCCTCGTCGGCGGACTGATGGAGACGTCCCTGTACTGGGCGGAGAACGGTCACCGGGACGACTTCGCGAACCTCGTCGACCGCGCCCTGACCGTCCTCGCCCACGGTCTGCCCCTGGAAAACCGCTGAGGCAAGGCCCCTCCCCCGTGCCATCCTGGCAGGGTGAACGCACCGCATATCCACGTCGAAGTCGCCCCCGAGCTGGCCCTGTTCGTCCCGCACGCCCGCCGGACCGGCGCCCACCCCCTCGCCGTGGACGGCGTCTCCACCCTCGGCCACGTCGTCGAGTCGCTCGGCGTCCCGCTGACGGAGGTCGGCGCCCTCGTGGTCGACGGCCACGCGGTCCCGGTCTCCCACGTCCCGGCGGACGGCGAGTCGGTCGCCGTCCGCCCGGTCGCCCGCCCCCAGCGGGTTCCGGGCGCGCCGCTGCGCTTCCTCCTCGACGTCCACCTCGGCACCCTCGCCCGCAGGATGCGCCTGCTCGGCGTCGACACCGCGTACGAGTCCACCGACATCGGCGACCCGGCGCTCGCCGCCCGTTCGGCGGCCGAGCGGCGCGTGCTGCTCAGCCGTGACCGCGGGCTGCTGCGCCGCCGCGAGCTGTGGGCGGGCGGGTTCGTCTACAGCACCCGCCCCGACGACCAGCTCCGGGACGTGCTGGGCCGGTTCGCGCCCGAGCTGAGGCCCTGGACGCGCTGCACCGCGTGCAACGGCCTGCTCGCGACGGCCACCAAGGAACAGGTCGCGGACCAGTTGGAGAGCGGCACGGAGAGGTCGTACGACGTCTTCGCCCAGTGCGCCGACTGCGGGCGCGCCTACTGGAAGGGCGCGCACCACGACCGGCTGGAGACCGTCGTGGAGCGCGCCCTCGCGGAGTTCGGGACCTGACGCACGGCCCGCCGGACCCGGCAGATCCGACGGACCCGGCGGACCCGACGGGCCCGGCGGACCCGGCGGACCCGGCGGACTGGACCTAACGCCTGATCAGGTCCTTCGCGCCGCAGGCCAGTCCGTCCCCGCTGGGGTCGAGTCCCAGGGGGTCGTCCTTGCCGTTGATCCGGAGGCGCCCGTAGTCGTTCTTCTTCAGCCAGGCGCAGCGGGAGGCGGTCGTCTTCCTCACCCCCTCCGGGAAGACCGTCGGCACACAGACGTTGACCGTTCCGTAGTGCCGGTCGCAGCCGGAGACGGTGGTGGACACCTTCTGCGAGGCACGTTTCCCTCCCGCTCCGGTGACGGTGCCGGCCGGGGAGTCGGCGAACGGGTGGACGTGGGCCGAGGCGGTGTCCGTGGCGAGCGCGGACGGGCCCTGCAGATGCACCCACTCGGCCACCGAGGGGACGCCGTTGGCGTCGACCGCGAAGAGCATGTACCAGCCGGGCGGCGCCAGGTTGGGGTTGCTCGTCACGTTGAGGTCCACGTTGTTCCCGTCCACGCTCAGCGGCAGGTCCACGAACCGCTGGTTGGGGTCGGAGGAGTGCGTCACCGCTGCCGGCCGGATCAGCTCCGCCTTCACGACGGGCCGGTCGACGGTGATGCGCTGCGTGTCCCCGTACACCCACTCCTTGTCGATCACCGAAGTGATCGTCGGGCGGGGGCCCTTGAGGAGGTAGGGCGGGGTGTAGACGGACACGTCGTGGTTCCAGGTGCCGTTGCCCGGGTTGTCACCGGTGGTCATCACCCGGCCGTCGGGCAGCAGGAACGCGGAGGAGTGGTAGCCGCGGGCCTCCGGGTCGGCGGCCACCGGGTCGAAGGTGGAGGTCGCCGGGTCGAAGACCGACGTCTCGAAGACGGGGTCGGCCCGGTTGTGCAGGGCGCCGCCCGTCTCCAGGACCTTGCCGTCGGGCAGCAGCACGGCGGAGACGTACATCTTGCCCTGGTCGCCGGTCTGGGCGACCTTGCCGTTGCCGAGGTCCACCGTGCCCTGCGGGATCTTCGGGCCCACCGTGTACGCCGGGTTCGCCGCCTTGAGGTCGATGACGTCGGTGAGCCGGTTCGCGGCCGGGTTGGAGTCGATGTTGCCGCCGCCGAGGGTGAGGACCTTCTGGTCCTGGGCCGGAGGCAGCAGCACGCTCGCGGACTGGTCGCGTTCGTCCTTGTTCTGCAGCCCGGGCACCGCGGTGGTGGTGTTGGCGTCGTAGTCGTAGATCGCGGAGCCGGTGCCCGGGGTGCCGTTGCCGAAGACGTGACTGCCCGAGTAGAAGAGCCGCCCGTCCTGCATCAGGATCATCGAGGGGTACAGGCCCCAGAACGACCAGGTCTGGTTGACCTGCCACAGCGGCAGCCACCGCTGCTGCGCGTGCGACCAGCGCTCGGCGGTCACCGAACCGGAGGAGTCCTCGCGCAGACCGCCGAACGAGATGACGTCACCGTTGCCCAGCTCGGTCGCGGACGGGTACCAGTGCCCGTCGTTGAGGTCGTTCGTCCTGCTGTACGTCTCGCTGACCGGGTCGAAGACGTACGAGTCCTTGTACCCCTCGTACCCGTGCCCGCCGGCGACCGGGAACGCCTTGTTGCCGCTCATCACCAGCACCCGCCCGTCGGCGAGCTGGACGTGCCCGGCGCAGAACATGTCCTTGGGCGTGGGGACCACCTTGTACGAGCCGGTCGCCGGGTCGTAGACCGCCGACGTGAAGGTGCCCGCCGCGAAGTTCTCCTCGCTGTTCCCGGAGCCCGCGATCAGCAGCACCTTGCCGTTGTGCAGGACGACGGAGTGCATGGAGCGGACCGGGTTCTGGGTGGGCAGGACCGTCCACTTCCCGTTGGCGCACTCGTCCGCCGTGCCCGTGCAGGTGGCCGGCGGGACCGGGTCCGAGACCTGCTCCATCGTGTAGTCGTCGGTCGTCGCCGAACCCGTGCCGTACACGGAGACACCCCAGCTGATCCGGTCGGTGCCCGCAGGGACGACCGGGGTGCGCACCGTCGCCTGCGTCCAGGCCGCCGCCGTGTCCAGGGTCTTGAGGTCGGTCCAGTACTGCCAGCCCGCCGTGGTGTCGTGCCGGAACAGCGTGATCGCCGCGTCGGGGGTCGTCGTCCTGTAGTACAGCCCGAGGTCGTACTGCTTTCCCGTGGTGACCACCGGCGCGCACGCGGCCGATTCGGTGATCAGCGCCTTGCGGTCACCGTCCACCCGGCGGGTCAGCGTGACCTTCATGGCCCTGGTGCCCGAGTGGGCGTCGGACACGGTCGCGAAGCTGAAGTCGTTGTCGCCCCAGCCGGACTTCTCCCAGCAGGACGGCATGCCGTCGGTGCCGTCGGTCTCGAAGCCCGGGTTCGTGACGAGGTTGGCGGCGGCCGCGGGCTGCGGCGACACCAGCAGCAGTCCGGCGGCCAGGCCCGTCACGGCCAGCAGGGCGGTTCTCCGTCGTGGTCTCACCCGGAACGTCACGCGGTCCTCCTCGCTGTGCGGCTCTTGCGCCCGCTCCTGCTGGCGCGGCGCGGCAGATAGACCAGCGCTTCGGTAGCGGCGAAGCGCAGCACGAAGGTCGTCGCCAGGGCCAGGGCCGTGGCGGACAGCGCGCCCGTCCCGAGATGGCGGACGAAGAGCGCGATCAGCGGGATGCGCAGCACCAGATCGGCGTTGGCGAGCAGCGCGAACCGGCCCGCCCGGTCCCACGCCCCGCGGTGCTCCCGGCGTTCCCGGAAGAGCAGGTGCTCGACGAGCAGGAAGTTCCAGGCCACGCCCAGCTGGTTGGCGAGGACCTCCGCCGGCAGGTAGTGCAGTCCGGCGGCGGTGAGCGCGTACAGGCCGAGCAGGTTCGGCACGAAGCCGGTGGCGCCGATCAGTCCGAAGACCGTCATGCGGGCCACCGGCGAGGCGGTGCGCAGCCCGACGAGGTGGCGCAGGAACCGCAGGCCCTCCGCCGCCGTCGACTTGGACTCCCCCGCGAAACGGTCCTGGAAGACGAAGGGCACCTCGGTGACCCGGCGGGGACGGCTGCGCACGGCCAGTTCGAGCAGGATCTTGTAGCCGAGGGGGCGCAGGACCTCGGCGGTGACCGCGCTGCGCCGTATCGCGAAGAACCCGCTCATCGGGTCGCTGATGCCGCGCAGCCGGCGCGGGAAGAGCGCCTTGGTCAGCCAGGTCGCGCCGCGCGACACCGCGATCCGGTAGCCGCCCGCGAGCCCTTCGCGGCTGCCGCCCTTGACGTACCGGCTGGCGACGACGAGGCCCGCGTGCGTGCGTTCCCCCGTGGCGATCAACTCCGGTATCAGGGACGGCGGGTGCTGGCAGTCCCCGTCCATGACGACGATCCACTGGGAGGTCGCCGCCTTCAGTCCTTCCACCACCGCGCCGCCGAGGCCGCCCTCGGGCACCTCGCGGTGCAGCACGGTCACCGGGAACGGGCAGTCCCGCGCGGCCTCGGCGATCACCTCGGGGGTGTCGTCGGTGGAGTCGTCCACGAAGACGACCTCGCAGGGCAGCCGCGCGGGCACCGATTCGGTGATCTGACGCAGCAACTGCCGTACGTTCGCCGACTCGTTGAAGGTCGGCACGACGACGGTGACGGCACCCGGCTCCGGGACCTCGGCGGCGCGTACCGCCGGATCGCCCAGTTCGCCGGGGACGGTGCTCTCGAAGCTGCTCATCGAACGCCTCCGGAACGGGCCGTGGTGGTGGTGTCGTTGATGTCGCGGGTGTCGCGGGTGTCGCCTGCGCCGTCGATCCGCCGGATCTCGATGCGGTCCTCGCCCGTGCCGAAGGTGGCGACGGGCGTGGAGTGCTCGATCGCGGCCCTCACGTTCGGCAGGTCGGCCGCGTCACGCCGTACCGTCGGGGAGGCGACCACGTAGTCGAGGTCCTTCCAGCCCCTCGGCATCGTCTTCGTGACGGCCGGGTCGAGGTCGGCCTTGTAGAACCAGATGGCGCCGAGGCCCGGCCGGTAGCCGTGGTGCACGAGGTCGAGCCAGAGCCCGTCGTCGACGAGCACCCGCGTGTCCCCGGGGTTCCTCACCTCGGTCCGCAGCCACGCGGAGGCCGCCCGGTAGGGGGCGTTGGCGTCGGCCGTCACGGCGGTGCGGTCGCCGTCGTACCAGCGGGGCACGACCCAGGCGCCCGCGGCGACCACCAGCACCGCGGCCAGTCCGCGCCGCCCCCAGGTCACGTACGCGCGCTCCTCCTCCGTCCGCCGTCTGCGCAGCACGGCGTGGGCGACGCTCGCGGTGCCCCCCGCGAGGACGAGGGCGAGGAAGGGGAGCGCCTGGATGACGTACATGGCGGGCAGGTAGCCGCTCGGGCGCAGCGCCACCAGGGCGAGGATCGCCACCGCGAGCGCGGGTCCGGCCAGCGCACGGGCCGTCACCGACCAGCGGAAGGTGACCAGGAGCAGCAGCGCGCCGGCGAGTCCGCCGAGCGGCAGCACCCGGTCGTAGTACAGCCAGGAGTGCAGGACGCCGTACGAGCCGGTGCCGCTCTCCAGGATGAATCCGGAACCGGGGCGGCTCATCTGGTAGGTGACGCCCTCCCAGAGCGAGACGTGTCCGCCGCCGGGGAGCAGTTCGCCCTTGAGCAGGGCGAAGAGCGGATACGCGGCGCCGATCAGCACGCAGGCCGTGACGGCGCCGGTGAGCGCGAACTTGCGGGTGTCGCGGTGGCTGTGCCGCCACATCGTGACGAACAGGGCGGGCAGGACGACCAGCATCGTCTCCTTGGTCAGCACGGCGGCGGCGGCCGCGAGGCCCGCGCCGAAGTGGTGCCACAGATGACGGCTCGGCGACGCCGCCAGACAGAACGCGAGCAGCGTCCACGTCACCGCGATGTTGTCGAGGAAGATCTCCCGCTGGAGCACGACCGAGAGCGGGGACAGTCCGAAGAGGACCATCGTGAGCCCGGCCGCCCAGCGCGGCAGCGAGAGCCGGCGCGCGAGGACGTACAGCAGGACCGTGCTCGCCGCGCTGACCACGAGCATCGTGAGGCGCATCGGGCCGACCGTCATCAGGTCCGGGCTGATGTGCGCCGGGATCCAGGTCAGCAGGGCTATCTGTATCCAGCCGAGCGGCGGATGGTCGTACCAGTACGTGTAGTGGGCCAGGCCGTCGCCCTGCTGGACGGCCCAGGCCTGGGCGAGGTAGGTGCCCTCGTCGTCGCTGAGGGCGGGATAGTCGGCGATGTTCCAGCCCTGCACGAGGAGGATCGCCGTGAGCAGCACCGCGCACAGGATCAGATCGGGGCGCGAGCCGCGAAAACGCGGGACGGAAGGCCGTGCCGGGCCGTTTTCGGGCGCGGGAGGCCGCTGCGCGGGGGCCGTGGACGGGGCCGCCGCGGGAAGGGTCGAGGTCACGCGTGAACGTCCTCTCGGCTCGTTACGGCGAGATGCGCACCGGCGTGACTGGTCAGCTCCCAGTCGTTGCGCCCCTGTCGCTCACGCCAGACGGCACGTACGGCGGCGCCCGCGAGCAGCACCTGGTAGAAGGGCCCGCCGGCGACGAGCTTCAGGTAGTGCACGGCACGGACGCGCAGTCCGTACTGCTTGCCGAAGTCGTGCAGCCCGACGAGCTCGAAGACGAAGGTGACCAGGGCGGTCACGGCCGGCAGGAAGGTGACGAAGGCGATCCCGACGGGCACGTCGAGGAAGAGCGCGACCGCCACGTTGAGCGGGATGATCACCCCGGAGACCGCCTGGAGATACGGCGTCATGAGCGTGTAGCGGGCGAGCAGCCGCTGTCCGAAGGTGGGCAGCTGCTTCCAGTCGCGCTTGCGGTAGACCTGGAGGAAGCCCTGGTTCCACCGGGTGCGCTGTCTGAGCAGCGACATCAGCGAGCCGGGCGTCTCCTCCTTGGTCACCATGCCGGAGTCGTACGCGACGACGACCTTCTTGCCGACGCTGGACAGCCGTACGCCGAGGTCGCAGTCCTCGGCGAGGCAGTCGGGGTCCCAGCCGCCGGCCTCCCGCAGGACCTTCGTCGTCACGAAGACGGTGTTGCCGCCGAGCGGGATGAACCCTTTCTGCGCGTGCAGGTGGAGACGGGAACGGAACCAGAAGAAGTACTCCAGGCAGTTGCGCAGGCTGTACCAGCTGGAGTGGAAGTTGATGAGCTGCACCCCGCCCTGGACGACGTCCGCGTCCGTCGTGCGGAACGCGTGGTCGACGTGGGCGAGCAGCTCGGGATGCACCTGGTCCTCGGCGTCGAAGACCCCGACCACGTCGCCGCGGCAGTGCGGCAGGGCCGTGTTCATGGCCTTCGGCTTGTTCTTCCTCTCGTGGTGGTCGACGACGACCCGTACCCGCGGATCGCGCGCCGCCGCGCGCCGGGCCACCTCGGTGGTCTCCGGGTCGTCGTGCCCCACGATGACGATGATCTCGAAGTCCGTGTGGCCGGACTCCAGCAGCCGCCGGACGGTGTGGTCGAGCACCGCCTGCTCGTGCCGCGCGGGCAGCAGCAGCGAGAAGGACAGGCTCTCACCCCCGTCCGGGCTGCCGAAGCGGGTGGAGGCCAGCACCTCCGGCGTGCGCCAGGCGTGCATCTGCCACCACAGGGTGAAGGCGGCCATCCAGAAGAGCGCCAGTGAAACGGCAGCGATGAAGACAGACGTGAGCAACAGATCCCCCCAGATCCCCAAAACCCCCGTCGCGACAGCACGTCATGACTGTCACGACCCCGCGCAGACACTATGGGTTATCTGTGAAGAACGCAGCCCAATCGGATGAAGATCATGTTTCGCCATACTCGGGCGGAATATTGGACTATCCGCACACTGGGGGCGTTTTGCCCGATTGCGACTTACGCCTTTCGGCTGTTCAGAACCGTACGGAGCTGGTCGGAATCGGTCAGCGGAATGTCACAGACGAAATTACGGCAGACGTACGCGGCCGGCTTCCCGTCCACCAGCGGACGGCCCGACAGCAACGGCAGCTCCTCGCTCCCCGGCACCCCCACCGCCACCACGGCCCCCGGCGCGGTGCCCAGGAGCGCCGCGCGCCGCATGACCGCCGTCGCCGGATCGCCCTCCTCGCCCACCACCGCGACCTCCCGGGGGCCGTCGAGCAGCGCCTCGGCCACCGCGAGCCCCCACCCGATGAACCGGGGCACCCGCGGCCCCAGCGCCTTCACGACACCGAGCGCCCGCTCGGCCGCGGTGCGATGGGGCTCCGCGCCGGTCTGCGCGCCGTACGACAGCAGCGCCCCGGCCGCCGCGCTCCACCCCGAGGGCGTGGCGTTGTCGGTGGGGTCCTGGGGGCGGCGGATCAGCCGCTCAGCGTCGGCCGCCGTGTCGTACAGCGCGCCGGACTCCGCGTCCGTGAACTGCGCGAGGACGTGGTCGAGCAGGAACCCGGCGAACTCCAGCCAGACCCCTTCCCCGGTCACGGACGCCAGCGCGAGGAAACCCTCGGCGACGTCCGCGTAGTCCTCCAGCACCCCGGCGTGGGCGCCCGCCCTGCCGTCCTTGCTGGTACGGGCCAGCCGCGCCCGGTCGTCCATGTGCAGCCGCACGAGGAGGTCGGCGGCGCCGATCGCGGCCTCCACCAGGTCGGGGCGGTCGAAGTAGGCGCCGGTCTCCGCGAGCGCGGCCACCGCGAGCCCGTTCCAGGCGGCCACCACCTTGTCGTCGCGCCCGGGGGCCGGCCGCCCGGCCCGCGCCGCGAGCAGCCGCTCCCGCGCCGAGGCCAGCCTCTCGGCGTCGAACACCCCTTCCTGTTGAGGAAGTTGGAGCACCGAGGCCCCTTCCTCGAAGGTGCCCTCCTCGGTGACCCCGAAGTACCGCGCCGCGAACTCGGCGTCCGCGTCCCCGAGCACCTCGCGCAACTGCGCCGGCGTCCACACGTAGTACGCGCCCTCGACGTGCCGGCCGCTGCCGTCGTCGCTGTCGGCGTCGAGCGCGGAGGCGAACCCGCCCTCGCCGGTGCGCAGTTCACGCACCATGAAGTCCGCGGTCTCCAACGCGACCCGCCGCGCGAGCTCGGACCCGGTGGACCGCCAGAGGTGCGCGTAGACACGGCACAGGAGCGCGTTGTCATAGAGCATTTTTTCGAAGTGGGGGACCACCCAGTCCCGGTCGACGGAGTAGCGGGCGAAGCCGCCGCCGAGCTGGTCGTAGAGTCCGCCGCGCGCCATCCGCTCACAGGTGTCCACGGCCATCTGCAGAGCGCCCTCGGAGCCGGTCCGCGCGTGGTGGCGCAGCAGGAACTCGATCACCATGGACGGCGGGAACTTGGGCGCGCCGCCGAATCCGCCGCGCGCCGCGTCGTAGTCCCGGGTGAGTCCGAGGAGCGCGCCGGCCAGTTCCTCCTCGCCCGGCACCCGGCTGTCCCCGAAGGACATCTCCCGCTCGGCGAGATCCCGCGTGATCTTCCCCGCGACCTCGGTGACCTCGTCCCGCCGGTCGCTCCAGGCGCTCGACACACCCTCCAGCACCTGCCGGAAGGACGGCGACCCGTGGCGGGGCTCGGGCGGGAAGTACGTACCGAAGTAGAAGGGCTCGGCGTCCGGGGTGAGGAACACGGTCATCGGCCAGCCGCCCTGCCCCGTCGCCGCCTGCACCGCCTCCATGTAGACGGCGTCGACGTCGGGCCGTTCCTCACGGTCGACCTTGACGCTGACGAAGTGCTCGTTCAGATAGGCGGCGGTCGCGTCGTCCTCGAAGGACTCGTGCGCCATGACATGACACCAGTGGCACGCCGAGTAGCCGACCGACAGCAGAACGGGTACATCACGCCGCCGCGCTTCCTCGAAAGCCTCCGGCATCCAGGGCCACCAGTCGACGGGATTGTCGGCATGCTGAAGCAGATAAGGCGAGGTCACACCAGCCAACCGGTTCATACGGCCCAGCCTCTCACAGCGCCTGCCGCGACCGGTGAACCACTGACGAGCCCGCCTCACTTGGCCGAATTGCACTTGTGCGCCATCACGTGGTGGGCGACTCCGTACCCCTCCGGGTCGGGCGACCCGGCACCTCTGAACAGTAGGCTGGGCACAGCAGCGCTGGACCTGCCGAGGCTCCTCGAAGGAGGTACACCATGACCGCCGAGATGGTGGCGCCCGCGTGGATGCATTCGCAGATCAGCGCGGAGCAGTACGACTCCTGGTCCGAGGAGCAGTGCGCCGGCATCGAGATCGTGGACGGGATGGTCGTCGTGAGCCCGAGCGCCTCCAAGCGGCACAACCGGCTGGCGCGGATCCTGGCCAATGCCCTGGACGCCGCCGCGGGCCCGGACTGGAACGCGGACACGGACTTCGACGTCCGCCTGCAGGACGTTCCGCTCACCAACCGCCGGCCGGACGTCATCGTCTACCGGGCGGAGACCATCGACCTCACGCCCACCCGCCCCGAGCACGTGCTCCTGGTCGTCGAGGTCGTGTCGCCCGGTTCGGAGACCACCGACCGGATCGTGAAGGTGGACCAGTACGCCAAGGCCGGGATCCCCTTCTACTGGCGGGTCGAACAGGCCGCCACCGGTATCCCGATCGTCTACACCTACGTCCTCGACCCCGCCACCAGGGCTTACAGGGACGGCGAGATGTTCACCGGGACGGTGAAGGCCACCACGCCTTTCTCCATCAGGGTCGATCTTGGGCTCTTGTAAGGTACCGAGAAGCCGCCCCGCCATCGACGCTTGACCGTCAGCGCCCGCATCACAGTGCTTCGCGGACCGATCAGGACATTCTCCGGCTACGGACCAGATGCACCGCGTGCGGGATGCCGCTCCAGGGCGGGAAGGCCGCATTGCGCCTTCGTGGCTGTACAAGCCTGGACTCGCTACCCCTCACTCAGTGTCGATGTCGGCCTCGCCGACCTCCTTGTCGGCCGACTTGATGCCCAGGCTCTCGATGAACTGCCTCTCCCGCGCCGCCAGTTCGTGCTGCCGGGCGAGGATGAACTCGGTGAACTCGTCGGCCTTGAGGTGCTCGATGGACGCGAGGCTGACTCCGTGCGAGTCCAGGATGTCTGTGCGCCCGTCCTCCGCGAGCCTGATGAGCGCCTGCCGGATCGACACACCCGGCGGCGTCGTCATGACGATCCGGTTGGCGGGACTGGAAGCCCCGGAGATCCCGCTCTGGGTGATGACGTGTCGATAGGTCTCGCTGTGCGCCGTCGCCAGCTGTTCCAGCACGTTGACGGTGCCGCCGTCGAGGTTCTTCCGGTCCGGGAACGTCTGCAGGTCCCAGAGAAGGTAGGCGCGCACGCGCGCGCTGCGCAGGTCGAAGCGTTCGGGGAAGGAACGGGCCCGCTCAGCGGAGTAGCTGAGCCCGCCCTTGCCCCGGGCGAAGGCCTTCATCTCCGTGATGAATTTCCGGACCTGGGTGGTGGTGGACCCGGCGAAGGTGCCCGCCAGGGACGTGGTCCAGAACCAGTGCCGGAGCTTGACCCGCTGCTCCGCTTCGACCTTGTCGGAGAAGTGGAAGAAGACGGCGAGCAGCATGATCTGGATGTTGTAGGGAACCAGGCGAGCCAGCGAGACCTGGACCTCCTCCCGCAGGAACTCGACCACCTGCTGGAGGATCAGGTCGGTGTCCTCCACCGCGGTCGTGAGCTGACCCTGGACCTTGCGGGCCATCGTCTCCCAGGAGGTGTCCCCATATACGTCCTCCTCGCCGGACAGCGCGAGGACAGTCTGGAAGATCGTCATGATCGGGATCTCGCCGAAGCCCGAAGCGGCGATCCGCCCCTTGATCTCCTCCATCTTGTCGCTGAGCGTCTCCGAGCCGATGGTCCCGTAGGTCAGTGCGGAGACCATCTGGTCGGGACGCATCTTCTGGCCGCTGCTGTTGATCCTGGAGAAGACCTCGATGGCCTGCTGGAGGGTGCCGCCCTCCATACGCACCACGGAGACCTTGTAGTTCTTCACCCGCTTCGCGATGCGCTCGCTCTCCTTGGTGAGGCGGTCGGCCTCCTCGCGGGAGTGGGAGACGTCGGACAACGTCCGTGCGTATTCGAGAAAGTCCAGGGTCCCCAGTACGGACCGCATGGGCAGGAAGTGGCTGGGCACCGGCTCGCCGCTCTTCTGGTGGCGGTAGCGCACGCCGTCGTGTTCCGACCGGACGAGCGGCCGGTAGACCCACCACATCCAGTCCTCCTGGCGCGCGGACCGCGGGGCGTCGGCCGAGCGGTGGAGGACGCCGAAGAGCGTCGAGAGTCGCTGGTGGCCGTCCAGTACGTAGGCGACCTTCGCCCCTTCCGGTGCCGGCGGAATCCTGCGCCCACCGATGGTGTCGAGGCTTTCGAGCGGCATGGTGGTCTCCCAGATGAGCAGGCTGCCCATCGGGTAGCCGCGCTCCATGCTGTCGAAGAGCTGGAGCATCTGCTCGGGGCGCCACAGGAACGGGCGCTGGAACTTCGGCACCCGCAGCTCGCCCTGCGCGATCCGCTCCAGGACCTGCTCCAGGAAGTGGACCTCCGGTACCACGGAGATATCCTTGACCACCTCGATGTCTCCCATGCTCAGATCACGCCCCGAATCGTTTCGAACATCGATCGCAATTCCTGTTTCGCTCCGGGGCCCAGGCCGTCCAGGTCCCGCTCCGATATGCCGCCGCGCATCACCTCTTGCAGGAACAGACCCGGCAAGTCCGTTCCGAATCCCTCTTGGAGGGTGATGAGGTCCCGCTCCGCCACTTCGTCGTACAGATCACCGTGGCGCGGCGGGATGACGTAGGTGGTCCCCGCCTTCCCGGAGTGGCGCCCCTTCTGGTCGGCACCCTTCTGCGGCTTTCCCTTGAATCCGTGCTTCATGTCGAAGTGGGCGCGCTGCTCGGGCGAGAAGGTCTTGAGGGACTCCAGGCGCTTGGCCATGGAGGACATTCCGACGGTCTTCTTCGGCTGCCGGGCCAGGACCCGGTTGGGAATGTAGTTCTCCATCTCCCGGAAGCTGAGGACGTGCGCACTCACGCCTTCGCGGGCCGCGGCTTCGGCCTTCTCGTGATTGCCGGTCCGGTCCGTGGGGTGGAAGCTGTCGCTGTCGATGACGAGGACCACACGCTTGGTACGGGAGAACTGCGCGGCCTGGTCGACCGCGTGCCGGGTCGCCCCGTCCTTGCCGCCTCCGTTGTACACGCCGAGGCGGCTGCCCTCCTTGGCGTCGATGACGTCCTCGCAGCCGAGCAGGCGCGCGAGCGCCTCGATCATCTGCCAGTCGTAGATCGCGTTCTCCACGACCAGCACGGCCGGCCGCTCCAGGTCGCGGATGTCCGCCGTGAGCGTCTCGCCGGCCACCCTGACCACGCCCGTGGTCCCCCCGTGCGGCGCCCAGGCCTGCGCCATGCTCGCCTTCTGCGCGAGCAGCAGGTAGCTCTGCGCCAGGACCGGGAGGTGACGCTCCAGGAACGTATGGACGGCGTCCACATCACGCGGGGAGATCGCCCACTCGTGCCGTGCCTCCCTGAAGAACGCGATCAGCTTCAATATGAGCTCTGCGTTCTCGTCGCCCTGACGGTCCTTCAGCAGGTCGACGGGAATCTCAACGCGCATCGTCGATCCGATTCGCCTGCGCGTCCGCGAGGGCGCGTACCTCCTCGAAGTCCTCCGCGAAGACCCCCCGCGGCCAGTAGTCGAGGTTGCCGAGGGCGTCCACCTCGATCTTCCGCAGGGTGGCGGCCCCCTCGGCCTGCTCGACGAAGTAGATCTTCACGTCCTCCGGCGCCAGCTTCCGCTCCGCGACCCGCCGGCGCAGCCTGAGGAGGAAGTTCTCGCTGTGCGTCTCCACCAGGAAGCGCACCTGCGACTCCTGCACGGCGTCGATGTAGAGATCGGCGATCGCGGCGTGCGCCGAAGGGTGGAGATGGAGTTCGGGCTCCTCCACGATCTCGATCACCGGCCCGGCGGGCGGCTCCACGCGGTCCGCTGCCCGCTGGATCACTATCGGCAGGAACTGGACCACACCGGTGCCGACGTCGTCGATGTGGACGACGAGATCGGGGTCGCGCAGGGACCGCAGCTTGGGAATGTACATCCCGGAGCCGACGTCGGTGACTTCGAGGCGCCACCCGGGCAGGATGCTTTCCAGCAGGGTGTTCACCTCACGGCCGATCAGACCGCGCCCGTACACCTCGTCCGCGGCGAGCATGCCGAGCGCCCTCTCGCCCCGATAGCCGACGCTGCCCAGGGTTCTGGCCGGAGACCGGAAGAAACGCTCCGGGCTCTTCCTGAACGGACCCAGATACCGGATCTCGTCGAGGCCTTCCCGAATGAGCCCAGTGACGCCGCTGACACCGCCGACGGAGTCCGGCCAGTCGGCCGGATCGGGCAGCAGCCCGCGAAATCCGACTTTGACCTCCTGGCCGTCGACAAGATACGCGCGCTTCCCCGGGGAGTAGGCGTCGATGCCGGGGATCCAGGAGAGGTTCGCGACCTCCGCCCCGCAGGAGATCTGCACCAAGGAGACCAGCTGCATTCCCTGGTTGGCGATGTTCTGGACCTCGGCGGTGGCGCTGACAGTCTCGCCGTCCTCGCACCCGATCGACGCTCCCAGGCGAATGTGCCCATGGGGTGACGAGCCGTGGATCAGATCGGCGAACGAAGGAGTGAAGCCCTGGATCAGGTCCAGATCCAGAGGGTAAGGGGAGTCGCCGCGGATACCGAGGGAAAGGAGAGGGAGCGCTCGCACGACCGCACTCTTGCCAGAATTGTTCCGGCCCAGCACCACGGTGATCTTTCCGAGCTCCACCTCCTGTCTCTCCCTGAAGCAGCGATAGTTCTCCAGCGAGAACCGTTCCAACGACACCTGGGCTCCCGTTCGGTCAAACCGAATCTGGCGAGGCCGTGCCGATCTCAGCGAACACCGCTCCAGCGGCGCCTCGGCTCAGCCGCGGCAATACTCTCAGACGGTGGAAGCCGGCACCCGAGTTTCGCTCTTCCAGCTGCGGAGATGCCCGACGTCCGCCTCGGAGTTCCAGCTGTCTGGCGAGACCGTCAGCCTCCACACAACAATCCTCCCCCCTGGGGGGCAGAGGTGCTCCGCGCCTCAGACAGATGCGGGGGCCGCGGACTACTCGGTTTGCGGGTTCACCGGCACCAGTGGCAACTGCTGCACCCGACGCTCGGCAGAACGGGCCGGTTGCTCCTGCGTGCCTCGTCGAAGGCCTCGGCCGACCACGGCCACCAGTCGACGGGGTTGTCGGCGTCTGGAGCAGGTACGGGGACGTCTCACGGGCCAGTCGGTTCACCCTGCCGCTCTCCCACGGCGTCCGGTACGGCGTAGAAGCGCAGATGCACCGGGCGCGCCCCGTCGGGGGCGTCCTCACGGGCGTGGCCGTACCGGTCCAGGAGCGCCCGGTACTCGCGTACGAAATCCAGGAGTTCCTCCCTGGTCATCCAGTTGCCGGAGCGCTGGACCTGAGCCCATCCCTCGGGTCCCGCATACTCCTTGTGCGCCCGGAGGTACAGCCCGGTGTCCATCTCGATCTTCAGGCGCGCCACGCCCTCGGCGGCCGCGAGTTCCTCGGGGGCCATCGTGGCCGGATCGGGTGTGGTGTGGCTGAACGGCAGGGCCCGCCACCAGCGTTCACGGCCGCCCGACTTCTCCGCGATCTCCTCGATCAGATGCTGGTCGGCCAGCTTGCGCAGGTGGTAGCTGGTCGTGCCGGAGCTCTCGCCGAGCTCCCTGGCGAGCACGGTCGAGTTCGCCTCGCCGTGCCGGCCGAGGTAGTCGAGGATGCGGCGGCGCAGCGGGTTGCCGAGGGACTTGTACAGGGCGGTGCGTTCGAGGCTGGTCAGCTCGGGATCGGGCATACGGACACGCTATCCCCGGCCCGCTCCGTCCACAGAACAAGTTCTGCAGAATTTTCTTTGCAGAAATTCCTCTGCGGTCCTATCGTGGAGGCATGCAGACGAATCGCGCCATGACGCGCAGCGATTGGGCCCTGGTGCTGCTCGGTGTCACCGCCGTCGCGCTCGTGCCGTGGATGGTGCTCCTCGTGCGGACGCTCCCCGCGAACACCGAGGTGCGGAACTGGCAAGTGGCTTGGGCGGGACTCGACGTACTGATGGCCACGGGCTGCGCGGCCACCGCCGTACTGGGGCTGCGCCGCGATCCGCACGCCCGGCTGACCGCCTCGGCGACAGCCGCCGTCGCGGTGCTCGACGCCTGGTTCGACATAACCACCGCGCAGCCGGGCGCCCCTCTGGTCCAGGCCCTGGCCTGCGCGGTGGCTGAGGCGGGGCTCGCCTGCGCCTGCGTGTTCCTCGCTCTCTCCAAAGGCCGCGCTCCACGCGATGAACAGCCGGAACACATGCGTCCGAGGAGGTCGGCTCCGAAGTCCGGCGCCCTCGGGCGCGGTGAATGATCCGCCGCCCCCTCGCGCTCGCGTCCCGGCCGAAGGACACTCGGGGGCAAGGGAGTTGCTGCCAAAGGGGGACGTGACATGCGGGACGGTCATCGGGCGGAGGCCGAGCGGCTGTTGGTCCGGGCCGTCGAGGAGGAGGTGCGCCGCTCAGGGGGGCGTACGGAGGGTGGCGCCCTGCTGTCGCGGGCGCGGGCCTCGCTCGACGCGATGGCGCAGACGGCCGCCGAGGAGTACGCGGCGTACACGCGCGCGCTGGACGAGTCCGAGGCCGGACGGCAGACCTTCGGGCAGCGGTTCGCCCGGGAGGGATCCGGAACCCCCCTGCTGGTGGCCGCGGTCGGCGCCCTCGCGGCCGTCGCCGCCGACCTGGCCCTCGGCACCGGCACCGGCACCGCCCTCGGCACCGGAGCGACGGTGGCCGTGGCGGGCGCGGCCGCCACCGTCCTCAAGGTGACGGCCGCGCACGTGCCCGCCGCGAGCCGCCGCGCCGGGGTCCTGGGGCAGCCCGGAGGCCCGGAGCAGCTGCGTCTGCAGTGGCTGACGGCCCTGGACGTGCGGGGAGTGCGCCCGTTCCTCGACCAGCAGCGGGTGCTCAGCGCCACCACCGGCGCCAGGAAGGGCGCCCCCCAGCTGCGGCGCACCGACAAGAGCGCGGCCGCCCGCCGGCGCAGCGTGCTGGAGCAGTCCTTCGGCCAGCTGCCGGAACAGGAGGGCCCGTTCACCGGGCGCCGGACCGAGCTGTCACGGATCGCGCGGTGGGTCCACGCCGCCCGGGCGAGCACGGAGACGAAGCCGACGGTCGTCGTGCTGCACGGCGCGCCCGGCTCCGGCCGCAGCACCCTCGCGGTCCGGGCGGCGCACGCCCTCAAGGACCAGTTCCGCGGCGCGTGCGTGGTCGACCTGCGCGGCGACAGCCCGGACGATCCGCCGCTCACCACCCGCGACGCGCTGCTCCACCTGCTGAACCGGCTGGGCGCCCCGCGCGAGCAGCTCCTCTTCCGGGAGCGCTCCTCACAGGACCAGCAGGTCAAACGGCTGAGCGAGCTGTACCACCAGCATCTGACGGGCCTGCCCGTCACCATCGTGCTGGAGGACGCGAGCGACGCCGAGCAGGTCCGCGCCCTGGTCCCCGAGCGCTCCGAGAGCCTGGTTCTGGTCACCGCGCGGGAACCCCTCGACCTGCCCGACGGCCTCTCCGCCTGGGTGCACCGGCTCCCCGTCGAGGCGTTGGACGCGGCGGGCTCCGAGGAACTGCTGAGCGCGGCGGCGCAGGACGCGTCCGGGCCGTACGACGCCGAATCCTCCGAACGGATAAGGGAGTTGTGCGGCGGTCTGCCGCTGGCCCTGCGGGTCGCGGGCTCCTCGCTCGGCCCCCGCACCCCGCGCGCCCTGGCCGGCGACCTCGCGGCCTACGGCCCGGTGGAGCCCGTCGAGCGGGTCCTGTGGCTGCGCTACACCGACCAGTCGGACACGGCGCGCCGGCTGCTGCGCCGGCTGGCCCTGGCCGGCCGGGCCTCCCTGGGCGCGGCGGCGGCGGCGTCCCTGCTGGCGACGGACGAGCCCGAGGCCGTCCGCCATCTGACCGCCCTGTCCCGGGCGGGCCTGATCGACCACGTGCGCGGCAGCCGCTACCGCCTGCACGATCTCGTACGGACCTTCGCCGCCGCCCGTCTCCTGGACGAGGAGGAGGCCGCGGAGCGCACGGCTGCGCAGGAGCGCCTGATCGTGAACCACGCGGAGCTCGCCGACTCGGTGATCCGCCTGGTGGACGGCAGGACGTCGACGCGCGCCGACCGGTTCGGGCCGCACGGCTTCACCTCCCTGGACGCCGCGCTGCGCTGGCTGGACGACGAGTCGAGCTTCATCACGGCGGCCCTCAGACACGCGGAGGGCGTGGACCAGGCGGCGGTGCTCCACCTCCTGGGCGCCCTGTGCGACTACTGCCTGCTGCGCGGCGACCTGTACCGGCTGGGCGAGATCAGCGAGCTGGCCCAGGCCGTCGACCAGGGGCTCCTGGTGCGCTCGGTGCAGTGGCGCACCGGTATCGCGGCCCGCCAGCTCGGTGAGCTGGACAAGGCGCGTACGACGCTGGCGGCGGTGGTGGACCTGTACTTGGAGGCCCATCACGACGCGGGTGCCGCCCGGGCGCTGTGTTCGCTCGG
This sequence comes from Streptomyces sp. NPDC058751, assembly GCF_042746485.1. Classification (NCBI taxonomy): domain Bacteria; kingdom Bacillati; phylum Actinomycetota; class Actinomycetes; order Kitasatosporales; family Streptomycetaceae; genus Streptomyces; species Streptomyces sp. NPDC058751. Next base: position 27,857 of record NZ_JBHYPZ010000055.1, on the reverse strand, counting down.
CATCACGCTGCACCACCAGGGCGCCCTGGTCGAGGCGGCGGCCAAGCTCCAGGAGGCGATGGACCTCCAGGCCTCGCCCGGGCTGGCGGCCGACCGCGCCTGGACGATGCACGCGCTCGCGGCGGTGGAGCGCGACAGGTCCCGGCTCGGCCAGGCCCTCGGCCTGCTCACCGAGGCCCTGGTCCTGCACCGCGAGAGCGGCTCGCTGCACGGCGAGGCCTGGACCCACTTCCACCTCGGCCAGCTCGGCCTGCGGATGGGCGACGTCCCGCGCGCGGAGCGCGAGCTGCGCGAGGCGCTCGATCTGTACGGACGCACGCGCGACGCCCGCGGGGAGGCGTGGGCGCTCACCCAGCTCGCCCGCGCCCGGCTCGTCGGGGGCGACCCCTCCGCCGCCGTCGACGGGCTGCGCCAGGCGGCCTCCCGGCACCGGGAGAACGAGGACGCGCGCGGCGAGGCGTGGACGGTCTACTACCTGGGCCAGTCCCTGGAGGAGACCGGGAGCCTGGACCAGGCGGTGCGGGAGCTGGAGCGCTCCCGGACGATGTTCTCGCGCATGCGGGACGTCTACGGGCTGGCCTGCGCCCGTCACCACTCGGCCCGCGTGACCCGCGACCAGCGTGCCGCGCAGACGGGCTCCCTGCGGAACTCGGGCTTCGCCCGCCAGCTCCTCGTCGACGCCCGCGCGGACTTCCAGCGCATCGGGGTGGCGCACGGCGAGGCGTGGACCTGTCTGGAGCTCGCCGTCGTGGACGCCGGCAACGCCCGTACGCAGCAGGCGCTGTCCCTGTGCGACGAGGCCGTGGGCCTGTTCGCCTCGTACGGGGACCGCCGCGGGGAGGACTGGGCCCGCTTCCTGCGCTGCACGCTGCTCCCCTATGCGGCGCCGGGCGGCCACGAGGTGGGCGCCGCGGTGGCCCTGGAGGAGCTGTCGCAGCTCTCGCGGGCCGGCCATCCGACCCGTGACGGCGGGCTGGACGACTTCGCCGAGGCGTACCGGCTGCTGCTGGAGCGGGGGGTGGACCTGGACGCGGGCTGGCAGGCCTGGCGTCTGGGCATGGTGCCGGGACGGCACGCCCGCGACGTGATGGGCGTGACCGTGACGACGTGAGGAGGCCGCGGCCGTCCGACCCGGTGACGTCGGGCGGCGGCCTTCCGGCCGTGGAGAGGTGAGGCGGCCGGCGCCCCGCCACGGCGCGGTGGCCCGCCTCACGGGCGTACGCCGAAGCCCGGTGCGAGCCCGCAGGGGCTCGCACCGGGTGTCCGGTCATGCCTCGCGACCCCGCTCGTGGCGGACGGGCCGCGGTCCGCCGGTGGCCCCGGGCAGGGCCCGGCGGGCGTCCGCTCAGCCCCTCGCGGGAGCGGTCCCGCCGGAGCCGGAGCCCTCGGCGGACGCCCTCTCGTTCTCGGGGTCCTGCTCGAAGGAGACCTTGCCCATGTGACGGTTCATGGACTTCATCAGACCCCAGACGGCCAGGGCCATCACCGCGAAGACGATGAAGCCGAGGACGCCGGGGGTGACCTTGTTCTCGTCGACCTCCTTGGCGAGGGGGACGAGGTGCGTCAGTGCCAGGCTTGCGCTCATGTCAGGCATTGTCGCGGATGCCCGCAAAGAGGTCGTCCTCGGGGAGGGATGTGTCCACGAGGGACTTCGCGAGCTCGTACTCCTCGGTCGGCCAGACCTCCCGCTGGATGTCCATGGGGACCTTGAACCAGCCGCCGTCGGGGTCGATCTGCGTGGCGTGCGCGATCAGCGCCTTGTCCCGGATCTCGAAGAAGTCCGCGCACGGGACGTGCGTGGTCAGCGTGCGCTCGGTGCGCTCGAACTCGCTCCAGCGCTTCAGCCAGTCCCCGTACGGCGACTCCATCCCGCGGTCCAGGAGCGCGTTGTGCAGCGCCTCGGTGCGCGGGCGGTTGAAGCCCTGGTTGTAGTAGAGCTTCTGCGGCTCGAACGCGGGTCCGAACTCGGACTCCGGGTACTTCTCGGTGTCCGTCGCGCCCTCGAAGGCCACCATCGTGATCTTGTGGGTCATGATGTGGTCGGGGTGCGGGTAGCCGCCGTTCTCGTCGTAGGTGGTGATCACCTGCGGGCGGAACGAGCGGATCTGCTTGACCAGCTCGCCGGCCGCCTTGTCGACGTCCTCCAGGGCGAAGCAGCCCTCGGGCAGCGGCGGCAGCGGGTCGCCCTCGGGCAGGCCCGAGTCGACGAAGCCGAGCCACTCCTGCTCGACCCCGAGGATCTCGCGGGCCTCGTCCATCTCCTTCTTGCGTACCTCGTGGATGTTCTCCTCGATGTACTTGTCGCCCTGGAGCTTGGGGTTGAGGATGGAGCCGCGCTCCCCGCCCGTGCAGGTCACGACCAGCACGTCCACCCCCTCGGACACGTACTTCGCCATGGTGGCCGCACCCTTGCTCGACTCGTCGTCGGGGTGGGCGTGCACGGCCATCAGTCGCAGCTGGTCAGTCAAGACTCAATCCTCGGTCGGTCGGCTGTCGCCTGAGCCGGTCGGCTGTCGGCGCCCGGCGTGTATCCGCGCCGTGGGCGGCTTCTATAGTGACGGAATCGGGGGGCGATTAATTCCGGGGTCCGGGTCAGGGACCCCCGCCGAGAGGACGATCATGGGTACGGCGAGCACGCGGCTGCCCGAGGGCCGGTACGGCCGCTCCGCGGACGACCGGGCCGACCGGAGACTGCGGATCGTCGGCGGTGTCCTCGGGGTCGCCCTGGTCGGCGTGGTCGGCTGGTTCGGCTACGACCACATCGCCGGTTCCGGGATCAGCGCGCAGGTGATCGCCTTCAAGGCGGTCTCGGACGACGCGGTCGAGGTGCACCTGGAGGTGCACAAGGACGCCGGCTCGAAGGGCTACTGCACCCTGCGTTCGCAGAGCGCCGACGGCGCCGAGGTGGGGCGCGCGGACTTCCGCTTCGGCCAGGACTCCTCCCGCCTCGACAAGGTCGTTACCCTGCGTACGACGGCCCGGGGCACCACGGCGGAGCTCCTCGGCTGCCACTCGGACTGAGCGGCACCGCCGGCCGGCTCCGGGAGCATCGGCACGGGCCGGAATCGCACGGGACGACCAGCGGCTGACCTGCGCCGATGAAATTCTTATGTCTTATGTCCTCCCCTTAGAGCCGCTGAATTGTTAGGCTCGTGGTTTCGCCCACCCGTGAGAGAACATGCTTCTGGGTAGGGCGATGCTTTGTATTCCCAGTACCTACGAGGAGCACCTGTGACCCAGACCAGCGAGAACGTCACCTGGCTGACCCAGGAGGCGTACAACCAGCTCAGGGCCGAGCTGGAGTACCTGTCTGGTCCTGCGCGCACGGAGATCGCCGCCAAGATCGCGGCCGCGCGCGAGGAGGGCGACCTGCGCGAGAACGGCGGGTACCACGCGGCCAAGGAGGAGCAGGGCAAGCAGGAGCTCCGTGTGCGCCAGCTGACCCAGCTCCTGGAGAACGCCAAGGTGGGCGAGGCTCCCGCGGCGGACGGCGTGGTCGCGCCGGGCATGGTCGTGACCATCGCCTTCGACGGCGACGAGGACGACACCCTGGTCTTCCTGCTCGGCTCCCGCGAATACGCGAGCTCCGACATCGAGACGTACTCTCCGCAGTCCCCGCTGGGCGCCGGAGTGAACGGCAAGAAGGTCGGCGAGGACGCCCAGTACGAGCTGCCGAACGGCAAGTTCGCCTCGGTGAAGATCCTCAAGGCCGAACCGCACCGCGGCTGAGCCCGGAAACGGACACGACGATGCCCCCGGCGCGCTGCCGGGGGCATCGTCGTGTCCGCGTCGATCACGGCGTCCGCGTCACGCCGCCGCGGGTCGGCGCCTCACGCCGTCGCCGAGCGGTACTTGCGGACGGCGAGCGTCCGGAAGAGCACCACGATCAGGACCGAGTAGATCACCGAGGCCCAGACGGGGTGCTGCATGGGCCAGGCGTCGGACGTCGACACGCCCGGGTTGGCGAACAGCACCCGGCACGCCTGCACGGTGGCGCTGAACGGGTTCCAGTCGGCGACGTGCCGCAGCCAGGGCGTCATGTTGCTGGTGTCCACGAACGCGTTCGAGATGAACGTGACCGGGAAGAGCCAGATCAGCCCGCCGGAGGTGGCCGCCTCGGGGGTCCGCACGGACAGACCTATGAGCGCGCCGATCCAGGTGAACGCGTACCCGAGCAGGAGCAGCAGTCCGAAGGCCCCGGCGACACGGAACGCGTTCGTGTCGCCGTTCGAGCCGACGCGCCAGCCGACCATCAGGGCCACCAGCGCGAGGACGAGCAGGGTCAGCGCGGTCTGCACGAGGTCGGCCAGGGTGCGGCCGGTGAGCACCGCGCCCCGGGCCATGGGCAGCGACCGGAAGCGGTCTATGAGGCCCTTGTGCATGTCGTCGGCTATGCCCGCGCCGGCGCCCGCGGTCGCGAAGGTGACCGTCTGGGCGAAGATGCCGGCCATCAGGAAGTTGGTGTAGTCGGTGGCGCTGGTGCTGCCGCCGATCTTCATGGACCCGCCGAAGACATAGGTGAACAGCACCACGAACATAATGGGCTGGATGAGCCCGAAAATGACCATCTCCGGGATCCTGGACATTCTGATCAGGTTCCGCTGAGCGATGACCAGGGAGTCCCGGACCGATTGGTAGACCGGATTCGAAGGAGTCGTGACCTGCACGGTGTTGCTTACGGCGCTCACTTCACGGCCTCTTTCCCGCTCTTGTCGGTCCGGGTGTCCCTGCCCCTGCCGCCCCGGGCGTCCGCCGGTCCGCCGTTCTCCTCGGGCTTCTCCTCGGCCACGTGGCCGGTGAGCGAGAGGAAGACGTCGTCCAGGGTGGGGCGGCGCAGGCCGATGTCGTCGATCTCGATGCCGCGGCCGTCCAGCTCGCGGATGACCTCCGCGAGGAGCTTCGCGCCGCCGGTGACGGGCACGGTGAGCTTGCGGGTGTGCTCCTCGACCGTCGTCTCGCCCTTGCCGAAGCCGGCCAGCACCTCGGAGGCGGTCGCGATGTGCTCGCGCTCGTGCACGACGACCTCGACGCGCTCCCCGCCGGTCCGCGCCTTGAGCTCGTCGGCGGTGCCGCGGGCGATGACACGGCCGTGGTCGACCACGCAGATGTCGTGCGCGAGGTGGTCGGCCTCTTCCAGGTACTGGGTGGTCAGCAGCAGCGTCGTACCGCCGGAGACCAGCCGCTTGATGACGTCCCACAGCTGCTGGCGGTTGCGCGGGTCGAGGCCGGTCGTGGGCTCGTCCATGAACATCACCGGGGGCGAGACCACCAGGGCCGCCGCGAGGTCGAGGCGGCGTCGCATGCCGCCCGAGTACGTCTTCGCGGTGCGGTCGGCGGCGTCGGCGAGGTTGAACTGCTCCAGGAGCTCGTCCGCTCGGGCCTTCGCGGCCTTCGCCCGCATCTGGTAGAGCCGGCCGACCATCTGGAGGTTCTCGCGGCCGGTCAGGTATTCGTCGACCGCCGCGAACTGTCCGGAGAGGCCGACCCTGCGCCGTACCGCGTCGGGGTCCTTGAGCACGTCGACGCCCGCGACGACGGCCCTGCCGCTGTCGGGGCGCAGCAGGGTGGTCAGACAGCGGACCGCGGTGGTCTTGCCCGCGCCGTTCGGCCCGAGGAGGCCGAGCACGGTGCCTTCCGGGACATCGAGGTCGACGCCGTCCAGAGCCCTTACGTCACCGAAGGTCTTCACCAGGCCTTCGGCGTATATGGCGCCCGGCATGAGTGTTCTCCACGTCGTTGGGGATTTTCGGATGTGTGCGCGCTTTCGGACGCGCGTACTGGGGACTCGCGCACGACGGAAAAGTCATCGCTCCGGCCCCGTCGGCGCCGATCCGAACACCCACCGTAACGCGATGTATCGCGTCGCTCAATGGATTTTCCCGGGGCGGGACGGCCGGGTTCCGTAGGCGGGACGGCCGGGCTCCGCGGGCGGGACGGCCTGGTTCCGCGGGCGGCCGCGCGGCCTCAGTCGATGACCGTGTACCCCGCCTCGCGCAGCGCCGCGTTCACCTCGGCGCAATGATCGTGCCCCTTCGTCTCCAGGTGCAGTTCGACCTCCACCTCCGTGAGCCCGAGCCGGGGATCGGTCCGCACGTGACTCACGTCGAGGACGTTGGCGTCCGCCACCGACAGCACCCCGAGAAGTGTCGCCAGGGCGCCGGGCCGGTCGGTGAGCCGCAGCGTGACCGCCAGGTAGCGGCCGCCCGCCGCCATGCCGTGCCGCAGGATGCGCTGCATCAGCAGGGGATCCACGTTCCCGCCCGACAGCAGCGCCACGACCGGGCCCTCAAAGGAGCCGGGGTCGCGCAGCAGCGCCGCCACGGAGCTCGCGCCGGCCGGTTCGACGACCAGCTTGGCGCGCTCCAGGCACAGCAGCAGCGCGCTGGACAGGTCGTTCTCGGAGACCGTACGGACCTCGTCGACCAGCTCCTCGACCAGGCGAAACGGTACGTCGCCGGGGCGGCCGACCTTGATGCCGTCGGCCATCGTGGCCGGGTTCTCGACCGACACCGGCCGCCCGGCCGCGAGCGAGGGCGGGTACGCCGCCGCTCCCTCCGCCTGCACCCCGATGATCCGCACGTCCGGGCGCAGCGACTTCACGGCGAGGGCCACGCCCGCCGCCAGCCCGCCGCCGCCGATCCCCAGGACGATCGTGCGCACCTCCGGGCACTGCTCCAGGATCTCCAGACCGACCGTGCCCTGGCCCGCGATGATGTCGGGGTGGTCGAAGGGGTGGATGAACACCGCGCCCGTGCGCCGGGCGTACTCCTGCGCGGCGGCCAGGGTCTCGTCGACCACCTGCCCGTGCAGCCTCACCTCGGCGCCGTAGTCGCGGGTGGCCGCGACCTTGGGCAGCGGGGCGCCGCTCGGCATGAACACGGTGGACCGCACACCGAGCAGCGAGGACGCGAGCGCGACGCCCTGCGCGTGGTTGCCCGCGCTCGCCGCGACGACACCCGCGGCACGCTCCTCCGGAAGCAGGCCCGCGATCCGCACGTACGCGCCGCGCAGCTTGAACGACCCCGTCCGCTGGAGGTTCTCGCACTTGAACTGCACCGGTGCGCCCACCAGCTGGGACAGGTACCTGCTGCCCTCCATCGCGGTCACCCGCGCAACACCCGTGAGCATCTTCTGCGCGCCGCGCACGTCGTCGAGAGTCACACTGGGAAAGGAGTCAGCCCTGCCGTAGCTCATGACCGTCAGTCTCGCAGTTCACGCGGGCGCACTCCCGGGGTGACCACGCTCCGAGACCCGGTTTGCGCAGCGCCGGTACGGCCCGCGCCCCAGCCGCGTACCCTGTCCCCCAACCCAGCTCCCCACGCATGAATTGAGCCCCCGGCCATGCCCACTACACCAGAGATGTCGATGGACATGACGACCGTCGGTGACACCGGTCTTCTCGAAGCCCTTCAGCACGAGGTCGCGGTCTTCGCGCGCCGTGCGGAACAGACCCGGCTCGGCGGGGTGGGGCAGGTGCGCAACTCCATGGACCGGGCCGCCTACCTGCTGCTCAACCGCCTCGACAAGGAAGGCCCGATGGGCGTCAAGGCGCTCGCGGCGAGCATGGGGATCGACTCCTCGACGGTCACCCGGCAGGTCGCCCCGCTCGTCGACACCGGCCTCGTCAAGCGCACCTCGCACCCCGAGGACGGACGCGCCGTGGTGCTCCAGCTCTCCCCCCGCGGTCAGTCCCGGCTCGACGAAGTGCGCACGTCACGACGTCAGTTGATGGCCGAGCTGACACACGAATGGGCGCCGGAGGAGCGTGAGGTGTTCTGCGCGCTCCTCACGCGCTTCAACGGCGCGCTCTCCGCCCGCCAGGCGAGCCAGGGCGTGCCGGCGCCGGAGTCCGAGCCGGCCTCCTGAACCGCGCCCGGGACGGGCGGCGGACCGTGTCCGGCGCCCCGGGCCTCCGCCGCCCCGCACACACGCGTGCGTGCGTACCGGACCCTTGACCGGAAGGCACCCCCTGGCCTCATATGAGACCGGGTCCTCGTCGTGCGGGGTGCGTCGGGTCGCACGCGGCCGCGGGCCCTTCCTCAGGGTCACCCTCGGACGGGAGGCGCGGTGCGAGAAGGACGTGCCTCCCAAGGCGTCCGCCGGACCCGGGAGTTCCAGGCGTTCATGGCGGGCGCGGCGGGGCGGCTGCTGCACACGGCCACGCTGCTCACCGCGGAACCCCGGGACGCCAACCCGCGCGCGCGGCGGCTGCTGACGCTGGCCCTCGCCCATACGTACGCCTCCTGGGACCGGCTGCACGGCGAGGACCCCTACGACAGTGCCCGCCGGCAACTGGCCGCGCGCTTCCAGCGCACCCTCTGGTACCAGTACGGGGGTCTCGGGCGCCGGCGCACCTCCCCGGAGCACGTCCTGGCCGCCCTCACGCCCCAGGAGCGGCTGGTCCTCGTCCTCAGGCTGTACGAGGGGATCGCCGAGGAGCAGGCCGCGGCCCTGCTCGGGCTCCCCGTCGAGCGGGTGCGGACGGTCTGCGCCCGCGCCATGGCGACGCTGCTGCACCCGCCCCGCGGACCGGCTCCGGCCCGGGTGGAGGTGGCGCCGTCGTGAACCGGCCGGAGCGCGAGGCGGCCGTGCGGCGGATGCTGGAGCGGGCGCCCGCGCCCGCGGTGCCGCCCGACCTGTACGGCGAGGTCGTACGCCGCGGAGGGCGCATGCAGCGCCGCGGGAGGGCGGTGCGGCGGCTGCTGTGGCTGGTGCTGATCGGCGCGGCCGTCGCCTTCGCCGTCTGGGCGGCGACGGCCCGCCCCTGGGTGGAGCCGCCGTCGGAGACGACTCCACCGCTGACGGGCTGGTGAACGGACGCCGCCGGGCCCGGGACCCGTGCGGGCCCGGGCCCGGCGTGTTCGGACCGGCGCGTTCGGGGCCCGCGTGTCCGGGCCCCGCGCGGTCGGGTCAGCCCAGGGCCTGCTGCAGGTCCTGGAGGAGGTCGTCGACGTTCTCGATGCCCACGGAGATGCGGACGAGGTCGGCGGGGACCTCCAGGGCCGAACCGGCGGCCGAGGCGTGCGTCATGCGTCCCGGGTGCTCGATCAGGGACTCCACACCGCCCAGCGACTCACCGAGCGTGAACACCTTGGCGCGGTTGCAGACCTCGACGGCCGCCTCCTCGCCGCCCTCGACCTGGAAGGAGACCATGCCGCCGAACGCCTTCATCTGCTTGGCGGCGACCTCGTGACCGGGGTGCTCCGGGAGGCCCGGGTAGAGAACACGCGTCACGCGCGCGTGGCTGGTGAGCATCTCGGCGATCCGGCCGGCGTTCTCGCTGTGCCGGTCCATGCGCACGGAGAGGGTCTTGGTGCCGCGCAGCACCAGCCAGGAGTCGAAGGGCCCGGCGACCGCGCCCATCGCGTTCTGGTGGTACGCCAGTTCCTCGCCGAGTTCCTGGTCGCCGGTGATCAGGGCGCCGCCCACGACGTCCGAGTGACCGCCCATGTACTTGGTCAGGGAGTGCACGACGACGTCCGCGCCGAGCGCCAGCGGCTGCTGGAGGTAGGGGGTCGCGAAGGTGTTGTCGACGACGAGGCGGGCGCCCGCCTCGCGCGCGATCTGCGCGGTCGCGGCGATGTCGGTGATGCCGAGGAGGGGGTTGGAGGGCGTCTCGACCCAGATCACCTTGGTCTTCGGGGTCAGCGCGGCCCGTACCGACTGGGGGTCGCTGGTGTCGGCCACCGACCATTCGACGCCCCACCGGGAGACGACCTTGGCGAAGAGCCGGAAGGTGCCGCCGTACGCGTCGTTGGGGATCACCACGTGGTCACCGGGGCTGAGCAGCGTACGCAGCAGGCAGTCCTCGGCCGCCAGTCCCGACGCGAACGCGAGGCCGCGGCGGCCGCCCTCCAGCGCCGCGAGGTTCTCCTCCAGCGCGGTCCTGGTGGGGTTGGCGCTGCGGCTGTACTCGTAGCCGCCCCGCAGGCCGCCGACGCCGTCCTGCTTGTAGGTCGAGACCTGGTAGATCGGCGGGACGACCGCTCCGGTGAGGGGGTCGGCGGTGTTGCCCGCGTGGATCGCGAGCGTCTCGAAATGCTGACTGATGTGCCTGTCGCTCATGGGTCACGAGCGTAGTGCTCCCCGCGCGTTCATGACGGCGCGCGCCTCCCGGCGCGGAGGGCCTTCGCCCACAGCGTGACGGACGGGTTGGCCAATTGCCGGACCCGTCTGGTTCGCTTGAGGCATGGAGATTCTCTGGGTCCTGATGGCGCTGGCCATGTTCAGCGTGGTCCTGCTGCCGGTGTTCCGGCGCAGGCGCACCGGTATACAGCTGGTCACGCCCGGTGACCCGGACGCCGCGGACCCGGCGGACTACGGCTTCCTGCGCCAGGAGGAGCTGGACGTCCGCATGCCGGGCCCGGACGCGGACCTGCTGAACGTGCTGGACGTGGTGCAGCGGACCCAGGACTACCGCGCGGCCTCGCAGCTCCTGGCCGGCACGGAGACCGAGGGCGAGGTCCGCTGGCAGCGGGTGCAGGCCTTCGCGGGCGCCGCGTCGCTGGAGCTCCAGCAGCGGCCCGGCGGGGTCAGCGAGACGCCGGGCGGCCAGTGGCTGCGGGTGTGGCGGGCCGAGGCCCCCAAGGACGCGGGCGGCGCGGCGGTGCACGCCGAGTTCCTGGTGCAGCAGGCGTGGCGGACGTCGGCGCCGGGGACCGACGACTTCCGGATCATCATGGAGGAGGCGCGGTCCGCGTGCGGCGACGCGGCGCTGCTGTCCCCCGGCGACCCGATCCCGTACATCATCGAGCTGTCGGTGGCCCGCGGACTCGGCTACTCCCAGCCGGAGTTCGAGAAGCTCTGGCTGAAGATCCTGGACCGCGCGCCCTCGCACATGGGCGCGCACCTGGCGGCCCTGCACTACTGGTGCGAGAAGTGGCACGGCTCGCGGGAGACGGCGTACGCGTTCGCGGAGTCCGCGGCCGCCCACGCGCCGCAGGGCTCCCTCCTCGCGGCGATGCCGCTCTTCGCGGTCTTCGAGCACCTTCCCGAGGTGAACCTGGTCCGCGGCTTCTACCAGAGCGAGGTCGTGTCCAGAGCCGTCCACGGCGCGCTGTACGCGGTCCACTCGGCCCGCTCCGACGACCCGATGCTCGCCCACGTCCGCCATCTGCTGGTCTGCTTCCTGGTCCGCGGTGAGCGCTGGTCGGAGGCGATGAGCCAGCTCGTGCACGTGGACGGCCACGTCGGCGCCCTTCCCTGGACCCTCAGCCTCGACCCGGCCTCGGACTACGCGATATACCGCGCGCTGGCGGTGGCGGGATACGAGGCGAACGGCGGGAGCCCGGCGACGCTGTCGCACTGACGGCGGCGCGACCGACGGCGGTGCGACCGACGGCGGCGCACGACGGACCGGTCGCCCCGGGCCGGGGATCCGGTCGCCCCGGCCGGGGATCCGGACGCCCGCGCCCGGGAATCCGGTCGCTCCCGCCCGGGAATCCGGTTGCTCCCCGGACGCTCACGGGCTACAAACCACCCATGGCCGACATCCAGGGCTCGTACGACGACCTCTTCATGGCTGTGCCCAGCGCGCTGTCCGCGATGCTCGACGAGGGCGACGCGGGCGCCTCGGTGGCCGTCTTCGTGGACGGCGAACCGGTGGTGGACGTCTGGGGCGGGTTCACCGACGCGGACCGCACGGTCCCGTGGCGGCGGGACACGATCACCAACGTCTGGTCCGTGACCAAGACGATGACGGCGCTGTGCGCGCTGATCCTGGTCGACCGGGGCGAACTCGACCTGGACGCGCCGGTCGGCCGGTACTGGCCCGGGTTCGCCGGGGCGGGCAAGGAGAAGGTGCTCGTGCGGCACCTGCTCTCGCACACGGCGGGCCTGCCCGACTGGGACGGCCCCGTCGAGGAGCTGTACGACTGGGCGGCCGCCACGGCACGCCTGGAGGCGCAGACCCCGCAGTGGGAGCCGGGCGGCGCGGCCGGGTACCACTCGCTGACCCAGGGCTTCCTGGTGGGCGAGGTGATCCGCCGGATCACGGGCCGCGGCGTGGGCGAGTTCTTCGCGCGGGAGGTGGCGGGCCCGCTGGACGCCGACTTCCACATCGGGCTGCCCGCCCGCCACGACGACCGGGTGGCCCTCACGATCCCGCCGCCCGGCCAGGACGAGGACTACGCCGCGAGCGCCCCCGGCGGCACGGCCCCCGTCCCCGCCGCCGGCCGCCTACGGGTCCGTGACGGCAACAGCACGGCCTGGCGCAGGGCGGAGATCCCCGCGGCGAGCGGATACGGCAACGCCCGCTCGGTCGCCCTCGTGCAGTCGGTCATGGCCTGCGCGGGATCGGTGCGCGGGACCCGGCTCCTGTCCCCCTCGGGCTGCGAGCACGCGCGGCGGGAACAGTTCAGGGGCGAGGACCTCCGCCTGGGCGTGCCCGTCCGCTGGGGCCTGGGCTACGGCCTGTTCGACACCAGCTTCGGGTGGGGCGGCTGGGGCGGCTCCCTGGTCGTCGTCGATCCCGAACACCGCATGACCGTGGCCTACGTGACCCACCAGATGCGCGAACCCGCGAACGACCAGAGGGGCCTGGAACTGGTGATGTCCGCCTACGACGGCGTCCAGGGCCTGAAGCGCTGACTCCCGCCGGGCGTGGTCGCCCGCGCGCCGGGCGCCGCCGTGCCGCCGGTGCCGAAGCGCCGGGCCGGGGGGAGCAGGGGAGTCGCGGACGGGGACCGGGAGGAGGAACATCGGAGGCACGGAGACAGAGGTGGTTATGGGGACGCCGTCGATGCATTTCAGCGAGAGTCCGGAGGATCCGTTCGCCCTCGGGCACGGCGCTTCGGCCGTGCTCGACGATCACGGCACAGTGGTCGGCTGGAGCGCACGTGCGCAGGAGCTCCTGGGCTACCCGGCCAAGGAAGTGATCGGACGGGCGTGGCAGGACCTCCTGGTCGACTCCCGTGACCTGCCCGTCGCGCGGTCCGTCGTCGTGGACGCCCTGAGGGCGGGGGGCTGGTTCGGGGTGCTGCCCATCCGGCACCGCGACGGACGGCGTGTGGAGATGGGGTTCCGGGTCCGTGCGATCACCCGCGACGGAGAGCGTCAGGAGTGGTTCCTGGTCGGTGCCCCCGCCGCGGAGGTCGTCGCCTGGCAGCGGGACCGTGCGCTGCTGGACGGCCTGTACCACCGGTCCCCGATCGGCCTGGCCATCCACGGCACGGACAGGAAGGTGCTCCGGATCAACCGCGCGATCCAGAAGGCGAGCGGCATCACGGCCGAGGCGCCGGTGGGCCGTCTTTCCGGTGAGTTCCTGGTAGAGGAGGACGCGGGTCCGGCCGAGGAGCGGGTACGCCACGTCCTGGAGACCGGCGAGCCGCTGATCTTCACGGAGCAGTCGGCCCGCACGCGCCACGCTCCGGGCCGGGAACGGATGGTGTCCGTCTCCGCGTTCCGGATGGAGGACTCCTCGGGCCGGGTCCTCGGCGTGGCGGAGACGATCGAGGACATCACCCAGCGCTACCAGGCCCGGCGCAGGCTCACCCTGCTGAACGAGGCGAGCGCCCGGATCGGCACCTCGCTGGACGTGACGCGGACGGCCCGGGAACTGGCCGAGGTGGCCGCCCCCGGCCTGGCCGACTACTGCTCGGTGGACCTCCTGAAGCCGGTGATACTCGGTGACGAGCTGCCCTCGGACATGGCGGGCACGCTCCTGCGCGTGGCCCTCTCGCCCCCGGAACCGCGGGTCCCGTTCCAGGAGGGCGAGGTGGTCCCGCTCCTCCCGGGGTCTCCGCAGGCGCGGTGCCTGGCCGAGCGCCGCCCGGTCCTCGAACGGCTGCTGTCCCTCCGCCCCGAGTGGTACGCCATGGACCGCCGGCGGATCGAGGTCGCCGTGGGGCTCGGCGTCCATTCCCTGATCGCGGTGCCCCTGATGGCACGCGGTCTGATACTGGGCGTGGTGAGCCTGTGGCGGGTGCGCCATTCGGAGCCCTTCGAGGACGACGACGCCGCGGTGGCCCGTGAGTTCTCCTCGCGCGCGGCCGTCTGCATCGACAACGCGCGCCGCTTCACCCAGCAGCAGAACGCCGCTCTGACCCTGCAGCGCAGTCTGCTGCCGGGCGCGTTGCCCGACCTGCCGGCCGTCGAGGTGGCCTCCCGGTACCTCCCCGCGAGCGGCGAACCGGGCATCGGCGGTGACTGGTTCGACGTGATCCCGTTGTCGGGGGCCCGGGTCGCCCTCGTCGTGGGAGACGTGGTCGGACACGGGATCCACGCCGCGGCCTCGATGGGACGCCTGCGCGCCGCCGTGCGCACCCTGGCCAGCCTCGACCTGGAACCGGACGAGGTGGTGGCCCGGCTGGACGATCTGGTCAGCCTGCTGGCCACCGAACTGGAGGCGAACGCCGGGGGCAACCGGTCGGCGAGCGAGCAGGTGCTCGGGGCCACCTGCGTCTACGCGGTCTACGATCCGGTCTCCCGGCGGTGCTCCCTGGCGCGCGCCGGCCACCCGGCGCCCCTGCTGTCCACGCCGGACGGACAGGTGACCGTGCTCGACCTGCCCGCGGGCCCACCGCTCGGCCTGGGCGGGCTGCCGTTCGAGATGTACGAGCTCGACCTCCCCGAGGGCAGCCTGCTCACGCTCTTCACCGACGGCCTCCTGGAGGCGCGCGACGGCGACATGGATGCCTCGCTGGAGAGCCTGCACGAATGCCTCGCCCACTGCGCCGATCCTCTGGAGCGGACCTGCCACGGCGTGGTCGAGGCGCTGCTGCCCACGGACCGCCGCCCCACCGACGACATCGCGCTGCTCATGGCCCGCACCCGGGTGCTGCCGCCGGAGAACGTCGCCGCCTGGGAACTGCCCCTGGAAGCGACCGCCGCCGCCCGCGCCAGGGAGCTGGCCACGGCGAAACTGGCCGAGTGGGGGCTTCAGGAGATGGCCTTCACCACCGAACTGGTCGCCAGCGAGCTCGTCACCAACGCCTACCGGTACGCGGAGGGCCCCGTCACCCTGCGCCTCATCCGTACGCAGTGCCTGATCTGCGAGGTGTCCGACAGCAGCCACACCTCCCCCCACCTGCGCAGGGCCCTCAGCACGGACGAGGGCGGACGCGGACTCTTCCTGGTCGCGCAGCTCACGGAGCGGTGGGGCACCCGCTACGCCCACGACGGCAAGACCGTCTGGACGGAGCAGCCGCTGCCGTCCTGCTGACCGTCCCCTCTCCTCCTGACCGCCCCCTCCTCCTGACCGGCCCCCGACCGTCCGTGGCTCCGATCGAGTGGACTTGCCGGGGCGGTGGCCGGACCGGGGCCCGTGCCGGGGGCGTGGATGGTGGTGTGGCCGTCTGTTCCCGTGACCTGGACCTGATCCGGAAGAGGCGCCCCCCATGCGACGTACCTCCCGCCGCCGTCCGTTCGCCGCGGCGCTGCTCGCGGTGTCCGTGCTGGCCCTGACGGCGGCGGCGTCCGCCACGGCCTCCCCCGCGGTGGACGCCCGCCCGGCAGGCGTCCGCGCGACGGACACGGACGGATACGGGAGGGACTCGGACGGACACGGGAGGGGTGACGACGCGCGCGACGGTCTCGGCCCCGCGCTGAGCGCCCGGCTGGACGAGGCCATCGCGGACGTCCGGGAACAGGCCGGCATCCCCGGCGTCGTCGTCGGGCTGTGGATGCCCGGCAGGGGGAACTACGTCCGCGCGACCGGGGTCGCCGACAAGCGCACCGGCAGGCCGATGTCCGCCGACGACTACGTCCGGATCGGCAGCGAGACCAAGACCTTCACCGTCACCGCGCTGCTCGAACTCGTCGACCGGCACCGGGTCCGGCTGGACGACCCGATCTCCCGCTACGTCCCCGGCGTGCCGGACGGCCACCGGATCACGCTGCGCCAGCTCGCCGGGATGCGCAGCGGGCTGTTCCCGTACACCTCCGACGCGGACTTCCAGCACGACCTGCTGAGCGACCCGCAGCGGTCCTTCACCCCGCGGGAACTCCTCGCGTACGGTTTCAAGCACCCCAACACCTTCGCCCCGGGCGCGCGGTTCGAGTACTCCAACACCAACCTCGTCCTGCTGGGCCTGGTCGTGGAGAAGGTCACCGGTCACGAGCTGCGGGACGTCATCGAGCGGCGGGTCCTGCGCCCGGCCCGTCTGCGCCACACGCTGTTCCCGAAGGGGAACGAGTTCCCCGAGCCGCACCCGCAGGGCTACACCGACCAGACGCTGAGCGGCGAAGTCACGAACTCCACGAACTGGAACCCCAGTTGGGCCTGGGCGGCCGGCGCGATGATCTCGAACCTCCAGGACCTGCGGCACTGGGCCGAGGTCGTCGCCACCGGCACGCTGCTCAGCCCCGGGACCCAGGCACAGCGCCTCAGGACGCTGCCGACCGGCTTCCCGGGAACGACGTACGGCCTCGGCATCTTCGACGCGAGCGGATGGATCGGGCACAACGGCTCCCTGCCGGGCTACGAGACCGTGACCGTCCACCTGCCCTCGAAGAAGGCCACCCTGGTCGTCATGCTCAACACCGACGTCACCTACCAGGGCCAGGAACCGTCCACGCTGGTGGCCAGGGCCGTCACCGAGATCGTCACCCCGGACAACGTCTACGCCGGCGCGGTCGTCACTCCCTGAGGCCCGCCCGGGTCCCGCCGCCCGGACCGCCGCCGGGACCGGGGTCCGGCCGGTCCCGGAGGATCGTGGCCGGCCCTAGCGGATCGTGGCCGTGTCGATCACGAAGCGGTAGCGGACGTCGCTCGCCAGGACCCGCTCGTACGCCTCGTTGATCTCGGACGCGCCGATCAGCTCGATCTCGGCGCCGAAGCCGTGCGCGGCGCAGAAGTCCAGCATCTCCTGGGTCTCCCGGATGCCGCCTATGCCGGAGCCCGCGAGGGTCTTGCGGCCGCCGATCACCGAGAAGAGGTTGAGCCGGACCGGCTCCTCGGGCGCCCCGACGTTCACGAAGGCGCCGTCCGTGCGCAGGAGGGCCAGGTAGGCGTCCAGGTCGAGCGGGGTGGAGACGGTGGACAGGATCAGGTCGAACGTGCCGCGCAGCGCCTTGAAGGTCTCCGGGTCGCTGGTGGCGTGGTAGTGGTCGGCGCCGAGCTTCAGGCCGTCGTCCTTCTTGCGCAGCGACTGCGAGAGGACGGTGACCTCGGCGCCGAGGGCGTGCGCGATCTTGACGCCCATGTGGCCGAGACCGCCCATGCCGAGGACGGCGACCTTCTTGCCGGGGCCGGCGTTCCAGTGCTTGAGCGGGGAGTACGTGGTGATGCCGGCGCAGAGCAGCGGCGCGGCCACGTCGAGCCCCAGGGCGTCGGGGATGCGGACGACGTAGTTCTCGTCGACGACGATCTTCTGGGAGTAGCCGCCGTAGGTGGGCTCGCCGTCCTTGCCGACGGCGTTGTACGTGCCGGTCATTCCGCCGCCGGTGCAGTACTGCTCCAGGCCGGCACGGCAGTTGTCGCACTCGCGGCAGGAGTCGACCATGCAGCCGACGCCCACCCGGTCGCCGACGGCGAACTTCGTCACGCCGGGGCCGACCTCGGAGACCACTCCGGCGATCTCGTGGCCGGGCACCATCGGGAAGATGGCCTCGCCCCAGCCCTCGCGGGCCTGGTGGATGTCGGAGTGGCAGATGCCGGCGAACTTGATGTCGATCAGGACGTCGTGCTCCCTGACCTCGCGACGCTCGATGGTGGTGCGCTCCAGCGGAGCCTTGGCGGCGGGCGCGGCGTACGCAACGACAGTGGTCATGCCGGGGTTCTCCTCGGGAGGGGGGTGGTCCGTGCCCGGCCGTCCGGCATCGGGCACGGCATCCAGCCTGCCCGGTCCCCGGCGGGTCACCCAGACCACGGCTCTGCGTACGTCCGCCGGTCCTACCACTGGCGGGGTCAGGCTCGAAGGCGTACGACCCGTCGATACTGGAGGCATGGACGAACAGCCCTCCGCAGAACCCGCCGGGGAGGCGGCCCACGCCCTCGACCGGCGTGCCGAGCTGAGCGAGTTCCTGCGCAGCCGCCGTGCCCGGCTGAAGCCGGAGGACGTCGGGATGCCCGACTTCGGACGGCACCGCCGGGTGCCCGGGCTGCGCCGCGAGGAGCTGGCCCAGCTCGCCGGGGTGTCCGTCGCGTACTACACGCGCCTGGAACAGGGCCACGGACGCAACGTGTCGACGGAGGTGCTGGACGCCATCGCGCGGGCGCTGCGGCTGACGGACGCCGAGCACAACCACCTCACGCACCTCGCGAAGCCCAAGCAGCACAAGAAGCGGCAGGCGGCCCGGCCGCAGCAGGTGCGCGGCTCCCTGCGCCAGCTCCTCGACACCCTCGACGGCGTCCCGGCGTACATCACCGGGCGGCGCTCCGACGTGCTCGTGTGGAACCGGATGGCCGCGGCCGTCTTCGGGGACTGGTCGGAGCTGCCGCCGCAGGAGCGGAACTGGGCGCGGATGGTCTTCCTGCGGCCCGAGTACCGGGACCTGTACGTGGAGTGGGAGCAGAAGGCGATCGACATCGTCTGTCTGCTGCGCATGGACGCGGGCCGCCATCCGGACGATCCGCGGCTGGCCGCGCTGGTCGGGGAGCTGTCCGTGAAGAGCGAGGACTTCAGGCGGCTGTGGGCGACGCACGACGTGAAGGAGAAGAGCCACGGGGTGAAGCTGCTGCGGCATCCTCTGGTGGGCGAACTCGCGTTGCAGTTCGAGTCGTTCCGGCTGGCCGGTGACACCGAGCTGGCGCTGGTCACGTACCACGCGGAGCCGGGATCGAGCTCGGCGCAGGCGCTGCGGCTGCTGGCGTCGTGGGGGACGGACGCGACCCGCGCGGGCGCGTCCTCACCCCACTGACGGAGTCCCCGGCGGCGCGCGGGACGAGCCGTGCTCACGGCCGGTACGGCGGCGCGGCCCCCCACGTCCACTTCGGTACGGGCTGCTCCGCCGGCGGTGTCGCGTCCGGGCCGGAGAAGTGCACGGCCAGCCTCGTGCCCCACTCGGCGTAGGCGAGGAAGGCGGAGCGGAACTCGGCGTCGGTGGGCAGTCCCGCGTCGTCGGCGGCGTCCTGGAGGAGGTTCACCCAGCGGCGGCGCTGGACCTCCGTGATGCCCTTGCCCAGGTGCTTGGCGACCATGTGGCCGTGGCCGCCCTGGGTCTCGGAGTAGGCGGGCGGTCCGCCGAAGACCTCGCCGAGCCAGAGGGCGACATGGGCGGCGTGCTCGGGCGCGAGGTCCGCGAACAGCGGCGCGAGGAGGTCGTCCTTGAGGACCTTGCCGTAGAACGCCTCGGTGAGCCGGGCGAAGGCCTCGGCGCCGCCCGCCCAGGCGTAGAGCGTGGGCACGGAGGCACCCTGGCCGTGCACGGAGGTCGGTTTGTAGTGGCGCATCTCCTCGATGCTGCCGATGTACGGGCGGATCTCGGCGAGGAAGTCCGCGAAGAGCTCGGAGGAGCGGAAGCCCTCGACGTGGTCCTCGGTCGAGGTCCAGGTGATCCTCAGGACGAAGTGCTCGAAGTCCTCCTCGCAGCGGGCGAGTTCGTAGTCGACGCACTGCGGGGCCGCGGCGAGCTGCACGGCGGCGCGGGTGTAGGCGGCCAGGAACTCGGCCGACTGTTCCTCGGGAATGCGGTACCGGATGTATTCGACTGTCGAGGCGGTCATGTGTCCACACAAACACGGAAGGGCCACCGGAAGCTCTGTTTCCGGTGGCCCTTTCGCCGTGGGCTCACACCCGCGCCGCGGGGAACGGGCGGCGCGCCTCCGCTACGCCCCAGCGTTCTCCTTGACGGTGATCTTCCCCTTGCGGATCGTCGCGAGGCGCGGGGCCTTCTTCGCGATCGAGGAGTCGTGCGTGACCATGATGAAGGTCAGTCCGTGCTCCTTCCACATGGCTTCGAGCACGTCCATGATCTCGTCGCGCATGGACTCGTCGAGGTTGCCGGTGGGCTCGTCGGCGAGCAGGACCTTGGGCTGCTTGACCAGGGCGCGGGCGATCGCCACGCGCTGCTGCTGGCCGCCCGACAGCTCGGTCGGCAGGTGCCCGAGCCGCTCGGCGAGTCCCACGGACTCCAGGGCCGCGGCGGCCCGCTCGCGCCGTTCCCTCGCCTTGACCCGCAGCGGTACGAGCGCGGTCTCGACGTTCTCCTGGGCGGTGAGCGTGGGGATCAGGTTGAAGCTCTGGAAGACGAAGCCGATGTTCTCGCTGCGCACCCGGGTGAGCTTCGCCTCGGACAGCTTCGCCATGTCGACGCCGTCGAGTTCGACGCTGCCCGCGGTGGGACGGTCGAGCCCGCCGAGCATCTGGAGCAGGGTGGACTTGCCGCCGCCGGTGGGACCCTGGATGACGAGCCGGTCGCCGTCGGCGATCGTCAGGTCGATCCCGTCGAGCGCGTTGACCGATTCCCTGCCCCGCGCATAGCGCTTGGTGACGCCTCTGAGTTCGTACATGGTGTTACTCCTGGGATACGTAAGTGCGTGAGGGGCGGGGCCTATTCGACGCGGCGCAGCGCGTCGGCGGGACGCAGCCGGGAGGCGCGCCAGCCGCCGAAGGCGCCGGCGATCAGGCCGCCGGCCACGGCCAGGCCGACCGCGAGGACGATCGTGTTGACGCTGACGGGCGCGGTGAGCGCGACGTCGAGCGCCTTGGAGGCGCTCTGCCGCGCCGGGCCGCCGAAGCCGCCGGGGCCGCCGCCGAAGCCGCCGCCGCCCGTGCCGCCCACCTGGGCCTGGAGGGTGGGGCTGATCTCGGTGACGACGTAGGCGCCCGCGAGGCCGAGGGCGATGCCGAGGGCGCCGCCGACCAGGCCGTTGACGATGGCCTCGCCGACCACCTGGCGGGTCACGCGGCCGGACTTCCAGCCGAGGGCCTTGAGGGTGCCGAACTCGCGCACACGGCGGGAGACGGCGGAGGAGGTGAGCAGGCCGGCGACCAGGAACGCGGCCACGAGCACCGCGATCGACAGCCACTTGCCGACGTTCGAGGCGAGGTTCGAGGCGGTGGACAGGGAGCCGGAGACCGTGTCCGCGAGGTCGGCGGAGGTGGTGACCGTCGTGCCCGGGATGTTCTTCTGGATGGTGCTCTTGACGCCGTCGATCTGCTGCGAGTCCGAGGCCTTGACGTAGATCGTCGTGACCTTGTCCTTGGAGTCGCTGAGCGTCTGCGCCTGCTGGAGGGGGATGTAGAGGTTGGCCGCCGCGTCGCCGCTGTCGGGCGTCGCGATGCCGATGATCTTGTACTTGACGCCCTTGATGGTGACGGTGCCACCGAGCTTGAGCTTCTTCTCCTTGGCGTACGACTTGTCCGCGACGACGACCTTCGCGTTCGTCTCGGAGGTCTTGAACGTACGGCCGCTGGTGATCTTCGACGAGGTCAGCGGGCCCAGGGCCGGCTCGGTGACGTCGGTGCCGTAGACCGAGTAGTTGTTGACGTCGAAGTTGGCGCCGCCGCCCTCGACGCGGCCCTGCGGGGCCCCCTGGCCGCCGCCGGGGCCGCCCTGCCGGCTGCCGCCGCTGTCCGGGTCCTGCTTGAACTGGCCGCGGGTGAACTGGCCGTCGATGCGGACGACCTGGAGGCTCAGGCCGCCGACGGAGTCCGCGACGCCCTTCTGCGCGTCGACCTTGGAGACGGTCGAGGAGGCCAGGGTCTGGAAGCCCTGGACCATGACACGGTCGCTGCTCTGCTCCTCGTCGGAGTCGCTGTCGTTCGCGTCGAATCTGAAGCGGGGGCGGTCGCTGGTGTTCTGGGCGGCGGCGGCCTTGGTGACCGTCATGTCGGTGCCCAGCCCGTACAGCGACTGCAGGACCTTGCCCTGGGCCTTCTCCATGCCCGAGGACACGGAGCTGACCACGATGACCAGGGCGATGCCCAGGGCGAGCCCGGAGGCGACGACGAGGGCCGCCTTTCTGCGGCGGCGCAGTTCGCGCCTCAGGTAGGTGAAGAACATGCGCCGCAAGCTAGTTACGGCGCGTGATGAAGGAATAAGGCCGAAATAAGAGAACCATGAGAAGGCTGTGGCCGGGCCCAGAACCCTTTGGGAGACGCCGATGCGGCGGCGGCCCGTGGGGGCCGCCGCCGCATCGGTGTTCGTTCGTGCTTCGGCCCGGTCGGACCGCCGGGCGGGTCCCGGCCTCAGCGGGCCGTCACCTCGCGCCTGGGATCAGACGGCCGAACCGGCCTTCCAGGCCGCCCAGTCCAGGTTCCAGCCGTTGAGGCCGTTGTCCGGGGCGATGGTCTTGTCGCCGGTGTTCTTGACGACCACGACGTCACCGATCAGCGAGTTGGTGAAGAACCACGCGGCGGGCGTGTTGGGGTCGTCGGCACCCTTGGTGTCGGACAGGCCGACACAGCCGTGGCTGGTGTTGACGGAGCCGAAGACGGACTTCGGGCCCCAGTAGTTGCCGTGGATGAAGGTGCCGGAGGTCGACAGGCGCATGGCGTGCGGCACGTCCTTGATGTCGTACTCGCCCTTGCCCTTGTCGTCCGTGAAGCCGACCGTCGAACCGTCCATCCGGGTCTCCTTGAACTTCTCGGAGATGACCATCTGGCCCTGGTACGTCTTGTTCTCGGGAGCGCCCGCGGAGATCGGGATGGTCTTGACGACCTTGCCGTCCTGGGTGACCTTCATCGTCTTGGCCTTGGCGTCGACGACGGAGACCTGGTTGCGGCCGATCTTGAAGGTGACCGTCTTCTGCTGCACGCCGTAGACGCCGTTCGCGCCCTGGACGCCGTCGAGGTCCAGCTTGAGGGTGACGGTGGAGCCGCCGGTCCAGTAGTCCTCGGGGCGGAAGTCCAGGCGGTTGGCGCTGAACCAGTGGCCGACGACCTCCTGGCCGCTGCTGGAGGAGACCGTGATCCCCTTCTGCACCGCGGCCTTGTCGGTGATCGCCTTGTCGAAGTTGATCGAGACCGGCATGCCGACACCGACGGTGGAACCGTCCTCGGGCGTGAAGTTGCCGATAAAGCTGTTGGCCGGGGAGACCGTGGTGAACGACGCGTTCTCGTGGGCCGTGCGCCCCTCGGAGTCGGCGGCCTCGGCGGCGATCTTGTACGTGGTGGCGCGCTCCAGCCGGTTCAGCGGCTTCCAGCTCTTCTTGTCCGCCGATATCTGACCGGCGACGGCCGTGCCCGACGCGGTCTTCATCGTGACGGACGTGAGCTTGCCCTTGCTGACCTTCACGGCGGTGCCGTTGTTGATCGAGGCGCTGTTCGAGCCGTCCTTGGGCGTGATCGTGATCTGGGCCTCGGACGTCTTCTTGGCCGCCGCCTCGTCGACCTTGGCCTGCGACGAGGAGTCGCCACCGTCCGAGCCGCTGGCCTTGTCTCCGCCCCCGCTGCACGCAGAGAGCACCAGCACCCCGCCGAGCAGTGCGGACGCAGCCATAAGACGCTTGCGCCGCTTACTGTTCGTCATCACACGCTTCTCCATCGCTGCCGATTCCCGAAAAGGACTATGGGAGTCCCGTAACTCTTAACAACGCCGCAACCGAGCAGCCCCGTTCCACTTCACGCGGAAGTGTGGCCCACGCCACGCCCACCGCGTCCGCCGTGCCCGGACGCACGGGCCGACGCGGTACGGCCGGCGCGACACGAAGGGGGTGGTGCGGAGGCGGCCCGCGCTCCGCCGGGTGACGAAGGGCCCCGGACGGCTGCCGTCGGCCGGGGTCGTACCTTCCCGGACCGCGTCAGCCGCGCACGTCTTCCTCGTCGCCCTCGTCGGCATCATCCTCGTCGATGTCCCAATCCGGCGAATCGGGATCATAGTCAATGGGCTCGCTGCTCCACGAGGCCTGTGCGAGCTCGACTCCGGGCACCTCGCTGACCAGGTCGAACGGATCGACGAGATAGGCGAGGGCCTCCGCGGTGTCTTCCGTCACGGCGCCCTCCGCGTGCGCCCTCTCGTCGGCCGGCATGTCCTCGTCGTCGCCGATCCGGCCCAGTGCGGCCCGGGTCACGGCGTCGGCGTCGTCGATCTCCAGGACGAGTTCGACACGAAGTCGGACAAACTGTGAAGTCTCAGGGGTACTCATGGGAGGGAGCGTACGGCCCGTGGCATGCGCGACTTTCCCACGACCCGCGCCTTTCATTAGCATCGGCCCCCACGGCCAATTCGCAAGCGCCACAAGGGGATCGATATTTCGTGTCCGCCG
Organism: Streptomyces sp. NPDC058751; assembly: GCF_042746485.1. Lineage (NCBI taxonomy): Bacteria > Bacillati > Actinomycetota > Actinomycetes > Kitasatosporales > Streptomycetaceae > Streptomyces > Streptomyces sp. NPDC058751. Next base: position 3,769 of record NZ_JBHYPZ010000055.1, on the reverse strand, counting down.
CACGTCGATCGTTGCTGACCGCCACCGCAGCGGGGACCCTCCTGGGTGCCCTGTGGTTCGTCCCGTCCGCCAACGCGACCCAGGACGTACCCACACCGGGTGCGACGGCGTCGGCGTCCGCGACACCGGACGTCACCGCGACGACGCGCCTGTCCGCCGACGCGGACGGCGACACGGACGGCGACACGGCTCGCACGCCCTCCGGCACCGACGGGTCACGGACGCTCTCCGACGACGAGGGTCCGCGCACGTTCTCCGGGGACGACGGGACCCGGCTCGCGGACACCGGCGCCGTGGACACCACGCCGTATCTCGTCGGGGGCACGCTCTTCCTCTGCCTGGGTGCCGGATTCGTGGCGTACTCCGTGCGCCGGGAGCGCACGATTGCCTACTGAGCGCGTCGACCGCGTTCCGGACGACCCACGGGGAAGCCATGCGAGAGCTCAGTGAGCTGACCGACGTCGAGGACCCGGCCTGGCCCCTGCTGTCCGAGGCGCTCGCCGCCAGCGGGGTGTCCATGGAGGTCCCTCCCGTGGACCCGGACCTCGGCCGCGCGAGCCTGCACCAGCTCCAGGTCACCGCACGGTCCTGGCTGGGCGGGATGGTGCTCAACTGCGGCGGCGTGGTGCTGGACAGCGGATGGCTGCGGATCTACGGCAGCCCGGCCGAGGACTCCTCGACGGGACTGCCGGGAGGCTCGACGGACCTGCCCTCACTGGCCGAGGTCAACGGATTCCCCGAGTACTTCGATCCGGACTGGCGCCCGCGGGACGACGGGCTCGTCGTCGGCCACGACGTGCTGGGCGGGGTGTTCGTCCTCAACGGCGCCGACCCCGGGTCCGCGGGGCGTCCCGGTCGTCCCGGCGAGGTCGTGTACTTCGCGCCGGACTCGCTGAAGTGGGAGGCGCTCGAAGTGGGCCACGGGGCATGGCTCCAGTGGTTCCTCCACGAGGGCACGGACCATTTCTACGACACGCTGCGCTGGCCCGGCTGGCGGGCCGAGTCGGGCGCCCTCACGGGCACGCAGGGGCTGTCCGTGGTGCCGTTCCTGTGGTCGGCGGAGGCGCGGCGCGACCTCATGTCGACCAGCCGCCGCGCGGTGCCGCTGGCGGAACTGCTCGGCCTGCACCGGGACTTCGCCCTGAAGCTGGACGGGGTGGACCCGGGGTTCCTCGGCGACGTCTGAACCCCCGCCGCACGCGGCCCGGTCACCCGGTGCCGTACGGCACCGGGAGCCGCCCGGGACCGGCTACGGGCCCCGGGGAGCGGACCGTTCGCACGAGGGTCCCGCGCCCGGCGGACACCTGCCGGGGGCTGCGGGAAGCCGGACGGACCGGGTTCGGTCCCGATCCGTCCGGGCCGGTGCGAGGAGCCGGACCGGTCAGGCGGCCCTGCGGCCGCCACCGCCCTGGCCGCCGTTCTGGCCGCCGCGCTGCGGAGCCCGCCCGCGCCCGCCGGAGCGACCGGCACCCGCGCCGCCACCGGCATCACCGCGACGGCCCGAGCCGGAGTCCGTACGACGGCCCGCCGCCGTTCCCCCCGCTTCCGTACGGCGGCGCGCGCCGCCACCGGCCTCGGAGCGGCGGCCCGCGGCCGGTGCCCCGGCGCTCGTGCGGCGGTCGCCGGCCGTGCCGTTCGCCGCGGCGGCCGTGCTCGCGGCGGGACGTCCGGTGCGCCGGCGACGGCCCTGGCCGTCCGGCCCGGTGCCCGCGCGTCCGGCCGTGTCGCCGTCGGCGACCGCCGGGCGCCTGGCCCCGCCCCCGGTGGCCCGCCGAGTCTTGGGCCGCGCCTTCGGCTGCTCGGCCGGCTGCGGGACCTCGATGACGACCGGGACGCCGGACGGCTCGCGGGCGCCGGTGAGACGGGCGAGTTCCTCGTCGCTGGACTTCACCTGGGTGGTGCGCGGCGTGATGCCGGCGTCCGCCATCAGCCGGGTCATCTCACGCTTCTGCTCGGGGAGCACCAGGGTGACGACGCTGCCGGACTCCCCGGCGCGGGCGGTGCGGCCGCCGCGGTGGAGGTAGTCCTTGTGGTCGGTCGGCGGGTCGACGTTGACCACGAGGTCGAGGTCGTCGATGTGGATGCCGCGGGCCGCCACGTTGGTGGCCACGAGGGCGGTGACCTGACCGTTCTTGAACTGGTCGAGGGTGCGGTTGCGCTGCGGCTGGCTGCGCCCGCCGTGCAGGGCGGAGGCCCGGACACCGCTGGCGAGCAGCCGCTTGGTGAAGCGGTCGGCGCCGCGCTTGGTGTCGACGAAGAGGATCACCCGGCCGTCGCGGGCGGCGATCCGCAGCGCGACCGCCTTCTTGTCGGTCTCGTCGGCGACGTGCAGCACGTGGTGCTCCATGGTCGTCACCGCGCCCGCGGACGGGTCGACGGAGTGCACCACGGGGTCGGTGAGGAACATCTTGACGAGCCGGTCGATGTTCTTGTCGAGCGTGGCCGAGAAGAGCAGCCGCTGACCGCCCGGCTCGACCTGCTTGAGCAGCGCGGTGACCTGCGGCATGAAGCCCATGTCGGCCATCTGGTCGGCCTCGTCCAGCACGGTGATCGCGACCTGGCCGAGCGCGCAGTCGCCCCGCTCTATGAGGTCCTTGAGGCGCCCCGGGGTGGCCACGAGCACCTCGGCACCGCGGCGCAGCGTGCCGGCCTGCCGGCCGATCGACATGCCGCCCACGGCCGTGGCCACGCGCAGGTTGACCGCGGTGGCGTACGGGGTGAGCGCGTCGTCGACCTGCTGGGCGAGTTCACGGGTGGGGACGAGGACGAGCGCGAGGGGGTGGCGCGGCTCGGCGCGGCGGCCCGCGGTGCGGGCGAGGAGCGCGAGCCCGAAGGCGAGCGTCTTGCCGGAGCCGGTGCGCCCCCGGCCGAGCACGTCGCGCCCGGCGAGGGAGTTGGGCAGGGTGGCGCCCTGGATCGGGAAGGGCTCGGTGACGCCTCGGGCCGCGAGGGTCTTCGTCAGGGCGGCCGGCATGTCCAGCGCTTCGAACGAGTCGACCGCGGGCAGCGCCGGCGTGATCGTCTCGGGCAGGGAGAACTCCTGCGGAGGCGCGACCTTGCGGGCGCCGGCGCGGCCGGTGCCCCGGCCCGCGCCCCTCGCGGAGCCGCCGGTCTGAGCGGCGCGTGCGTTCGCCGGCCGCTTACGGACGGGACGTTCGGATCGAGTCATGCTGGATCTGGGTTTCCTTCCTGGGCCCACGGACTGCACACACAGCGCTCACCGACTGCATGAGCCGTCACAGCGCTGAGCCGGGTCCCGCACCCGGAGGTGCGGGACCCGGCTCTGGAAAAGCGCGTTCGAACTAGGCGGGGACGATGTTCTCCGCCTGCAGGCCCTTCTGGCCCTGCGTGACATCGAAGGAGACCTTCTGGCCCTCGATGAGCTCACGGAAGCCGGAGCTCGCGATGTTCGAGTAGTGGGCGAAGACGTCGGGGCCGCCGCCGTCCTGCTCGATGAAGCCGAAGCCCTTTTCCGAGTTGAACCACTTCACGGTGCCAGTAGCCATGTTGTTCTCCCGAACAGGTAGTTGGGCCCCCATCCGGAGATGCACCGGGTAATGCCGGAGATGCCGGTAAAACAAAACGCGCCTGCGGAGGATTCCGATCAGGCGCACAAAGTAAATGGGTACCAAAAACGTATCAATGAGACAGTAGCACACCTCGGGACAAGAGGGCCAGGAGAGAAGTGGGGGGGGGGCCCCACCCCCCCCACCAACCCCCCCCCACCAACCAACCCACACAACAAAAAAAAAAAAAAAAAGACACAGAA
>NZ_JBHYPZ010000054.1:0-60794 GCF_042746485.1 Streptomyces sp. NPDC058751 | reverse complement strand
GTGCCGGTACATCCGCCCGTCGCCGTTGGACGGAGATGTGACCGTCGGTGGCGACGGGCATGTGATGTACCGGCACGGCCCCTTCCGCCGGATCCCGGGTGCGGGTGCGTCGTGGTGGCTGCCCCGTTCGGTCCCGGCCGGGGAAGGTTTCAGCCCCTCCGGCGTTTGAGGAGCGGGGTCCGGGGCGGAGGGGGCGAAAAAACTTCCGGTTCGGGGGATTGAGTTGGTTGTGAGGGGGCAGGCGCGCCTCACCCCCATGGGATCCGGTGCTGTCGGGAAGGGGGAGATCCCTTCCCGGAGCCGCGGGTAACCCCTTTGGCGGTCGCCGAGTTCACCGTCTCCCGGGCCCGGCGACCGCCTGCCCGGGGGATCTGTGGGGTGGGCCACACGCACCCTGACGTCCGGCGTCCCGGATGCGCGATAGCCTGAGCGGCGGATCTCTCTTGACGCCGAGAGATCGATCATCGGAACCATTGATCGATCATTGCGGCGGTTGCACGGGGACGATCCTGCACCCGGGGCAGGGACGCCCCACCGCCAGCTGTCATACGGAGAACGCCATGACTCGCACTCCCGTGAACGTCACCGTCACCGGCGCGGCCGGCCAGATCGGTTACGCCCTGCTCTTCCGCATCGCCTCCGGCCAGTTGCTCGGCGCGGACGTGCCGGTCAAGCTGCGCCTCCTGGAGATCACGCCGGCGCTGAAGGCCGCCGAGGGCACCGCGATGGAGCTCGACGACTGCGCCTTCCCGCTCCTTCAGGGCATCGACATCACGGACGACCCGAACGTCGCCTTCGACGGCGCCAACGTCGCCCTCCTGGTGGGCGCCCGTCCGCGCACCGCGGGCATGGAGCGCGGTGACCTGCTCTCCGCCAACGGCGGTATCTTCAAGCCGCAGGGCAAGGCCATCAACGACCACGCCGCGGACGACATCAAGGTCCTCGTCGTCGGCAACCCGGCGAACACCAACGCGCTGATCGCCCAGGCCGCCGCTCCGGACGTACCCGCCGAGCGCTTCACCGCCATGACCCGTCTGGACCACAACCGCGCGCTGACCCAGCTCGCGAAGAAGACGGGCACCACGGTCGCCGACATCAAGCGTCTGACCATCTGGGGCAACCACTCGGCCACCCAGTACCCGGACATCTTCCACGCCTCGGTCGCCGGCAAGAACGCCGCCGAGGTCGTCAACGACGAGAAGTGGCTGGCGGAGGACTTCATCCCGACCGTCGCCAAGCGCGGAGCGGCGATCATCGAGGCCCGTGGCGCCTCCTCGGCCGCCTCGGCCGCCAACGCCGCCATCGACCACGTCCACACGTGGGTCAACGGCACCGCGGAGGGCGACTGGACCTCCATGGGCATCCCGTCCGACGGTTCGTACGGTGTGCCGGAGGGCCTCATCTCCTCCTTCCCCGTCACCACGAAGGACGGCCGTTACGAGATCGTCCAGGGCCTGGACATCAACGAGTTCTCCCGCACCCGCATCGACGCCTCCGTCAAGGAGCTCGTCGAGGAGCGCGAGGCGGTCCGTTCCCTCGGCCTGATCTGATCCGGCGAAGTACCTGTCGATGCCCGGGTGGTGGTCTCCACCCGGGCATCTTCGTGTTCGTGCGTACGGAAAGTACGTAGCGAACGTGTGTGCTTTGTGGCCATAAAGAGGGGTGCTGAAGGCGTAGTCCTCACTATCGTCGTCCTGTGCGGTCCGCCGGGGGGCAGGGGCGCGACAGGGGAGCGGGGGTGACGGGATGGCGCAGCGTTGGGACGCGGACCGTCGGCAATGGGTCGACGACGGTGTGGTCCAGGACGGCGTGGACGCGGGCGGGGCGCCGCCGACCGGGGACCAGTGGTGGGCGGCGGCCACTCAGGCGGGTCCGCTGCGGCCCGATCCCCCTTCGCCCGCGGGCTCCGTGCCGCCGCCGCCACCGCAGCCGCCGCACCAGCAACAGCAGCAGTGGGCCCACACCCAGCAGCAGGCCCACGCCGCCTGGTCGCACCAGCAGTCGCAGCCGCAGACGTGGCCCGGCGGCGTCGTGCCGCCCGGTGGTGGCGGTCGGCCGCACGGGCCGGGCGACTCGCGGCGGCTGCTGCTGGTGATCGTGGCCGTGGCCGTTCTGGCGGGCGGTGCGGCCGGCGGACTGTGGGCGCTGACCCGGGGCGACTCGGCGAAGCGTCCGGGGGCGAGCCCGTCCGGTCCCTCGGTCACCGCCACGGCGCCGCAGCCCGGCCCGACCCCGGACACCTCGAACGGCACCGGTGGGGAGAGCGTGTACACCGCCCCGGCCGTGACCACCGCCCCGGCGCCGACTCCCGGGTACAGCCGCTCGGTCGATCCGCTCGGCTACAGCGTGGACGTGCCGGACGGCTGGGCGCGTGAGGAGACGCAGGGCAAGCTGGCGCCCGTCGTCACCTACACGGCGCCCGGCGGCAGACGCAAGCTCATGGTGTTCGAGGTCAAGGAGACCTCCGTGACGGAGTCCTCGGCGCAGGCCCAGGCCATCGCCGAGGGGTTCAGGGGCTACCAGTACCTGGACCGGCGGACCGGCACCGGCTGGACGGAGTTCAGCTACCGCTACGACAGCAGGCAGTTCGGGGTCACCGAGACCGTCGACCACCGTTTCGAGGCCGCGGACGGTACGCCGTACGCCGTCGTCGTGAGCGGTCCGCCCGGCGGGAACATGGCCGAGCAGCTCACGACGGCCGTGAACTCCTTCTGCCCGTCCGGGTCCGCCTGCGCCACCTGAGTTCCGGTCACGGCACTAGCGCAGCCTCGCCGTGATGTCCGCCAGTGCCTCGGTCGCGCGGTGCTGCAGGCCGGGGCCGAACGTGACCCGCGTGGCGCCCAGTTCGCCCAGTTCGGCGGGAGAGGGTCCGTCGAGCCGGGCGAACACGTTCAGGGGACCCTGGATGCCGGACCGCAGCAGCGGGAGCACCCGGGCCGGGGCCCCGATCGGATACACGCAGTCCGCCCCCGCGGCGACGTACAGGGCGGCCCGCTCGACGGCCCGCCCGGGATCGCCGTCGCCGTACGCGAACACGTCGACCCGGGCGTTCACGAAGAGCCGGTCCGCCGCCGCGTCGCGCACCTCGGCCAGCCAGTCGGCGTGCCGGGCCGCGTCCTTGAGGACCCCGCCCTCGGAGTCCTCGAGGTTGCAGCCGACGGCCCCCGCCTCCAGCAGCCGTTCCACCAGTTCCCGGGGTGCCAGCCCGTAGCCGCCCTCGACGTCCGCCGACACCGGCACGTCGACCGCCCGGGCGATCCTCGCGACGGCGGCGAACATCTCCGCGGCGGGCGTCCGCCCGTCCGCGTACCCCAGCGACGCGGCCACCCCGGCGCTGGGAGTGGCGAGCGCGGGGAACCCCGCGTCCGCGAACACCCGGGCGCTCGCCGCGTCCCAGGGCCCGGGCAGCACCAGCGGATCGTCCGGCACGCGCCCGTGGTGCAGTGCCCGGAACCGGCCGGCCTCGTCCGGCCCGGCGTGCCGCCCGTCCACCGACGTCACTTGTGCGCGCCCGGCCGGTAGTGGCCGGGCACCATGCGGCAGGTCACGGCGAACCGGTTCCAGGCGTTGATCATCGTGATCGAGGCGATGAGCTGGACCAGCTCGGCGCCCTCGAAGTGCCGGGCCGCGCGCTCGTACACCTCGTCCGGCACGAAGCCTTCCGTGAGCACGGTGACGGCCTCGGTCAGCTCGATCGCGGCGATCTCCCTCTCCGTGTAGAAGTGCCGCGACTCCTCCCAGGCGCTCAGCTGGATGATCCGCTCCACGCTCTCGCCCGCCGCGAGCGCGTCCTTGGTGTGCATGTCCAGGCAGAACGCGCAGTGGTTGATCTGCGAGGCGCGGATCTTCACCAGTTCGAGGAGCACGGGGTCCACCCCGTGCCGGGCCGCCGCGTCGAGCCTGACCATCGCCTTGTAGACGTCGGGGGCGAGTTCGGCCCAGGGCAGCCGGGGCGTGTGCTCGGGCGCGTAGGGCGAGGCGGCGGGAGTGGCGGAGGCCGGGGAAGGGGTGTCCGAGGCGGGGGCCGGGGCGGGCTGCGTGATCGTGTCCTGCGTCGTCATGCGATCGACCCTACGAGGGGAGTAGCCCAGGAGTATGGTCCATTTCCATGGGGAAAACATGGGCCAGTCTGGGCGTCGACCTCCATGTCGAGCCGACCGGGTCCGGCATCCGCAAGGGGCTGACGGAGGCGCTGCGCGAGGCCGTCGGCAGCGGCAGGCTGGCCCCCGGGACCCGTCTCCCGTCCTCCCGCTCGCTCGCCGCCGACCTCGGTGTCGCCCGCAACACGGTCGCCGAGTCCTACGCCGACCTCGTCGCCGAGGGCTGGCTCACCGCACGCCAGGGCTCGGGCACGCACGTCGCCGAGCGGAGCGTCGTACGGCCGGCGCCCCGGGCCGCGCCGCGCCGCCGCGAACAGGCCCGGCCCGCCTACGACCTCGTCCCCGGCCGCCCCGACCTCGCGTCCTTCCCGCGCGCCGCCTGGCTCAAGGCCGCCCGCCGCGCCCTGGTCCGCGCCCCGCACGAGGCCCTCGGCTACGGAGACCCGCGCGGCCGCCCCGAACTGCGCACCGCCCTCGCGGGCTATCTCTCCCGCGCCCGGGGCGTGCGCGCCGACCCCGAGCGCATCGTGATCTGCTCCGGCTTCTCGGACGGACTCACGCTGCTCGGAACGGTCCTGCGGCGGCGGGGGATCCGCTCGGTCGCCGTGGAGTCGTACGGGCTGGACGTGCACTGGACGCTCCTGCACCGGTCGGGCCTGCGCACGGTCCCCCTGCCGTTCGACGAACTCGGCACCGACACCCGTGACATGACGGGCGTACGGGCCGTACTCCTCACCCCCGCCCACCAGTTCCCGATGGGCGTGCCCCTGCACCCGGACCGCCGGGCCGCCGTCGTCGCCTGGGCGCGCCGCACCGGCGGGCTCGTCCTGGACGACGACTACGACGGCGAGTTCCGCTACGACCGCCAGCCCGTCGGCGCGTTGCAGGGCCTCGACCCCGACCACGTGGTCCACCTGGGCACCGCCAGCAAGTCACTGGCGCCCGCGCTGCGCCTCGGCTGGCTGGTCCTGCCGCCGTCGCTCGTGGACGAGGTCGTCTCCCTGAAGGGGGAGGGCGGCTGGTCCACCGGGGCGCTCGACCAGCTCACCTTGGCGGAGTTCATCACCTCCGGCGCCTACGACCGTCACGTCCGCTCCGCCCGGCTGCGCTACCGGCGCCGCCGGGACGCCCTCGTCGCGGCGCTCGCCACCCGCGCGCCCGACGTGCGCGCCACCGGCATCGCGGCCGGGCTGCACGCCGTGCTCCGGCTCCCGCCGGGCACCGAGCGGTCGGTCGTCCAGGCCGCGGCCTTCCAGGGCCTGGCCGTCCACGGCCTCTCCCGCCACCGTCATCCGGACGCGCTCGTGCCGCACCGGGACGCCCTGGTCGTCGGCTATGGCACGCCGCCGGACCACGCCTGGTCGGGCGCCCTCGACGCGCTGTGCCGGGCGCTTCCCTGAAGGGGGGTGCGTGATCGAACGGGTCCACCGGGGCGCACGCGGGCCGCACGGTTCACGACGACACCGGTACGGACGGCTCCGTCGCCGGTGCCTCGCCGAACCGTGCCAGCGCCAGGGCCCCCGCCACCGCCACCGCGAAACCGAGGACCGCCAGCCAGGTCAGCCCCTCGCGGGTGCGGTCGCCCAGCCACACCACCCCCACCAGCGCGGGCCCGATGGTCTCCCCGATGACGAGACCGGCGGTGGCGGTCGTCACCGACCCCCGCTCCAGGGCCGTGGTGAGCAGCAGGAACGCGGCGCCGCCGCCGATCAGCAGCGCGTACGTCGCCGGGTTGGCCAGCAGCCCGCCCGGGTCGAGGTCGGCGATCAGCCGTACCGCCACCTCGACCACCCCGAACCCGAATCCCGCTCCGAGGCCCAGCGCGAGTGCCCGCCCCCGGTCGGGCAGCCGTCCGCCGACGAGCCCCAGCACCAGGACGGCCAGGGACGTCCCCAGCATCGCGTACTTCAACGCCGGGGACCCCGTCCGGTCCCCCTCCGTCCCGGACGCGAGCCCCAGCATCGCGAGCCCGGCGCACACCACCGCCACCGCGCCCCACTCGACCCGGCTCAGGCGCACGTGGAGCAGCCGCGAGGCGACCACCGCGGTGACGGCCAGACTCGCCGCGAGGGCCGCGCCGACCGCGTAGATCGGGATCGACCGCAGCGCGAGGATCTGGAGCACGAACCCGACCCCGTCGAGGCCCAGTCCCGCCAGATAGCGCCACTGCCGCAGCGCCCGCAGCAGCAGGACGGCCGCGCCTCCCGCCCCCTCGCCCGTCCCGCCCTCGCCCGCGGCCCGTGCGGCCATCGCCTGCAGGACCGTCGCCGTACCGAAGCAGACCGAGGCACCAAGGGCGCAGATCATTCCAAAGAGCACGAAGCGACTGTAGGGGACGGTCCCTCTTCGGGGGCCGTCGTGGACTCGCGGGACGCGGGATCTCTAATCTGTCGTCTTCAATCAAAAAGCGAACTTCAAAGAACAAACGGGGGAACGAACATGGCAGACGTACGGCGGCAACTGCGCTCGGGAACGGTCGTCCTCGGCGGCATGGGACTCCTCGCGGCGACACTCACCGCCTGCTCCTCGGACCCGGACAAGCGCTGCGTCGACCGCGACAGCTACAACGCCGCCAAGGGCTACGAGGTCGTCGCGGACAAGAACTGCAAGTCCTCCTCGGGGTCGTACCACACCGGCTGGTACTACGGCGGCGACAAGAAGAGCGGCTGGGTCGACGGCGGCTCCTTCGCCAAGCCCGGCGGCTCCGGCGGCACCGGGGGTTCGGGCGGCGGCGTCCACCGCGGCGGCTTCGGCGGCGGCGAGGGCAGCTCCGGCGGCTGACCCGCGGCCCGGGGGCCGGAGCGAGGGCCCCGGCCCCCGGCCCGCCGCCGAGACGGAGAACCCACCCGCCGAGACGGAGAACCACGCACTTCATGGAACGCCGCACCATCACCCCCCGTCCCGGCTGGCAGCAGACCGTCGAGGGGCAGGGGCTGATCTACCCCCTCACCCGCCACCCCGACGACTCCCTGCGCCCCTACTGGGACGAGAGCGCCCACTACGTCTTCTCGCTGCCCGAGGTGGAGGCGCTGGAGGAGGTCGTCGAGGAACTGCACGCCATGTGCCTGGCGGCGGCCGGCCACATCGTCGAGCGGGGGCGCTTCGCCGACCTCGGCATCGACGACCCCCGGGTCGTGGCCGCCGTATCCGAGGCCTGGCACCGGCGCGCCGAACTCCCGTCGGTCTACGGCCGCTTCGACCTGCGCTACGACGGAACGGGCCCGGCGAAACTCCTCGAGTACAACGCCGACACACCGACCTCGCTGGTCGAGGCCGCGAGCCCGCAGTGGTTCTGGATGGAGGAGCGCTTCCCCGGCGCCGACCAGTGGAACTCCCTCCACGAACGCCTCGTCGCGGCCTGGAAGAGGCAGGGCGCCCTCCTGCCGCCGGGCGGCCCGCTCTACTTCGCGCACTCCGCCGTGGACGAACTCGGCGAGGACCTGATGACGGTCGCCTACCTGAAGGAGACCGCGGAGCAGGCCGGTCTCGACACGGACTGGATCTCCATGGAGGAGATCGGCTGGGACCCCCTCTCCGGCCGCTTCGTCGACAACCGGCTCGCGTTCATCCGCAGCTGCTTCAAGCTCTACCCCTGGGAGTGGCTCACCACCGACGCGTTCGCCGGCCACGTCCTGGACACCCTCGACAACGGCGGCGGCACCGGTACGACCCTGTGGATCGAGCCCGCCTGGAAGATGCTCCTCTCCAACAAGGCGCTCCTGGCCGTCCTCTGGGAGCTCCACCCGGACCACCCGAACCTGCTCCCCGCCTACCTCGACGGCCCGCGCGAGCTGGCCCGCACGAAGGGCTACGTCGCCAAGCCCCTGCTCGGCCGAGAGGGCGCCGGTGTGACGATCCACGAGGCGGGCGCCGCTCCCGTCGTACGGGAAGAGGCCTGCTGCTACCAGGAGCTGGCGCCGCTCCCGTCCTTCGACGGCAACCGTGTCGTCCTCGGCGCCTGGGTCGTCGAGGACGAACCGGCGGGCCTCGGCATCCGGGAGTCCTCGGGACCGATCACGGACGGGTACGCCCGCTTCCTGCCCCACGTGATCCTCTAGGGCGTGTCCGCCCGCGGGTCTTCCAGGGCCCGGGGTCCGGCCCAGGTGTTCCCGGGCCCGGGGTCCGTCGCGGGTCCTCCCGGGTCCGGGGCCCTACGCCCCCAGCACGGCCCGGAACTGCGCCAGGCCCCAGTCCAGGTCCTCCTCGGAGACGACCAGCGGCGGGGCGATCCGGACGGTGACGCCGTGGGTGTCCTTGACGAGGACGCCCCGCTCCATCAGCCGCTCCGAGACCTCCCGGCCCGTGCCGTACGCGGGGGCGATGTCGACGCCCGCCCACAGGCCGCGCCCGCGCACCGCCGTGACGTGGCCGGAGTCCTTCAGCAGGCCCAGTTCCCGGTGCAGACGCTCGCCGAGCGAGGCCGCCCGCCGCTGGTACTCGCCCGTCCGCAGCATCGCGATCACCTCCAGCGCCACCGCGCAGGCCAGCGGATTCCCGCCGAAGGTCGACCCGTGCTCCCCGGGCCGGAACACCCCCAGCACCTGAGCGCTCGACACCACGGCCGACACCGGCACCACCCCGCCGCCGAGCGCCTTCCCGAGGACGTACACGTCCGGCACCACACCCTCGTGCTCGCACGCGAACGTACGGCCGGTGCGCCCCAGACCCGACTGGATCTCGTCCGCGACGAACAGCACGTTCCGCTCCCGCGTCAGCTCCCGCACGGCCGGCAGATAACCGGCCGGCGGCACCAGCACCCCCGCCTCCCCCTGGATGGGCTCCAGCAGCACGGCCACCGTGTTCTCCGTGACCGCCGCCCGCATGGCCGTCAGGTCGCCGTACGGCACGATCTCGAAGCCCGGGGTGTACGGGCCGAAGTCGGCCCGGGCCTCCGGGTCCGTCGAGAAGCTGATGACCGTCGTCGTACGCCCGTGGAAGTTGTTGCCCGCGACCACGATCTTCGCCATCTCGGCCGGGACGCCCTTGACCCGGTACCCCCACTTCCGGGCCGTCTTCACGGCGGTCTCGACCGCTTCCGCGCCGGTGTTCATCGGCAGGACCGTCTCCATGCCGCACAGCGCGGCCAGCTCCCGGCAGAAGTCCGCGAACCGGTCGTGGTGGAACGCCCGCGACGTCAGCGTCACCCGGTCCATCTGCGCCTTGGCGGCCTCGATCAGCCGCCGGTTGCCGTGGCCGAAGTTCAGCGCCGAGTATCCGGCCAGCATGTCGAGGAAGCGGCGTCCCTCGACGTCCGTCATCCAGGCCCCGTCCGCCGTCGCCACGACGACCGGCAGCGGGTGGTAGTTGTGCGCGCTGTGCGCGTCGGCCGAGGCGATGAACGCCTCCGTCGTCTCCCTGGCATCCATGGTGGTCACGGGATCTCCGTTCTCGGGCGAGCGGCACGGGGGTGGGCTCATGGCCTCTTTCCTATCGTCGCTCGCATGGTGGACCGGGGACCCCGGTGATCCGGCGCGCCCGGTAGGCTGACCGGCGGGGCCGTGACTGGCGCGCTGGGATGGGACCGACCATCGGGGAGCGGCACCCGCGCTGTGGCTTCCCGGGGCGATCCCGGACCTCCGGACGAAGAAGCAGGCCGTCCCGAGGAGCCCGGAGTGTCCGGGCGAGGAGTCGTGGCAACAAAGTGCCGTGCGCCTGGGCCGACCCGTGAACGCTGAAAGCAACGTCCGGAGGCCGTCATGTCAGAGCCCCTTTCCACCGAGTCCACCGCCTTCCGCAGCGCCCTCGACGTGATCCGGGCCGTGGAGCCCCGCGTCGCGGACGCCATCGGCCAGGAGGTCGCCGACCAGCGCGACATGCTGAAGCTGATCGCGTCCGAGAACTACGCCTCCCCGGCCACCCTCCTGGCCATGGGCAACTGGTTCAGCGACAAGTACGCCGAGGGCACCGTCGGGCGCCGCTTCTACGCGGGCTGCCGCAACGTCGACACCGTCGAGGCCCTCGCCGCCGAGCACGCCCGCGAGCTGTTCGGCGCCGAGCACGCCTACGCCCAGCCGCACTCCGGCATCGACGCCAACCTCGTCGCCTTCTGGGCCGTCCTCGCCGCCCGCGTGGAGGCCCCGGCCCTCGCGAAGGCCGGCGTCCGCAACGTCAACGACCTCACCGAGGCCGACTGGGCCGAACTGCGTCAGGCCTTCGGCAACCAGCGCATGCTCGGCATGTCCCTGGACGCCGGCGGCCACCTCACCCACGGGTTCCGCCCGAACATCTCGGGAAAGATGTTCGACCAGCGCTCGTACGGCACCGACCCGGCCACCGGTCTCATCGACTACGAGGCCCTGCGCGTCTCCGCCCGCGAGTTCAAGCCGCTGATCATCGTCGCCGGGTACTCCGCCTACCCCCGTCTGGTGAACTTCCGGATCATGCGCGAGATCGCCGACGAGGTCGGCGCCACGCTCATGGTCGACATGGCGCACTTCGCCGGCCTGGTCGCGGGCAAGGTCCTCACCGGCGACTTCGACCCGGTCCCGCACGCCCAGATCGTCACCACCACCACGCACAAGTCGCTCCGCGGCCCGCGCGGCGGCATGGTCCTGTGCGACGAGACCCTCGCCGAGCAGGTCGACCGCGGCTGCCCGATGGTCCTCGGCGGCCCGCTGCCCCACGTCATGGCCGCCAAGGCCGTCGCGCTCGCCGAGGCCCGCCGCCCGGAGTTCCGCGACTACGCCCAGGCCGTCGTCGACAACTCCCGCGCCCTGGCCGAGGGCCTGATGCGCCGGGGCGCCACCCTGGTCACCGGCGGCACCGACAACCACCTCAACCTCATCGACGTCGCCTCCTCCTACGGCCTGACGGGCCGCCAGGCCGAGTCCGCGCTGCTGGACTCGGGCATCGTCACCAACCGCAACGCGATCCCCGCCGACCCGAACGGCGCCTGGTACACCTCCGGCATCCGCATCGGAACCCCCGCGCTGACCACCCGCGGTCTCGGCGCGACCGAGATGGACGAGATCGCCGGTCTGATCGACCGGGTCCTGACCGCCGCCGAGGCGGGCACCACCGCCAAGGGCGCCCCGTCCAAGGCGCAGCACGTCCTGGACGCGAAGATCTCCGACGAGATCGCCCACCGCGCGAGCGACCTGCTCACCGGCTTCCCGCTCTACCCGGAGATCGACCTCGGCTGACCCGCCGCACCGGGGCCGGATCCGTCCGGCCCCGGGACCGGACGGATCGTGAGCCGTCCGGCGCGAGGCGACCGGGCCGGACGGCGCCGGACGATCGGCGCCGTCCGGTCAGCAGACCTCGACCAGTTCCTGGCGCGGCTCCCGCAGTGGCTCGGTGTTCACGCGCCGGACCGTCGCGCGGCGGACGAACCACGTGGCCCCGACGCCCAGGGCCAGGCCCGCGGCGAGTCCGGGGACCGCCCACGCCGCCGGGTCGAGCGCCACCCGGACGGCGGAGGTGGGCGATCCGGAGCCGAAGAGCTTTCCTTCCTTCAGCAGCTCGGCGAACACCGAGAGCGGCGCCCGGTGCCAGCGGAAGTCGCCGCCCACCAGGTCGGGAGCCAGATTCGACCGCACCCACGGCGCGCCGTCCGCGGTGAGGAACACCTGGTCCTGGCGCTCGATGCTGACGTCACCCCCGGGATTTGTGACCCCCCAGATCACCGTGACCTGGGGAGCGGGGAGGCGGCCGTCCGCCCACTCGTCGGGCGTCTTCTTCGGCCCCGTGTACCGGGGCGACAGAAGCCGCCACAGCCGTCCGAAATCCGGATCGCCGCTGTGCATGGTGGTCGGCAGTCCCGTGTCACCGGCGACGGTGAGGACGATGTCCGGGCTGTCGCCCGAGGAGCTCTGCGCGGTGTTCCCGGCGCTCTCCCGGACCGCCGGTGCGACCGCCGCCGGGTCGGCCAGGGCGGCCGGTGCCACCGACACCGCCGCCGCGGCGGTCGCGCCCAACGCCCCCACCACCGTGACCAGTTCACGAAGCCCGCGCATGGAATTCCCAACCGGCCGACGCAGAGCCGGCCCGCACATCGTTGTGCCAATTTCTGGGTACGCCGACGGACCCGCCGGGGTTCCCCTCGACGGCGACGTCCGAGCAGCGCTCCGCCCTTTCCGAATCCGGTTACCGGGCGGTCCGGCATTTCTAAGCGTTCGCGCACCTCGAAAACACCCCCTCGGGCCGGAACGTCACCTCACCGTTGCACTTCGATGACGGCGAGTGTTCGAAAGCCGCTCAGGTGAGCGAAATCGTCACCGTCTGTGCCGATCGGCCGGAGATCCGGAGGGTGCGGTTCCGGGTCCGCGGCGCCGTCCCGCCCGTGTCCCGTCTCTTTCCGGCCAGTTCCGGAGCCGGGCCCCGCACCTGAGAGAATGGTGAACATGGCCTCTGACAGTCCTCGCGTGCTCTCCGGAATCCAGCCCACGGCAGGCTCGTTCCACCTCGGCAACTACCTCGGCGCCGTCCGCCAGTGGGTGGCGCTCCAGGAGTCCCACGACGCGTTCTACATGGTCGTCGACCTGCACGCGATCACGGTTCCCCAGGACCCCGCGGACCTCCGGGCCAACACCCGGCTCGCCGCCGCGCAGCTCCTCGCCGCCGGTCTCGATCCCGAGCGCTGCACGCTCTTCGTCCAGAGCCATGTCCCCGAGCACGCGCAGCTCGCCTGGGTGATGAACTGCCTCACCGGTTTCGGCGAGGCATCCCGCATGACCCAGTTCAAGGACAAGTCCGCCAGGCAGGGCGCCGACCGCGCGAGCGTCGGCCTCTTCACGTACCCGGTCCTCCAGGTCGCGGACATCCTGCTGTACCAGGCCCACGAGGTCCCGGTCGGCGAGGACCAGCGCCAGCACATCGAGCTGACCCGTGACCTCGCGGAGCGCTTCAACGGCCGCTTCGGCGACACGTTCAGGATCCCCAAGCCGTACATCCTCAAGGAGACGGCGAAGATCTTCGACCTCCAGGACCCGTCGATCAAGATGAGCAAGTCGGCCTCGACGCCGAAGGGGCTCATCAACCTGCTCGACGACCCGAAGGTCACCGCGAAGAAGGTCAAGAGCGCGGTCACCGACACGGACACCGTCATCCGGTACGACGCGGAGAACAAGCCGGGCGTCAGCAACCTCCTCACCATCTACTCCACCCTCACCGGCACGTCGGTCGCCGCGCTGGAGCAGGAGTACGAGGGCAAGATGTACGGCGCGCTGAAGACGGACCTCGCCGAGGTCATGGTCGACTTCGTGACGCCGTTCCGGGAGCGCACCCAGCAGTACCTGGACGACCCGGAGACGCTGGACTCGATCCTGGCCAAGGGCGCCGAGAAGGCGCGCGCCGTCGCCGCGGAGACGCTCTCCCAGGCGTACGAGCGGGTCGGGTTCCTGCCCGCCAAGCACTGACGGCCGGGGCCGGCCGCCCTGTCGGCGGCCCTGCCCGCCCGTCCGTCGGACGACGGCACGGCCCCTACCACATCACCTTCGGCAGTCAGTACGAGACGAGCGCGACACTCCCGCGACGGCCGATTGCGGGTCGTACCGCCGTACAGTCGAAAGCCGGGGGCCGAGCGATCGCCCCCCGTGCGCAGCACCACCGAACAGCCCTGACCATCGACAACGACAGGAGACGACGTGGGGACCGTAACGATCGGCGTGTCGATCGCGGTTCCGGAGCCTCACGGCAGCCTGCTCCAGGAGCGGCGCGCGGGCTTCGGTGATCCCGCGGCCTGCTGCATTCCCACCCACGTCACCCTGCTGCCGCCGACCGAGGTCGAGGAAGCGGCGCTGCCCGCGATCGAGGCGCACCTCGTCGAGGTCGCATCCGCCGGGCGCCCGTTCCCGATGCGGCTGTCCGGCACGGGCACCTTCCGCCCCATGTCACCGGTCGTGTTCGTCAGGGTCGCCGAGGGCGCGGAGTCCTGCACCCGGCTCCAGAACCAGGTCCGGGACACCTCGGGGCCCGTCGCCCGCGAGCTCCAGTTCCCGTACCACCCGCACGTCACCGTGGCGCACGGCATCGACGAGGCGGCCATGGACCACGCCTTCGAGGCGCTCTCCGACTACGAGGCCGGGTGGCCCTGCACCGGGTTCGCGCTCTACGAGCAGGGCGCCGACGGCGTGTGGCGCAAGCTCCGCGAGTTCGCCTTCGGCGGCGCCGTGGTGCCCCCGCAGGCCACCTCGCCCGAGCGGGACACCACGCTCCCGGCGCTCTGAGGGCCGTCTCAGACCGGCAGCCGCCTGAACACCGCCCGGGGCGTGTGCCGGAGCGCCGACATGACCATCCGCAGGACCCCCGGGACCCACACCGTCTCGGAGCGGCGCCTCAGCCCCAGCTCGATCGCCTCGGCCACCGCCTCCGGGGTGGTCGACAGCGGCACCTCCGGCAGATGGGCCGTCATCCGCGTGCGCACGAATCCGGGACGTACGACCATGACGTGCGCCCCCGTGCCGTGCAGGGCGTCGCCCAGACCCTGCGCGAAGGCGTCCAGACCCGCCTTGCTGGAGCCGTAGATGAAGTTCGAGCGGCGGGCCCGTTCGCCCGCGACCGAGGACAGCACCACCAGGGAACCGTGCCCCTGCGCCTGCAACGCCCGCGCGCACACCAGGCCCGAGGACACCGCGCCCGTGTAGTTGGTCTGCGCGACCCGGACCGCGGCTGCCGGCTCCTTCTCGTCCCGGGACTGGTCGCCGAGCACCCCGAAGGCCATCAGCACCATGTCGATGTCACCCTCGGCGAAGACCTTGCCGAGCACGGTCTCGTGGGACTCGGGGTCGAGGGCGTCGAAGGCGAGGGTGCGGACGTCGGCGCCGAGCCCGCGCAGCCGCCCGGCCGCCTCCTCCAGCGCGGGCACCGGCCGTCCGGCGAGCCACACCGTGCGGGTGCGCCGGGTGATCATCCGGCGCGCGGTGGCCAGCGCGATCTCGGACGTGCCGCCGAGGACCAGCAGGGACTGGGGGAATCCGAAGGCGTCCTTCATGACAGCTAGCTCCTAGAGACGGGAAACCGGAGGGGCGTGCGGAAGCGGGCGCTCCGCGGGCCGGGTGCGGGCCGGGTGCGGCCCGGGCGCGGGTGAACGGCGCGGGTTCTCCTACAGACCGAGGCGGCGGGACAGGTCCGAGGTGAAGACTCCCCGCGGGTCGAGCTCCCGGCGCAGCGACCGGAACGCGCCGAGCCGCGGATACATGACGTCCAGCAGTTCGGGCCGCAGCCGGGCGTCCTTGGCGAGGTACACGCGCCCTCCGGCGCCCGCCACCTCCTCGTCCAGCTCGTCGAGGAAGGCGCCGAGGCCCGGCAGGCCCGCCGGGATGTCCAGGGCCAGGGTCCAGCCGGGCACGGGGAAGGACAGCCAGCCCGGATCGCCCTCCCCGAAGCGCTTCAGGACGGCGAGGAAGGACGGGCAGCGGCGTTCGGAGATGCGCCGCACGATCCGGCGCAGGGTCTCCTCCCGCCCGTGTCCGACGACGAACTGGTACTGGACGAAGCCGCCGCGCCCGTAGACCCGGTTCCAGTGCGGCACTCCGTCGAGGGGGTGGAAGAAGGCCGGGATCGGCTGGAGTTCACCGGTCCGCGCGCGGGGCGCCTTGCGGTACCAGAGCTCGTTGAAGAGGCCCACCGTCGTCCGCCCGAGGAGTCCCTCCGGCACGAAGCCGGGGGCGGCCGGCAGACGCGACGGGCGGAACGCCAGCGGATGCCGCCGGGCCCGCGGGGGCAGCGCGTCCAGCGGCGCGTGGTCGCCGCGGGTCAGGACCGAGCGCCCCGTCCCCGCTCCGCGCGCGAGGAGGTCGATCCAGGCGACCGAGTAGCGGTACCGGTGGTCGGTGGCGGTGAGACGGGCCATCAGGTCGTCCAGGTCCACCGCGCGTTCGGTGTCGACGGACATCAGGGCGCTCTCCACCGGCTGGAGACGGACGGTCGCCGTCAGGATCACACCGGTCAGGCCCATGCCGCCCGCCGTGGCGTCGAACAGCGGGGTGCCGCGCCCGACCGTCCTGATCTCGCCGTCCGCCGTCAGGAGCTCGAAGGACAGGACGTGCCGGGCGAAGGAGCCGGACACGTGGTGGTTCTTGCCGTGGATGTCCGCGCCGATCGCGCCGCCCACGGTCACGTAGCGGGTCCCCGGGGTCACCGGCACGAACCAGCCGAGGGGGAGCAGGACCTCCATGAGCCGGTGCAGGGACACCCCCGCGTCGCACAGGACCGTGCCGCCGTCCGCGTCGACGGCGTGGATCCGGTCGAGGCCCGTCATGTCGAGCACCGCCCCGCCGGCGTTCTGCGCGGCGTCGCCGTAGGCCCGTCCGAGCCCCCGGGCGATCCCGCCCCGCGCCCCGCACTCCCGGACGGCGGCCGCCGCCTCCCCGTAGGTGCGCGGGCGGACCATACGGGCGGTGGTCGGGGCGGTGCGGCCCCAACCCGTGACGGAGACGGAGTCGGCAGGCATGCCCGTGACCGTAGCGCCGCCCGGGGTACGCGACGGGGCGATTCGCCCTGCGCTCCCGGCTCCTCACCGAAATGGGTGATTAAGGGGATGTCGTCCAAGATTGCCGTAATTCCGCGGCCGCTCCCTAGGAGAGTGGCATCACATGGACGACCTTGACGACCGTGACGCGACGGATCGGCGGCCCGACGGCGCGGACCGTCCACCGGACGGCATGGACCGGCGGCTGCTGTCCGCGCTCCACGCGTACGGCGGGAACCCGCGCGTGGCGGCCGCCGCGCGCGCCCTGTCCTGGAGCGGGGAGCACGGCGCACTGTGGCTCGCCGCGGGGCTCGCCGGGGCGGCGGCCGACCGCGGGCGGCGCGGCGCGTGGCTGCGCGCGACGGCGCTCACCGCCGGCGCGCACCTCGCGAGCATGGGGGTGAAACGGATCGTGCGCCGTCCGCGTCCCCCGCACGTGGCACCCCGGGTGCGCACGGCCGGACGGCACTCCTTCCCCAGCTCGCACGCGGCCTCCTCCGCCGCCGCGGCGGTGGCCTACGGCACGCTCGGCGCGTACGCCGTCCCGCCGCTCGCCGCCGCGATGTGCCTCTCCCGCCTCGTCGTCGGCGTCCACTACCCCACGGACGTCGCCGCCGGCGCCGCCCTGGGCGCGGCGGCGGCCGGACTGGGCGCCCGCTGGATCGGGGCCGGCCATGGCTGAGCGCACGGCGCTCCTGGAACGCGCCCCGGTCCTCGCCCCGCCGCCGCGGAGCCTGGCCGGACTGCTGCGGGGCCTCGTCAGGACCGCGCGCCCCCGGCAGTGGGTGAAGAACGTGCTCGTCGTGGCCGCCCCGGCCGCCGCGGGACGCCTCTTCTCGCAGCACGCCGCCAGTCAGATCGTCCTGGTCTTCGTCCTGTTCACGGCCTGCGCCGCCGCGGTGTACCTGATCAACGACGCCAGGGACGCCGCCGCCGACCGCGCCCACCCCGTGAAGCGCCACCGGCCCGTCGCCGCGGGCCAGGTCCCCGTCCCGGTCGCGTACGCCGTCGGCGGCACCCTCGGGGTCCTCGCGCCCGCGGCCGCCGCCTGGCTCTGCTCGGCCCCCGTCTGCGCGCTGCTGACCGCGTACCTCGGCATGCAACTCGCCTACTGCGTCAGCCTGAAGCACGTGCTCGTCGTGGACCTCGTCGTCGTCACGACCGGGTTCCTGATGCGGGCCGTGATCGGCGGACTCGCCCTCGGCATCCCGCTCTCGCGCTGGTTCCTCATCACCACCGGTTTCGGGGCGCTGTTCATGGTCTCGGCGAAGCGCTACTCCGAAGCCGTGCAGATGGCCGGGAAATCGGGCGCCACGCGAGCGCTGCTCACCGAGTACACGACCGGCTACCTGCGTTTCGTCTGGCAGCTCGCCGCCGGGGTCTCCGTCCTCGGCTACTGCCTGTGGGCCCTGGAGGAGGGCGGGGTGCCGAGCGCCGGACTGCTGCCGTGGCGTCAGCTCTCCATGGTCGCCTTCATCCTGGCGGTCCTGCGCTACGCGGTCTTCGCCGACCGGGGCACGGCGGGCGAACCGGAGGACGTGGTCCTGCGCGACCGGCCGCTCGCCCTCATCGGACTGGTGTGGCTGGCGATGTACGGGCTCGCCGTGGCGAACTGGTGAGCAGCGCCGGGCACCGGCCGGGACCCGGCGTCCTCGCCGGCCACGGGACGGACGCCCGGGCCGCCGCCCCAGGACCGGTGGCGGCCTCGGCCTCGACCTCGGAGGCGGGCTCGGCTTCGGCCTCCGGCTCGGTCTCGGCCGGGGTTTCGGCGGCGGGCTCCGGCCCGGTGGCGGCCCCGGACGAGGTCCGCCCCCGGCGCCGGTTTCTGCGGGAGCTCCTCGGGTTCGCCGCGGTCGGCGCCCTCGCCTACGCGGCCGACCTCGGCCTTTTCCTCTGGCTCCGCGGCCCGGTGGGCCTCGGCCCGCTGACGGCCAAGGCGCTGTCCTTCCTCGCGGGCTGCTCGGTGGCGTACGCCGGGAACGCCCTCGGCACCTACCGGCACGCGGCGGTCCGGGGCCCGCGCCCGTACCTGGTCTTCTTCGCGGTGAACGTCGCGGGCGCGCTGGTGCAGCTGCTGTGCATCGCCGTCAGCCACTACGGCCTCGGGTTCACCTCACCGCGCGCGGACACCGTCTCGGGGGCGGGAGCAGGCATGGCACTCGCCACGGTCCTGCGTTTCTGGGGTACACGGTCACTGGTTTTCCGAAGCGAGGGCAGAGTCGGATCATGGACTGGCTGAAGAGGATTCCCGGCGTGGGCCCCTGGGTCGTACGCCTGACGGCCACGCACGCGTGGCGGTCGTACGAGCGGCTGGACCGCGTGAAGTGGACGCGGCTCGCCGCGGCGATGACCTTCATCAGCTTCGTGGCGCTGTTCCCGCTGCTCACCGTGGCGGCGGCGATCGCCGCCGCCACGCTCAGCACCGAGCAGCAGAAGGACCTTCAGGACAAGCTCGCCGAGCAGGTGCCGGGCATCTCCGACCAGCTCGACATCAACGGCCTCGTCCAGAACGCCGGCACGATCGGGCTCGTCGCCGGTGCCCTGCTGCTGGTCACCGGCATCAGCTGGGTCGGCTCCATGCGGGAGTGCCTGCGCGTGGTCTGGGAGCTGCCCGACGACGAGGAGAACCCCGTCCTGCGCAAGATCAAGGACGGGGGAGTCCTCGTCGGTCTCGGCGGCGCGCTGCTCCTCACCATCGGCGTCTCCACCCTCGCGTCCACGGCGATGGGCTGGTCGGCCCGGCAGGTGGGCCTCGACGAGCACGGCTGGGGGAGCACCCTCCTCCGGGTCGTCGCCTTCGCCGTCGCCGTGCTCGCCGGCTTCCTGGTCCTGCTGTACGTCCTCACGCTGCTGCCCGGTGTCGAGCCGCCGCGCCGCCGGCTGATCGTCGCGGCACTGATCGGCGCCGTCGGGTTCGAGCTGCTCAAGATACTGCTCAGCGGCTACATGCGGGGTGTGGCGTCGAAGAGCATGTACGGGGCCTTCGGGGTGCCGATCGCGCTGCTCCTGTGGATCAACTTCACCTCGAAACTGCTCCTGTACTCCGCCGCCTGGACGGCGACACCGGGCGAGGGGCGGGACCGGGAGGCGGAGGGCGACGGCGGGCCCGCGGCACCGGACGGACCGGACGGCTCGCGGGAGCCGTCCGGCCCGGGGGCCCGCGGGGACGCGGGGGCCACGAGGAGCACGAGGAGCACGAGGCGGGACCCCGGGCCCGGGACGGTCAGCGGCGGCGGCGCACCAGGTCCGGCAGCGGCCAGCGCCGGTTGACCAGGAAGGCGCCCCCCGCGAGCAGGGCGAGGAGGCCGCCGGTCAGACCGAGCGCGATGCCGATGCCGCTCGAACCCCCCTTGCCGGTGGCGGTGGAGGCCGCCACCGGCTTGGGGGAGGCGTGCGCGGCGCCCGCGCCGGGGCTCGCCCCGTCCGAGGCGTTCGCGCCCGGTCGGGCGGTGCTGTCCACGCCCTTGGGCGCGACCAGTTCGCCCACCGGCTGGACCTTGCCCGCGGCCTGGAAGCCCCAGTCGAGCAGCTGCGCGGCCTCCTTGTAGACCGCGTTGTGCTCCTTCTTCTCCGGGTTCATGACCGTGACGAGCAGCACCTTGCCGCCGCGCTCGGCGACACCGGTGAAGGTGGCGCCCGCGTGGGTGGTGTTGCCGTTCTTCACCCCCGCGATGCCCTGGTACGGGGTGATGTCGCTGTCACCGGACAGCAGCCGGTTGGTGTTGCGGATCTCGACGGACGCGCGGCCGGACGTGCCCTTCTTGTTCCCGGCCGCCGCACCGGGGAACGTGGCCCGCACCGTCGAGCAGTACTCCCGGAAGTCCTTCTTCTGGAGTCCCGACCGGGCGAACAGCGTCAGGTCGTAGGCCGACGACACCTGGCCCCTGGCGTCGTAGCCGTCCGGGCTCACCACGTGCGTGTCGAGGGCCTGGAGGTCGTCCGCGTGCTGCTGCATGTCCTCGACCGTCTCGGGGACGCCGCCGTTCATCGCGGACAGCACGTGCACGGCGTCGTTGCCGGACTTCAGGAAGACGCCGAGCCACAGGTCGTGGACGGTGTACGTCCGGTTCGCCTTTATGCCCACCAGGCTGGAGTCCGCGCCGACGCCCGCCAGTTCGGAGGCGGCCACCTTGTGCGAGGTGGTCCTCGGGAACTTGGGCAGCACCGTGTCGGCGAACAGCATCTTCAGGGTGCTCGCCGGGGGCAGCCGCCAGTGCGCGTTGTGCGCGGCCAGGACGTCACCGGACTCGGCGTCGGCGACGATCCAGGAACGGGCGCTGATGTCCGCGGGCAGGACGGGGGCGCCGCCGCCGAGGTCCACCTGGTTGCCGGGCCGGCCGAGCCGCTCGCCGCCGAGGCTCGACATGTTCGCCGGGGGAGTGGCCGACGGGGAGGCCGGGGAAGAGGGCGACGGGGAGGTCGAGGGGCTTGCCGTCGGGCTCGCCGTCGGGCTCGCGTCGACGGTGTCGGCGAACGCGGGCGCGGTGACGGAAAGGGTCAGCAAAGTGGCGGAAGTGATCAACAAGGATCGCTGAATGGTCTTCTTCGAGGCGGGCACGATCGAGAAAGTACAGGGGTTGTGGCGGGAATTCCCGCCACCGTTCGGGGGAGCCGCTTCGCCCTCTCCACCCCGGCGCCGGACCACGGTGGGCGACGGCGATACTGAACGCATGAAGCTCAGCCGCCCCGTGTCCTGGTTCCTGCTCGCCTTCGGGGCGTGGAGCTGGGTCATTTGGGTCACTTTCGCTAAGAATCTCTGGGAAGACGCCAGTGGACTCGCGTTCGACGACGCGGGTGATCCGACGGCGTACTTCTGGGTGCACCTGACGCTCGCCGTCGTGTCGTTTGTCCTTGGGACGGTCATCGGGGTCATCGGGTTGCGCGGCGTACGCGCTTTGCGCCAGACGTCATAACGGGGGATACGGCGTCATGGTCATCTTGTTCGTGTTGGTAGGCCTGAGCGTGCTGGCCGTGCTCTTCGGGATGCACTGGTACGCCTGGCGCAGGCTGGTGCGCGACACCACGAGCGGGCCCGGACCGGCCCGCCGACTGGGCACGGCCGTCTTCGTCGCCGCGCCGCTGCTGACGGTGGGCGCCCTCGCGAGCGAGCGCGCGGACGCTCCCTTCTGGCTGCAGCGCACCCTGTCCTGGCCCGGGTTCCTGTGGATGCCGCTGGGCCTCTACCTCGTACTGGCGCTGCTGGCAGGGGAGTCGGTGCGGCCGCTCCTGCGGTGGGCCGACGGGCGCCGGACGGCCCGGCGACCGGGGGCCGATGGGGCCGAGGGGGCCGGGGCCCCCGCGGCGGCCGAGGGCGCGGAGCCGCGCGAGAGCGTGCGGTCCGCCTCCGGCGCGGCACCCGCGCGGAAGACGCGGTCCGAACCCGCGGAGCCGGTGGCCCCGGTGGAGCCGGTGGCCCCGGTGGAACCGGCCGGATCGACGGGGCCCGCGGACGGCGAGGAACCCGCCGGACCGGCGAAGGCCGTCCCCGCGCCGTCGCGGCGCCTGTTCGTCTCGCGGGTCGTGGGAGGCGCGGCCGCGGCCGTCGCCGTGGGGACCGTCGGCCACGGGACGTACGGCGTGCTGCGCGGACCCGGGGTGAAGCGGGTCACCGTACCGCTCGCCAGACTGCCCCGGTCCGCCCACGGCTTCCGGATCGCCGTCGTGAGCGACATCCACCTCGGGCCGCTGCTCGGACGCGGATTCGCGCAGAAGGTCGTCGACACGATCAACTCCACCCAGCCCGACCTGATCGCCGTCGTCGGCGACCTGGTCGACGGCAGCGTGAAGAACCTCGGCCCCGCCGCCGCGCCGCTCGCCGGTCTGCGCGCCCGGCACGGGTCCTACTTCGTCACCGGGAACCACGAGTACTTCTCCGGAGCCGAGCAGTGGCTCCAGGAGGTACGGGAACTGGGCATCCGCCCCCTGGAGAACGCGCGGACCGAGCTGCCCGCGTTCGACCTCGCCGGTGTGAACGACCTGCGGGGCGAGAGCGAGGGGCAGGGCCCCGACTTCGGCAAGGCGCTCGGAGACCGCGACAAAGCGCGGGCCTGTGTGCTGCTCGCCCACCAACCGGTGCAGATCCATGAAGCGGTACGCCACGGAGTCGACCTCCAGTTGTCCGGACACACCCACGGCGGACAGCTCTGGCCGGGCAGCCTCGTCGCGGCCGCCGCCAACCCGACGGTCGCCGGCCTGGAGCGTTACGGCGACACCCAGCTCTTCGTCTCCCGGGGGGCGGGAGCCTGGGGGCCGCCGACCCGGGTCGGCGCTCCCTCGGACATCACGGTCGTCGAGCTGGCCTCGCGCGAAGCCTGAGAGTCCCCTGTGAAGAGGGGTGGAAAAGATCATTTTCGTCGGCCGTGAGCACTCTTCCCGATTCGCTTCCCCGTGCGAAACTCCTGTGGTTAGGTGATCCGCGTCACTGAGGGAGTTGCGTGCGGGGCGCCTGGGGAGGGCACCGATGCGATCGGTTCGCTTATGGATTCCGGCGATGGTGCTCGTGGTGGCGGGCACGGCCCTGGCCGGCCGGCAGCTCCTGCCGGCCACGGGGAACGGCAACCGCACCATCACGGTGGGGACGACGGACGCCGTCACCTCGCTCGATCCGGCCGGTGCCTACGACGCCGGATCCTGGGCCCTGTTCGGCAACGTCTTCCAGTCGCTGCTGACCATCGAGCCCGGCGGCGCCAAGCCCGTCCCGGACGCCGCCGAGAGCTGCGCGTTCACCGGCACGGGGCTGCGCACGTACCGCTGCACACTCCGTGACGACCTGACGTTCGCGAGCGGGCGCACGATGACCGCCGCGGACGTGAAGTTCTCCTTCGACCGCGTCAAGCGCATCGACGACGCGGTCGGGCCGGCCTCCCTCCTCTCCGGCCTGGCCGACGTGGACGCGAGCGGCCGGACCGTCACCTTCCGTCTGTCCTCGCCCGACGCGACCTTCCCGTTCAAGCTGGCGACCGGCGCCGGATCGATCGTCGACAGCACCCGCTACCCCCGGCGCAGCCTGCGCACCGGCTTCGGCGCCGACGGCACGGGACCCTACGTCCTGAAGACGTACGCGCCGGGCGCGAAGGCCGTCCTCGAACCCAACCCCCGCTACAAGGGCGCCGTCGACGACCTCGGCAGGCCCGTCGTGCTGCGCTACTACGCCAACTCGGAGGCCCTGCAGGCCGCCTGGCGGGCCAAGGACCTCGACGTCGTGGCGCGCCAGCTCCCGCCCGCCGCGCTCGCCGCGCTCTCGCCGAGCGACCCCGCGCAACGCGTCACGGAGGCCGACAGCGCCGAGACCCGCAACCTCGTCCTCGACGTGCGCGAGGGCTCGCCGCTGCACGACCGGCGCGTCCGGCAGGCCCTCGCCTCGCTGGTCGACCGCGAGAGGCTGGTCGACCGGACGTACCGGGGGACCACCGACGCGCTGTACGGGCTGATCCCGGCGGGGATCACCGGGCACTCCACCTCGTTCTTCGACACCTATCCGAACCCGGACCCCGAGAAGGCACGGGCCCTGCTGGCCGAGGCCGGGGTCTCGCCGCCCGTGCGCTTCACCTACGGGTTCGCCGAGGGACGGGGAGCCGCGGGCGAGGAGGCGGCCGAGCTGGAGTGGCAGCTGGAGACGGGCGGACTGTTCGAGGTGACGACCCGGGGATACGAGTGGACCGAGTTCCAGAAGAAGTACGCGGAGGGCGGGCTGGACGCCTGGGCGGTCGGCTGGGTCGCCGACTATCCCGACGCGGACACCTTCGGCGCGTCGCTCGTCGGCACCGGCAACAGCATGAAGAACGGCTACAGCGACAAGAACGTCGACCGTCTGATCGAGGAGACCCGGCGGGACGCCGACCGGAGCCGTACGGCGGACGCGTTCCGGCGGCTCCAGACACAGGTCGCGCGGGACGTCCCGCTGATCCCCCTGTGGCAGCGCAAGGACTACGTCATCAGCAGCGAGGACGTCGGCGGCGGCCAGTACCTGTCCGACGGGACCGGCGTCTTCCGCCTCTGGCGACTGAGCTGGCTGTGACGGCGGCCGGGGGGGCCCGGGGGGCGGGGGCCCCCCGACGCCACGGCGGTACGCAGCCACGCCCTAGGGGCGCGGAGTGGATCCGTACGCCGTCAGGAAGCGGTCGCGGAACGAGCTCATCTTCCACACCGGGGCGTCGTGCCCGGGCCGCAGGCCGTCCGTCCAGCCCCAGTCGGCGATCTTGTCGAGCACCGCGGGGTCCTTGGCGACGATCGAGACGGGCACGTCACGGCTGGCGTGGGCGCCGCTGACCCGGGCCATCGGCTGGTGGTCCCCGAGGAAGACCAGCACGGTGTTCTCGTTGCCGTGCTTCACCAGGTGGTCGATCAGGCTCGTCACCGAGTACGAGATCGCCTTGCCGTACTCCACCTTCGACTTCCGCGAGCTGGTGATGATGCCGCCGGGCTTCTTGCCGGCCTTCTCGATCGCGTCGTAGACCGAGCCGTCGCCGACCTGGTCCTCGGGGACCGTCCGGGGGATGGGCGCCCAGGGCTGGTGGCTGGAGGTCAGGATGATCGTCGACATCAGCGGCTTGTCGTGCTTCCTGCCGTGCACCAGGCGCTCGAACGCGGCCAGGGCGTACTGGTCGGGCATGGGCGACCAGCTGAACTTCGGCCCCTCGTAGCCGAGGTGGAAGGCGTCGTAGACCTTGTCGATGCCGTAGAACTTCTGCTCGGGCCAGCCCTTCTGGACGCCCGGCATGATGCCCACGGTGTCGTAGTCGCCGGTCTTCTTGAAGGCGCTGATCAGGGTGAGGTGGTCGCCGGCGGTCACGGTGCGGTAGCGCTGCTGGTTGCTGATCCACAGGCCCGACAGGAACGTCGAGTGACCGAGCCAGCTGTTGCCGCCGTACGTCGCCGAGGTGAGCCAGCCGCTCTTCGCCGCGAAACCGGCCCGGGTCAGCTTGCTGTTCTCCGCGGTCAGGGTCGCCTCGACGCCCGGTGCGACGACCGGGTCCTCGACGGCGCTGCGGCCGTAGCTCTCTATGAACGTGATGATCATGTCCTTGCCGCGCAGATCGGTGAGCAGTTCACCGGGCGGCGTGTTCGCGAAGACGTCCTTCTTGGAGATCCGGACGAACTCGGCCTCGTCCCGCAGGGTCTTCCGCACCCGCGCCGCCCGGTCCTGGACGACCAGCGCGACGTGCTCGGAGGCGATGGGCACGCCCGTGTACTGCACGCCGAGCGTCGCGCAGGTGACCCAGGCCATCGCCAGGACCAGTGTCGTGCGGGTCGCGATCGCGGTGTTCCGGGCCACCAGGTCGCCCAGCCGGACGACCGACAGCGTCATGAGGACGAGTATCGCGATCACGAGCGCCACGGCCAGCGCCGCGATGCCGAGCGCGCCGCCGTGGCCGAACGTGTCCTCCAGGTAGGCCTGCGTGTCGCGGAACAGGGGCCAGTCGAGGACGAGGTTGAAGCCCCGTCCGAGGTATTCGTTGAAGCCGATGTCGAGGATGTTCAGGACGGTCAGCACACCCAGGACCAGCCCGGCGAGCGCCGACAGCGCGATCCGGGGCCGGCGGGGCAGGACGATCAGCAGCGCGGCGCCGAAGACGGCCTCCACCGGTATCCGCAGGAATTCGGCCGGCCGGAACTCGTCCGCCCGGCTCGGCATGAGCAGCGCGAACAGGACGAACGCGGCGGCGGCGAGGGTCGTCGTCCGGGCGAGGGCGCGGGCGGCGACGGGGTGCCGGTCCCGCCACCCGCTCCCCCCACCGGGCACGGGCGGCTCGTCTCCCGGCGGCACCTCCCCGCCGGCCGTGTCCTCGCCGACCGGGTTCCCGCCGGCCGCGTCCCCGGCGGCCGTACCGGGGGCGTCCGGGGCGTCGGAGGCGTCCTCGGGCGAGGACGTGACCGCCTCCGCGTCGGTCCCGTCGGGTGCTTCGGCCCCGGCCGGGTCGGCGGCCGTCCCGCTGTCGGTCCCGTCGGCGTCCGCTCCTTCACCGGGGACGGCTTCCGCCGGGGTCTCCTCCGGCTCGCCGCAACGGAGCGGGGCGGCCCCCTCGGCCGCGGTGACGTCGGGGGCCGACCCGGCCGCTGCCCCTCCCTCACCCGGGGCGGCGGCGTCCTCGTCCGGGCCGGTGCCGGAACCGGTGTCCGTGTTCGGCAGCTGTCGAGAGCTCGTGTTGAACGACAACCCGGCGGTCCTTCCGTGCGGTGCGCGCTGGTGGCGTGGCGAGCCGGTCAAAAGCGACCGAAGCGCCCTCGTCGTGGTGTACGGGGCCGCGGCAGCCCGTGTTCAACCGCCTCGGTCAGCTTCTGCCCAAGCCTGTTTCCGCAGGTCAACGCGGTGCGAGAGGAGATTTCCCGGCGGTCGCGCCCCGTCTGTTCCCGCGTTCTCACCGCACCGGCAACGTCACCGTCACCGCCAGGCCCTCTCCGGGTGCCGTCCGTACCGCGACGCTTCCCCCGTGGGCCCGCACCACGCCCTCCACGATCGCCATGCCGAGCCCGCTGCCCGCGCCGCCGCCGGCCCGGAAGAAGCGGTCGAAGACGCGCGCCGCGTCCTCCTCCGCGAGCCCGGGGCCCTTGTCCGCGACGCACAGCCGCAGGACGCCGTCCGCGCGCTCCAGACCGAGCCGCACGGGCACGTCGCCGGGTGTGTGGGTGCGTACGTTGCCCACGAGGTTGCCCAGCACCTGCCGCAGCCCCGACTCGTCGGCCTGCACGAGCAGCGTTCCCTCGGCGTCCACGGTCACCGGGCGGCCGGGCTGCTGGGCGCGCAGGTCAGCGGCCGCGTCCCGCACGAGCCGGCTCAGGTCGACGTTCCTGAAGCGCAGTTCGGGCCGCTGGTCGAGGCGGGCCAGGGTGAGCAGTTCGTCGACCAGCCGGCCCATGCGCTCGGTCTCCGCGTTCATCCGGTCCCAGGCCCGCCTGCGCTCGGCGGGATCGGTCAGCATCCCCTTCTCGTAGAGCTGGAGGTAGCCGCGGATCGCCGCCAGCGGGGTGCGCAGCTCGTGCGAGGCGTCGCCCACGAACCGGCGGAGCTGGGCGGCGCTGTCCTCGCGCGTCCGGTAGGCCGACTCGACCTGGTGGAGCATGGAGTTGAGCGCGAGCCGCAGCTGCTCGACCTCCTGGGTCGGATGCTGGCTGGAGGGGACGCGCCGGGTCAGGTCGCCCTCGGCGATGGCGGACGAGGTCTCCACCATGGCCTCCAGCGGCAGCATCCGGCGGCGCACGCTGAACATCGTCAGACACGCGAGGAGCGCCAGCAGCAGGGTGCCCACGGTCAGATCGAGCTTGAGCGCCTTCGCGATGCCCTTGTGCAGTCCGTCGGTCGAGTTGGCGAACAGGACGTAGGTCCCGTCGGCGAGCCGTGTCCCGGTCGCCCGGTAGTCGGCGCCGCGCACGGTGATGTCACGCGGGTCGGCGGCGCGGGCGAGGCCGTCGGGGTCGTCCACGGCGGCGGCGAACGCGCGCTGTGTGTCGGTGGGTTCGTAGCCGGCCACCTCGACGGCCCGGCCGCCGCGGTCGACGGCCGCGAAGATCGATTCCGGCTTCGACGACTCGTACGCGGCGGGCCCGATCCGCTCGTGCACGAACGCGAGGGCGCTCAGCGAGTCGATCTGGCGCATGGTGAGCTGCGAACCGCCCAGTGAGTCGCGGGTCTTGAGGAGCTGGGCGTCCACCTGGTCGAGGAGGTAGTGCCGCATGCCCATCAGGCTCACGGCGGTCGCCACCACGATGCCGAGGGCCAGCAGTCCCACGTTCGCGATCGTGAGCTGGCCGCGCAGCGAGTGGGTGCCGTGCCTGCGGCGCGCGGGGCGGTGGCCGGGCAGGGCGAGCGGGTTCATATGAGCCCGTACCCCACGCCCCGGCGGGTCTGGATCACCGGCGGGCCCAGCGGTTCGAGCTTGCGCCGCAGGTAGCTGATGTACGTCTCGACGACCGTCGACTCGGCCGGGTGCTCGTACTGCCAGACGTGGCGCAGGAGTTGCTCCTTGGGCACGATCCGGCCGCCGTTGCGGACGAGGAAGCGCAGCAGCGCGTACTCGGTGGGGGTGAGCTCGACCGTGGTGCCCGCGCGGTGGACGCGGTACGTCGTCTCGTCGAGCTCCAGGTCGCCGTGGCGCAGGGGCGGGCGCTGCGGCAGGACGTCGTCGGGCCTGGTGCGGCGCAGCACGGCGGTGATGCGGGCGACGACCTCGTCGATGTTGAACGGCTTGGTGATGTAGTCGTCGCCGAAGCCGAGCGCGCCGACGATCTCGGCGGGCGCGTCCCGCGCGGTGAGGAAGACGACGGCCAGGTCCGGCTGCCGCAGGCGCAGTTCACGGCCGAGCGCCCGGCCGTCGCCGTCCGGGAGCATCACGTCGAGCAGTGCCGCGTCGGGGCGGGTGCGTTCGGCGAGGGCGAGCGCCTCGCGGACGCATCCCGCGGCCATCACCTCGAAGCGGTGGTAGCGCAGCGCGATGGTGAGGACGTCCGCGATGCTCGGCTCGTCCTCGACGACGAGGACGGTGGCTCCCTCGTGAGCGGTCATGTCCCCAGTATCGGCCGGGCCGTCGGCGGCGGGGGCCGATCGTGCCTTGGAGTTCCTTGAGAGTCATGCGCGGGTCGTGTCCCCCCGCGCGCCCGGCCGCGAATCCTGGTGTCCAGGACCTGGGGGACCGACCGACTAAGGAGCGTTGAACGTGGCGGCATTGGCACGGTGGTGCTATCGGCACCGGCTGGTGGTCCTGTTGCTGTGGGTGGGTGCGCTGTTCGGTCTGGGCTTCGCGGCGACCACCGCGGGCACGGACTACGCGAACGTGTTCTCCCTTCCGAACACGGACTCCAAGCGTGCGTACGACCAGATGGAGAAGGCCTTCCCGGACAGCGCGGGGGACACCGACACGGTGGTGTGGAAGGTCGCGGACGGCACGGCCCGGGACGCCTCGGTGCGCGACCGGATGCAGCCCGTGCTGGACGAGATCGCGGGCATGAAGGGCGTGGGCCAGGTCGCGGGGCCGTACGAGGGTGAGCGGGGCGCCGCGCAGATCAGCCGGGACGGCACGATCGCGTACGCCCAGATCACCTTCGCCGAGCAGGCGAACGCCGTGCCCAAGGAACTGGTGCAGGACGTCGTCGACACCGCGCAGGGCGCCGAACGGGCAGGACTCCAGGTGGAGTTGGGCGGCCAGGCGATCCAGCGGGTGCAGGAGCCGCCCACCGGGCTCGCCGAGATGGTCGGCATCCTGGCCGCGGCCGTCGTCCTCTTCCTCGCCTTCGGCTCGCTCTTCGCGATGCTGCTGCCGATCGGCATCGCGGTCTTCGGCGTGGGCACGGGGCTGTTCTCCACGCAACTGCTCAGCCACGCCACGGACATCCCGGACCTGGCCCCGCTGCTGGCCACCCTGATCGGCCTCGGCGTCGGCATCGACTACGCGCTGTTCATCGTCACCCGCCACCGGCGCGGTCTCCTGCGCGGCCTGGATGCCGAGGAGTCGGCGGTGGTCGCCCTCAACACCTCGGGCAGGGCGGTGCTGTTCGCGGGCGGCACGGTGTGCATCGCGCTCGCGGGCATGCTCGTGACGAACCTCCGCTTCCTGGACGGCGTGGTCATCGGCACCTCCCTGACCGTCGTGTTCAGCGTGCTCGCGGCCACCACGCTGCTGCCCGCGCTCCTCGGCGTCCTCGGCACCCGGGTGCTCAGCCGCCGCCAGCGGCGCAAGCTGGCGGCGAAGGGCCCGGAACCGGAGCAGGTGAGCGGGGCCGCGGCCCGCTGGTCGACGAGCGTGCAGCGCCGTCCCCGTACGATCGCCGCCCTCGCGCTGGCCGTGATGGTGGTCCTCGCGCTGCCCGTCCTGTCGCTGCGCCTCGGCGCCACCGACCAGGGCAACGACGACGGCGCGACGACGACCAGGCAGGCCTACGACCTGCTCGCCGAGGGCTTCGGGCCCGGCTTCAACGGTCCCTTGCAGGTGGTCGTGACCGGCGGTGACACGGACGCCCTGGCGAAGAGCATCGGCGGCACGCCCGGGGTCGCCGCGGTCGCCGCGCTGCCGCCCGCGAACGGGGTGACGGTGATCCAGGTGGTCCCGACGACCTCGCCGCAGTCGGCGAGGACCGACGACCTCATCGACACCCTGCGCGACCGGGTGATCCCGGACGCCGGGGCGAAGGCCCACGTCGGCGGTGTGACCGCGGTGTCGAAGGACTTCGCCACGATCACCGGCGACCGGCTGCCCTGGTTCATCGCCACGATCATCGGGCTCGGTTTCCTGCTCCTGCTGATCGCCTTCCGCTCCCTGGTGGTCCCGCTGACGGCCGCGCTGATGAACCTGATCGCGGCCGCCGCGTCCTTCGGCGTCCTGGTCGCGATCTTCCAGTGGGGCTGGGGCCTGGACCTGCTGGGCCTCGGCAAGGAGGGGCCGATCAACGCCTTCCTGCCCGTCATCATGCTCTCGCTGTTGTTCGGCCTCTCCATGGACTACCAGGTGTTCCTGGTGAGCCGCATGCACGAGGAATGGGTGCACACGAAGGACAACGCGCGGGCGGTGCGCGTCGGGCTGGCGGAGACCGGCCGGGTCATCAACTCGGCCGCCCTGATCATGGTGTGCGTCTTCCTCGCCTTCGTCCTGAGCGGTGACGCGGGAGCGGCGATGGCGGGTGTCGGCCTCGCGGCCGCGGTCGCCCTGGACGCCTTCATCCTCCGTACGGCGCTGGTCCCCGCCGCGATGCACCTGCTCGGCGACTCCAACTGGTGGCTGCCCGCGGGGCTGGACAAGCGGCTGCCGCATCTGGCGGTGGAGCCCGCGGAGGAGCCGTCGAAGGAGGTGGAGCAGGCCGGCGGCGGCGCCTCGGCCGTGCACGGGTTCGTCCGGGACGCGGAGGGCGAGGCCGTCGACGGGGCGGTCCTCACGCTGCTGTCCAAGGGCGGCCGGCAGCTCGACCGGGTGACCTCGCTGGCCGACGGCTCCTACATCGTCTCGGTCCCGGCTCCGGGGACGTACCTGCTGTCGGTGACGGCCCGTTCGTACGGGGCGCGGGCGCAGCAGGTCGTCGTGACCGACGAGCCGCTGGTGTACGACGTGGAGCTGGTCCAGGGGGAGGTGGACGCCGACGCGGTCAACTGAGACCGCCGGGCGCCGGACCCCGACGGCGCACGGGGGCGCCCGCCTCGGCGGGCGCCCCTCGGTCCGTTCGTCCCGCCGGGACGGGCGGGCCCTCAGTCCGTCTTCTTCGCCGGGTCGGGCAGGGCCTTCGTCATGCCCGGGAGGAAGTCGGTGAACAGCTCGTGCACCTCGTGGACGAGGGGCCGCAGCAGCCGGAAGCGGGCCAGCGAGACACCGCGCGCCGTCAGACGCGCGCCGCGCTCGGCGAGCCGGTAGCTGCGCTCGCGGTTCTCGGTGCGGTCGAAGACCCAGTACAGGACGAGCCCCATCTGGGAGAGCCACATCAGCTCGGGCAGTACCTCGCGCAGTTCCTCCGGCACCTTGGTCCTCGCCCCCGCCAGCACCTCCTTGTGGACGCTGATCGCCTCCTGGCGCGCGTGCTCCGACTCGGGGGAGAAGGGGCTGAGCGGGCTGTCCGGGTCGGCGGCGTTCTTGAAGAACTGCACGGCGAACTCGTGGTACGGCGTGGCGATGTCCAGCCACACCTTGAGGACTCCGCCGAGCCGGGCCTCCAGGTCCGTCTCGCGGGCCAGCACCTCCCGGACCGCCTCCTGGTGTTCGGCGGCGATCCGGTCGTAGAAGCCCTGGATCAGGTGTTCCTTGCCGGCGAAGTAGTAGTACGCGTTGCCGACGGAGACCCCGGCCTCCTGGGCGATGGCCCGCATCGTCGTCTTGTCGTACCCCCGTTCCTGGAAGAGCCGCATCGCGGTCTCCAGGATCAGGGCCCGGGTCTGTTCGCTCTTCGCCGGGCTCTTCGCCTCCTTGCCGGGGGACTTGACGGGCTCGCGGGCCGCGGCGGGTCCGGAAGCCGCGGCGGGCTCGGAGGACCCGGTGGGGTCGATGGGGCCGGGGCTGTCTGTCGGTGCTGGCACGGGACGAGCCTAACGACTGGGAACCGTCGTACATCCGCCGCTGTCGCAGGCGGGCGGATCGAAGGTCCATCCGGCGACCGGGTCGTAGCTCCAGCCGTCGCCCCACTCGTACGCGCCGCCGCCCCACCGCTGCCGCGCCTGCGCCTCGCGCCACTTGGCGGCGGCGAGGGTCGCGCCCCTGGCCAGCTTCGCGCCCGCGGGGGTGCTGAGCCGGTGGGCCAGCGCCCGGTACTCGCGCAGCGCCCACAGGGTGACGATCCAGGCGGCGGCTCCCTGGTAGACCTGTCCGGCGTCCCCCACGACGGTGATCTCGTCCAGGGTGGCGCGGTGGTCGAGCCGCGGGTAGCTCCGGGCGGCCTCCTCGGAGCCGGCCGGCACGAACCGCAGCGGTACGAGCTGGGCCTGCCCGGCGAGCCACTTCTTCAGGAAGGCGCACAGGGAGCAGCGCGGGTCGTAGAGGACGGTGAGCCCGAGGACCGGGACGCGCGCCGCGTCCCGGTCCCTGGTGGCCGGTGTGCCGGTCACCGCTCTCACGCCCCGGCCGTGGGTGCGGCCCAGTCCGTCGGCCGCACCGGCGGTGTCTGCTCCCGCTCCATGACGCCCCGCCGCCGGATCTTGTTGAGGACGTAGACGTTCCCCAGGTGCATGACGCCGAGCACCAGCAGGACGACACCGAGCTTGGTCGACAGGGCCTCGAAGATCTCGCGGGCGTTGGAGATCTCGTCGCTCTGGTTCAGATAGAGGGCGACGAAGCCCAGGTTGACGAGGTAGAAGCCCACCACCAGAAGGTGGTTGACGGCGTCGGCGAGCTTCTCGTTCCCGTGCAGGACGTCCGACAGGAAGATCCGTCCGTTGTGGCTCAGCGTGCGGGCCACCCACACCGTCAGCGCGATGCTGACCAGCAGATAGATGACGTAAGCGACGACCGTGAGGTCCATGCCCCCACCCTTTCTTGAACGCGTTCAAAACGCTGTCGGAGATGAATGTAGACCTCCTTTTGAACATGTTCAAGTCGAATCCGGGGCGGGCGGCCGCGGATCGAACGCGTGATCACCCGTTGAGGTGAAGCGCCTCTCGTCCCCCCTGGGTACGCTGAACCGACAGGCGAGACTCCAGCCCATGGGAGCACTGATGAGCGCCGCATCCGAGGACGGGCTCGACGGCGAGCCGGCGTACCGCTGGCCGATCCCGCCCCCCGAGGGCTGGACCGCGGACGACCTCGACCGGATTCCGGGCCTCCCCCCGCACACGGAGTTGATCGACGGGAGTCTCGTCTTCATGAGTCCGCAGACCGCTTTTCACGGACGCTGCATGCGTCTGCTGGAGAACGCTCTCCTGGAGCAGGCGCCGGAACATCTCGATGTCATGCGCGAGATGACGATCAGACTCGACATCAAGAACCGGCCCGAGCCGGACGTCATGGTGTTTCCGGTGGACGCGAACACCGGGCCCGGCCAGACCTGGTACGAGCCCGGTGACGTCCTCCTGGCCGTCGAAGTGGTCTCGCCCGACTCCCGCGAACGCGACCGGGAGGTCAAACCCCGCAAGTACGCCGAGGCCGGGGTCCCGAACTTCTGGCGCGTCGAACAGGACGAGGGCAAGGGCCTGCCCGTCGTCTACGTCTACGAGCTGGACCCGGCCACCAGGTCGTACGCCCTCACCGGAATCTTCCACGACCGGCTCAAGGTTTCCGTCCCCTTCGTGATCGACATCGATCTGACGGCCGTCGACAGACGGAGGGGCGGTTCGGAGCCGACGACGGAGCCGGGACGGGACGGCTGACCCGGGCCCGGTGACCGGTTGTCAGTGGGGGCTCGTACTGTCTGTCGGCATGGGAATGGTGACGTTCGTCGACGAGACGACCAGTGGGGAGCGGGGCGCGGGCTGGGGGCTCGAGATCGCCGAGGAGCGGCTCACGGTGCGTGAGCTGATCCGGCGGCGGGTCTTCCAGGAGGTCGCCGAGTACAACGCGAACACGCCCGAGGTGTTCCAGGGGCTCGTCCAGCCCGAGGACACCGAGCGCGTGCTGAACGGCTACGCGCTGCGCACGCCCCGCCGGATAGACCCGGAGGCGCAGACCGGGCTGGCGCTGAAGGCCTTCGCCGGGAACGGCTTCCTGGTGCTCGTGGGGGACCGTCAGGTCACCGACCCCGACGAGGAGATCGAGCTGGTCCTGGGCACCGAGGTCACCTTCCTCAAGCTCGTCGCGCTGGTGGGGGGATGACGATGACCGCCACCTATTCGCAGCGGATCCGCGTGTGGGCGGACGAGGGCAACATGGGAGAGCTCGCCACCGGCGTGCTCAGGGTCGCCGCGGCCAACAAGGGCCACTGGGGCAGCGGCTGGACCGAGATCCTGGACCTGCTGAGAGCGCTGCCCGCCGAGCAGCGGACCCGGCTGGCCGGCGCGCTGGCGGAGGGCTATCACTCGCTCGGCGGCAGATCGGGCCCCCGCAGCAACGTGCTGACCGTGCTCGCCGTCATCTCCCACGGCCTGCCGGAGTACCCGCTCGCCGACGAGCGGGCGCAGCAACTCGAGGAACTCGGCAGGCAGTACACCGTCTGGTACGCGACACGGATGGACCTCGTGGCCGAGGCCGAGCTGGCGGCCGGCCGCGAACTGGACCCGGCCGTCGTCGCGGTGCTCCGCCGCACGGGCATGAACGCCTACCGCGTCACGGACCTGACGAAGCGGCTCACGGAGCCCGTCCTCAACGTCGGTGAGGAATGGGCCGAGCAGGCCATGAGGGACGCCTCCACCCCCGACTGGCAGGCCCTGCTCGCCCATCTGCTGACGGCCACAGCCTCCAAGCCCTCCGCCAAGTGGGACAAGCAGGCGCGGGCGCTGGTCGAGGCCCTCGGCGCCGACCGGGTCCGCGCCGCCGCGCTGTCCTGGCTCGCCCTCGCCGGCCGCCCCCGGACCTTCTTGCTGACCGGCCAGGTCTACGGCTCGGACGTGAACGACTCCTACGACCCGTACAACGCCAACGCCCTGCGCGGCCTCGCCTGGCTGGTCTCCCTGCTGCCGCCCCACCCCGACTCCGCGCGGGCCCTCGGGGCGCTCGTCGAGACCTCCCTGAAGAAGGTCGCCGGAATCGGCCCGCGCAATCCGAAGGTCGCCAACGCCGGTGTCGTCGCGCTCTCCCGCCTCGACGGCGAGGCGGCCCTCGCCGAACTGGCCCGGCTGGCCACCCGGGTGACCTACAAGCCCACGGCCAAGATCGTCGACGGCTTCCTGGAGGCGAAGGCCACCGCCCTCGGCCTGAGCCGGGCGGAGATCGAGGAACTGGCCGTCCCGGCGTACGGGCTCACCGAGGTCGGGCGGGCGCGCCACGAACTCGGCGAGACCACCGCGCTCGTCGACGTCCAGGGCTCACGCACCGTGCTGGGCTGGCTCAACGCGAGCGGAAAGCCCGTCAAGAGCGTGCCCGCCGCCGTGCGGCGCGACCACGCCGAGGAGCTCAAGGAGCTCAAGGCGGCCGTCAAGGACATCGACAAGATGCTCTCGGCGCAGACCGAGCGCCTGGACCGGCAGTTCCTCGCCCGACGCACCTGGGCGTACGACACCTGGCGCGAGCGCTACCTCGACCACCCGCTCGTCGGCACCCTCGCCCGCCGCCTCTTGTGGACGGTCGACGGAACCCCGGCCGGGTTCGCCGACGGCGAGCTGCGCACCCTCACCGACGACCCGGTGAAGGCGGGCGAGGAGGTCACCCTCTGGCACCCCGTCGACCGCGATCCCGTGGAGGTCGTCGCCTGGCGGGACTGGCTGGAGCGGCATGGGATCACCCAGCCCTTCAAGCAGGCCCACCGCGAGGTGTACCTCCTCACCGACGCCGAGCGCGCGACCGGCACGTACTCGAACCGCTTCGCCGCCCACTTCGTGCGCCAGCACCAGTTCAACTCCCTGGCCGCCGTCCGGGGCTGGCGCAACAAGCTCCGCCTCTGCGTCGACGACTCGGCGCCCCCGGCCACCAGGGAACTGCCGCAGTGGGGGCTGCGCGCCGAGTACTGGATCAGCGGCGACGGCGAGTACGGCGAGGACACCACCGAGACCGGCAGCTACCTGCGGCTGCGCACCGACCAGGTGCGCTTCTACCCGCTCGACGCCCCCGAGAACTCGGCGCACTGCTACGGCGGCGAGTACAGCATGTGGTTGCGTGACGGCCAGGACCCGGTCGAGCCCCTGGCGCTCACCGAGATCCCGCCGCTCGTCCTGTCCGAGGTCCTGCGTGACGTCGACCTGTTCGTCGGGGTCTCCAGTGTCGGCAACGACCCGACCTGGCAGGACGGCGGCCCCGGCGGCCGCTACCAGGAGTACTGGACGTCGTACGGCTTCGGCGACCTGAACCAGAGCGCCGAGACCCGCCGGGAGCTGCTGACCCGTCTCGTGCCCCGCCTCGCGATCGCCGACCGCTGCACGGTCGAGGGCCGGTTCCTGCACGTCAGGGGCGAGCTGCGCACCTACAAGATCCATCTGGGCTCGGGCAACATCCTGATGACCCCGAACGACCAGTACCTGTGCATCGTCCCCAAGGCGGGCGGCGGCCCCGAGACCGGCTACCTGCCCTTCGAGGGCGACCGCACCCTGGCGGTCATCCTCAGCAAGGCGATGATGCTGGCGAAGGACACGGCGATCACCGACCCGACCATCACCAGCCAGATCCGCCGGGCCGACGCCATTTCTGTTTGAGCGCCAACTGCCGCAACCAATAAGGTCGTTGAGGTGTCTCACCAGGTGTCACTCATGAACACATCGGAAACTTCTCACTTCACGGGGAGAAACATGCGCATGCGCGCTTTCATGGCCTTATCCGGTGCGGCGGTCGTAGCCGGCTCCCTTGTGGTCCCTGCCGCTCACGCCGCCCCGGCGGAGACCAGGCCGACGATCACCAAGGTCAGGATCAACGACGGCGATGACATCGTTATCGGCACCACGGCGGTGAAGACCGTGAAGGTCACCGTCACCGCCAGCCACCCCTCCGGCATCAAGTCCGTCGGGAGCTGGCTCTACCACGGCGACTTCGACGCGCCGAACGGCGGCGACCTGCCCGAGGGCCCGGCAACCTGCACCGCGGTCAACGCCACCACCTCGACGTGCACCCAGACGTACAAGATCGACCCGACGTACCAGCTGAAGAACAGCATGGCCGGCAGCTGGCACGCCGGAGTCGTCGTCCTCGCCAAGGACGACAGCTACACGACGAAGGAGAACGCCGCCCTCACCTACGTGAAGCGCGCGACGAACCTGACCGTGAACGCCTCGCCGGAACCGGTCACCAGGGGTCGCTACATCACCGTGACGGGCAAGCTGACCCGGGCCAACTGGGAAACCCACACCTACAAGCCCTACCAGAGCCAGTCGGTGAAGCTGCAGTTCCGCAAGCGCACCGCCGACACCTACGCGTCCGCGGGTACCTCGTACACCAACGCTCAGGGCGATCTGCAGGAAGTCGTGGTCGCCGGTGAAGACGGGTACTGGCGTTGGAAGTACAACACCAACTCCACCACGGCGGCCAAGGTGGCCGTCGGCGACTACGTCGACGTCCGGTAACACCTCCAGGCCATCAGGGCCGACAGCGATCAGGATCCGTGGTCGGCCCTGATCAGGGTGCCGGTTCGGGGCCGCCCGATGCGAGGATCTCGGCCACGTCGAGGGTGACCTTGGCGCCGATGGTGTCGGGCAGGGCGACGAGTTCGCCGGGGGCGTGGACGCGGTGGTTGCCGTATCCGCCCCCGGCCGGGTCGGTGAGCACGTGGAGGCGCCGGTGCTTGCGGTCGACGATGACGTACACGGGCACGTCGGCACCGGCGTACGCGGAGACCTTGGTGCGCAGATCGGACTGGTAGTTGCTGGAGGTGACTTCCAGGACGAGGCGGAAGCAGACGGGGTCGTAGCAGTTGTTCTCGACGAGGTGCTCTCGGAAGTCGGCGTCCACCAGAGCGAGGTCCGGGACGGCGTAGTCCTCCGCGCCGGACGGCAGCCAGAGGCCGATGCCCTGGAGCACCTGTGACTCCGCTCCGTGCAGTCCGGCTGCCAGGAACGGGAGCATGAGGTCGGTCAGGGCGCTGGCATGGGCACCGTCCGGCGGCGGGGACACGAGGATCTGGCCTCCGATGATCTCGACGCGGTAGCCCGGGTTGCGGTCCATGAGACGGTTCGCCTCCGCGATCAGCGGACGGTCGTCGTGGGGCCGCTCGACGGATGCTGCGGACATCACGTGCCTCCTGTGGGCTGGTGTCGAGAGCATCATCGTAGGCCG
This sequence comes from Streptomyces sp. NPDC058751, assembly GCF_042746485.1. Taxonomy (NCBI): domain Bacteria; kingdom Bacillati; phylum Actinomycetota; class Actinomycetes; order Kitasatosporales; family Streptomycetaceae; genus Streptomyces; species Streptomyces sp. NPDC058751. The sequence continues at coordinate 22,038 of NZ_JBHYPZ010000054.1, read as the reverse complement.
GTCGGGCCGAGAGTGTCCCTTTCGTTACGCATCACCCGATCGTGGCGTGACACACGCACGGGCCCCGTTCCTCGGAGGAACGGGGCCCGTGGTGACGTACCGGAAACGACGTCAGATGCGGCGCGTGATCAGCGCGCGCTTGACTTCCTGGATCGCCTTGGTGACCTCGATACCGCGCGGGCAGGCGTCCGTGCAGTTGAACGTCGTGCGGCAACGCCACACGCCGTCCTTGTCGTTGAGGATCTCCAGGCGCTGCTCCCCGGCCTCGTCACGCGAGTCGAAGATGAAGCGGTGGGCGTTCACGATGGCGGCCGGACCGAAGTACTGGCCGTCGTTCCAGAACACCGGGCAGGACGACGTGCACGCCGCGCACAGGATGCACTTGGTGGTGTCGTCGAACCGCTCGCGGTCCTCGGCCGACTGCAGACGCTCGCGCGTCGGCTCGTTGGTGTCCTTCGTGATGAGGAAGGGCATCACGTCGCGGTACGCCTGGAAGAACGGGTCCATGTCGACCACGAGGTCCTTCAGCACGGTCAGGCCCTTGATGGCCTCGATCGTGATCGGCTTCGCGGGGTTCAGGTCCTTGATCAGCGTCTTGCAGGCCAGCCGGTTCTTGCCGTTGATCCGCATGGCGTCCGACCCGCAGATGCCGTGCGCGCAGGAGCGGCGGAACGTGAGCGTGCCGTCCTCGTCCCACTTGATCTTGTGCAGCGCGTCGAGGACACGCTCCTTGGGGTCGATCTGGATCTGGAAGTCTTCCCAGACCGAATCCGCCGAGACCTCCGGGTTGAAGCGGCGGATGCGGAACGTGGCGGTGATGTAGGGGGAGTCGGCGAAACCGGGCTCGGCCGCGTCCGCCTTGTCCAGAGTGGGAGTAGCCATCAGTACTTACGCTCCATCGGCTGGTAGCGGGTCTGGACGACCGGCTTGTAGTCGAGACGGATGGACTCGGTGCCGTCCTCGCCGACCTCGCGGTACGCCATGGTGTGGCGCATGAAGTTGACGTCGTCGCGGTTCGGGTAGTCCTCGCGGTAGTGGCCGCCGCGGGACTCCTTGCGGGCGAGCGCGGAGACGGCCATGACCTCGGCCAGGTCGAGCAGGTTGCCCAGCTCGATGGCCTCCAGCAGGTCCGTGTTGAACCGCTTGCCCTTGTCCTGGACCGAGACGTTCTTGTAGCGCTCGCGGAGCTCCGCGATCTTCTCCACGGCCGTCTTGATCGTCTGCTCGGTGCGGAACACCATCACGTTGGCGTCCATGCACTCCTGCAGCTCCCGGCGGATCTCGGCGACCCGCTCGGTGCCCGTGGAGGCGCGCAGGCGCTCGACCTGGTTCACGACCTGCTCGGCGGGGTTCTCCGGGAGCTCCACGAAGCCGGCCTTCGCCGAGTACTCCGCGGCCGCGATGCCGGCCCGGCGTCCGAAGACGTTGATGTCCAGGAGCGAGTTCGTGCCGAGACGGTTGGCGCCGTGCACGGAGACACAGGCGACCTCACCGGCGGCGTACAGGCCCGGGACGACGGTGGTGTTGTCCGACAGGACCTCACCCTCGACGTTCGTCGGGATGCCGCCCATGGCGTAGTGCGCGGTGGGCTGGATCGGGATCGGGTCCGTGTAGGGCTCGATGCCGAGGTAGGTGCGCGCGAACTCGGTGATGTCGGGCAGCTTGGCGTCGAGCTGCTCCGGCGGGAGGTGGGTGAGGTCGAGGTAGACGTGGTCGCCCTCGGGACCGCAGCCGCGGCCCTCACGGATCTCGGTGTAGATGGAGCGGGACACGACGTCACGGGACGCGAGGTCCTTCATGACCGGCGCGTACTTCTCCATGAAGCGCTCGCCGTCCTTGTTGCGGAGGATGCCGCCCTCACCGCGGGCGCCCTCCGTCAGCAGGATGCCCATGCGCCAGATGCCGGTCGGGTGGAACTGGAAGAACTCCATGTCCTCCAGCGGCAGCCCGCGACGGTAGACGGCCGCCTGGCCGTCACCCGTCAGCGTGTGCGCGTTGGAGGTCACCTTGAAGAACTTGCCGGTGCCGCCGGACGCGTAGATCACGGACTTCGCCTGGAAGACGTGGATCTCGCCGGTCGCGAGCTCGTAGGCGACGACGCCCGCCGAGTGCTTGACCCCGTCGACCTCGGTGATGAGTTGGTCGAGGACGTAGAACTCGTTGAAGAACTCCACGCCCTCCTTGACGCAGTTCTGGTACAGCGTCTGGAGGATCATGTGGCCGGTGCGGTCCGCGGCGTAGCAGGACCGGCGGACCGGGGCCTCGCCGTGGTTGCGGGAGTGACCGCCGAAGCGGCGCTGGTCGATCGTCCCGTCGGGCGTCCGGTTGAACGGCAGGCCCATCTTCTCCAGGTCGAGGACCGAGTCGATGGCCTCCTTCGCGAGGATCTCGGCGGCGTCCTGGTCGACCAGGTAGTCACCGCCCTTGATCGTGTCGAAGGTGTGCCACTCCCAGTTGTCCTCCTCCACGTTGGCGAGCGCGGCGGCCATGCCGCCCTGCGCGGCGCCCGTGTGGGAGCGGGTGGGGTAGAGCTTCGTCAGCACGGCGGTGCGGCTGCGCTTCGTCGCCTCGATGGCGGCGCGCATGCCGGCGCCGCCGGCGCCGACGATGACGGTGTCGTACTTGTGGATCTTCATGAGTGGTTGCCTCAGCCCCGTGCCTAGCGGATGTTCGGGTCGAAGGTGAAGATCACCAGCGTGCCCAGCAGGATCGTGAACACCGTGGCGGTGTACAGCAGGCCCTTCAGCCACAGACGCGTGTTCGTGCGCTCCGCGTAGTCGTTGATGACGGTACGCAGGCCGTTGGAGCCGTGCAGCATGGCCAGCCACAGCATCGCGAGGTCCCAGGTCTGCCACCAGGGGCTCGCCCAGCGGCCGGCCACGAAGGCGAAGCCGATCTTGGAGACGCCGCCGTCGAGGACGAGCTGGATCAGCAGGTGGCCGAGGACCAGGACGACCAGGACGATGCCGGACAGGCGCATGAAGAGCCAGCCGTACATCTCGAAGTTGCCGCGGGTCGACTTGGGGGTCTTCTTGGTGCGCTTGCGCGGGGCCTCGATGAACGGGGCCGGATTGTCGACGCCGTAGGCCGAGTGGTCTCCGGCGCCCTCCACGGGGCCGATGCCGGAAGCGGCGGTGTCAGTAGTGGACATCTGCGTCAGCTCCCGAAGACTTCGCGGAATGCGTGACCGAGGACGGGGTACAGGGCCCCGAACATCAGCACGACCCAGATACCGACGACGGACCAGAGCATCTGCTTCTGGTAGCGCGGGCCCTTGGACCAGAAGTCGACGGCGATGACACGCAGGCCGTTGAGCGCGTGGAAGAGGATGGCGGCCACGAGGCCGTACTCCAGCAGCGCGACGATCGGCGTCTTGTACGTGGCCACGACGTCGTCGTAGGCCTCGGGGGAGACACGGACGAGAGCGGTGTCCAGCACGTGTACGAACAGGAAGAAGAAGATGAGGACGCCGGTGACTCGGTGAGCCACCCAGGACCACATTCCTTCCCGGCCGCGGTACAGCGTTCCAGCCGGCACGGAAGAACCCTCCGGGAGCGGGGATTGGGGCCGCGCCGGCTTCTCTGTCGGTCGGGCCCGGCCGGGTACGGTCCACCGGCCCCGGCCATCGTAGCGACGTGTTGTCGGAACGCTTACAGCGGCCCTATCAATGTGATCAAACTGGCAATCAATCAGGCACGTTCGGGCTATTCCGGGCGCCGCGTGTCGACGGATCGCGGCTCTTGGGCGAAATGACGGACGAGCCGGGTCAGTCGGCCGCGGGCCAGTCTGCGCAGCTCGTCGGCGGTGGTGATCCGCTCTTCCTCGGGGTCGTTCGCCAGGCGTGACCGGATGCCGACGAGCACCTGGTCGAGTGCCTCGCCGGGAGAGAATTCGTCCAGACAGATGACGAACACGTGCCCGAATCTGCTCTCGTACGCGGCGTGCGCGGCGCTCAGTGCCGTGTGGGCGGCGGAGTACGCACCGTCCGGCAGCGGCGTGAGCGATTCGCCGGCCAGGGCTTCGGCCAGGTCGGCGGGGGTCAGGTCGTACGCCGCCTCGTCGGCCGCGGCCAGCAGGGCGCCGAGGTCCGGGTAGGGGCGGTGGTCGGCCAGACGGTGCACCCAGCGCAGGCTGCGGCAGCAGGTGAGCAGGGCGCGGGTGACCTCTTCGGCGGGTGCGGAGTTGAACCCGTCGAGGCGGACCGGGAGCGGTTCCGCGCGCTTCTGCTCGGGGAGGGCGACCTGGCCGGGGAGGCGTGGGAGACGGTGAGACGTCAGCGTGGGTCCTCGGCGTGGGGGTGGGACGCGCGCCGTCCGGTGAGCGTGACGTGCGTGCGATACGTGTGTTTCGGCAGGGGCGGAAGTGAAAGTTGTGCTGCTCACGCTATCGAGGTGTGTCAGGACCTGTCCGACGGATGCCCGGATTTCACCCGCACGGGAGAGTTTCGGAGCGGGCGGTGGACGATTGCGATGACGGCCAGGGCAGAGTTGCGGTGGGAGCGGAGCCGGTGCGGCGAGGTGTTCCGGAGGGGACGCCTCGATAGGGGGAGTACACCTGAAGGGGACGCCGACCGGCCCGGTGGCGGCACGGCGCCGAGGGCGCGGTGAGACGGGCGCCGCGGAGCCGGCGCCCGGAGCGGGCCCGTGGAGTGCCCGCCGGAGGCGGGCGCCGCGGGTCGATGTCCAGAAGCGGGCGCCGGGGAGCCGGCGCCGTGAAGTGAGCGCCGTGGAGCGGCGCGGTGAGACGAGGGTGGCGGAGTGAGTGGTGGCAGGCGGCGTGCGCCGCGTCGGCGGCGGACGGGACAGAACGGACGGGGCAAACTCGTCGCGGCCGGTCTGGCGGTCGCCGGTGTCGTCGCGGTGGCCGTGGCGGTCTGGCCCGACGGAGGCGGGACGTCGCCGGGAACGGGGTCGCCGTCCGAGGACCGGTCGCGCGCCGTGGCCGCCCCCAGCCCCTCGCCGACCCGGCACTACCCCCTCTCCGAGGCGCCCCGCACCGTCCCCGCCGTGCGCGAGCACACCGCGGCCCGCGGCCCCGGCTGGCGCCCGGCCGCCGGCGGCCGGGTCGTCGTGCGCGACAACCGCCTCGCCGACGAGGGCAGGCTGCTCGCGGGCGAGCTCAAACTGACGTACGGGGGGCGGGCGGCCGCCGGGGCCGGGGACGTCGAACTGGGCCTCGACAAGGGGAAGGAGGGCCCGGAGTCGTACACCCTCACCGTCGGGAACGGCCGGGTCACCGTCACGGGACCCGCCGAGGCCGGGGTCTTCCACGGCACGCGCACCCTCAAGCAGGAGGTGCGCGGCGGCGGTACGGCGCCGGAGGGCGTCGTGCGCGACCGGCCCGCGAAACCGGTCCGCGGCTTCATGCTCGATACCGCGCGCAAGCACTTCACGGCGGCCTGGATCGAGGACCGGGTGCGCGAGCTCGGGGACCTGAAGTACAACCAGCTCGGCCTGCACTTCTCCGACGACCAGGGCTTCCGCATCGAGTCCGACACGCACCCCGAGATCGTCTCGCGGCAGCACCTGACGAAGGACGAGGTGCGCCGGATCGTCGCCCTGGCGAAGAGCCGGCACATCACCGTCGTGCCCGAGATCGACTCCCCGGGACACCTCGGCGCGGTCATCGCGGCACACCCCGACCTCCAGCTCCGCAATGTGTCGGGCGTCCCCGTCCGCGGCGCCGTCGACATCTCCAAGCCCGCCGCCGCGAAGATCGTCGACGATCTGCTCGACGAGTACGCGGGTCTCTTCCCCGGCACTGAATGGCACCTCGGCGGTGACGAGTACCAGGCCCTGACGGTGGCGGACCCGGCGGCGTCCTTCCCGCAGCTCGTCACCGCGGCGAGGAAGAAGTACGGAGCGGGCGCGGGCGTCACCGACCTCACGACCGGCTGGCTGAACGACCGGGCCGAGGTGGTCCAGGGCCACGGCCGCACGGCGCGGGCCTGGAACGACGGCTTCTTCCGCAGCAGCGACGTCCCGGCCGACGGCGACCTCAGGGTGGCGTACTGGACCGGCAAGGAGATCGGCGCCCGGCAGCCGGTGGAGTACCTGGGCGCGGGCCGCGAGGTCGTCAACTACAACGACGAGTACCTGTACTACGTCCTCGGTGAGCCCCAGACCTTCGTCTACCCGACGGGGCAGCGCATCTACGAGCAGTGGACCCCCCTCGTCGTGCGCGGATCCACCCCGGTCCCCGCGAAGTACGACTCCCGGATCCTCGGCGGCTCCTTCGCCGTCTGGTGCGACCTCTCGAACTCCCAGACCCAGGACCAGGTCGCGGCGGGCATCCGCATGCCGCTGCGCGCACTGACCCAGAAACTGTGGGACCAGCGGACGCCGTCCCTCTCCTGGACCCGGTTCAAGGCGCTGGCGGACCAGGTGAGCTGAGGGGCACCGGCTCGTGGTGACGGGCCGACCGGGCCGTCGGAACGGACTGGACGCGGCGAGGTCCAGAACCTTATTTTCCGCTTGCTTGTTCGTATGCCGGGCGCGACCTCCGGGGAGGGGGCGCGCCCGGCCTTTCGCGCGTCACCGTGCCGTGACGCGGATCTGGGGGGTTTCATGACCGCGCCGTCATCGCCGCAGCCCGTGCCGGAAGGGTCCGTCCCGTCGCAGCCCGCGCCGGAGGGGCCCGTCCCGCCGCAGCCCCGGGAGCGGGCCGAGGCCCCGGAGCTTTCCACCGCCCCGGTGCTCTCCCCCGCCCCGCGGCGCTCCCTGCCGCCGCTGTCACCGCTCCTGTCGCCGCACGGACCCGCCTCGCTGCGCTCGCCGGTCGTCCTCGGAGGCATCACCGTCGCGCTGCTCGGTCTGGTGGTCGCCGCCGACCTCTTCGCGGTCTGGGCGGACTACAAGACGTACGACGTGGCGGGTGCCGTCAGGGGTGCCCTCACGGACGGCTTCGCGGGCAGCGCCGGCTCCTTCGAGTCCCTCGCGCGGAGGGCCGACGAGGCGGACCTGCTCTCCATGCGCGCCGGCCAGGCGCAGGCGATCACCCTCCTGGCCGCCGGCGTCGCCTTCCTGATCTGGTTCCGGCGGGTCCGCATCAACGCCGAGGTCTTCCTCCCGTTCGGGCACGCCTGGTCCCGGTCCTGGATGTTCTGGGGCTGGATCGTGCCGTTCGTGAACCTGTGGCGCCCGCGCCAGGTCATGGCGGACATCTGGGACGCGAGCCGCCCCGCGGGCACCCGTAGCCGGCTCGGGCTCGTCAACGCCTGGTGGGCGTTCTGGATCGCCGGGCTGCTGGCCGGCCGGATCTTCGCGGTCCTCTACCGCAAGGCCGAGACTCCCCGGGAGGTACGGGACGCCGCCTTCCAGGGAATGATCGCCGACGGCCTCGACATCGTGGCCGCGGTCTTCGCCGTCGTCGTCGTCCTCAAACTGACCCGGATGCAGACCCGGAAGGCGCAGGAGGGCCCGGTCGCGTCCGACGACTGAGAGGGCTGTGGCCGAGCCGTGCCGACGCGCGGACCCGCACGGAACCCGTGCGGGTCCGCGCACGGTTTTGGCCGAAAACCTGTTCATCCGGGCATGCGCCAGGCAGGGTGGGATGGCACTGTGACACTCCTGCTCCGTTGCACGCAGTAAGGGGAAGTGCGGGCTCCGTAAGGCAAGGGCGCCCTGTCGAGGCATTTCGAGGGAGTCGTGATGAGTCTGGTGGAACTGATCGCTCGGGCCGACGAGCGAGGTCTGGCGGCGAGCGGTCTGGCTTGTTTGGACCGGTGCGTACCGCTGCTGGGCGGCGACGACGACGTCCTGCGGCCCCTGTGGGCGAGCCTGGCCGAGGCGGACGCCTGGGCCGAGTGGGGAACGCGTCTGGAGGAGGCGCGCGCCAAGATGGACGCGGAGGACCCCGAGCCGGCCGTGACCGACGAGGACCACGCCGCCCTGATCGCCCGGGGCATGCTCGACGCCGTCCCGGTCAAGCCCTCCGAGGAGGAGCTGCGGGCCTGGTCGGACGCCTGCTCGGTGGCGGCGCTGCAGGTGCACCGGTTCCTCGACCACGCCGACGACGCGGAGGCGTGCGTGACGGCGCGCCGCGAGGGGCGTACGGACGGCATGTCCCCGCTGGTCGCCGCCGAGCTGCGCCGCCAGGTCTCCGTCCTGGAACTGCTCGCCGAGCACGGCCAGGGCGGGCTGCGGCTCGCGCTGGACGCCTCGACCGAGGGGCGGCGCGTCCTGCGGGCGGTGGTCTCGCGCAGGGCACGCGGACGGGCTTAGAACCGGGACGAGCGTGCGAGGGTGCGCCGGAGGAAACGGCTCCGGCGCACCTCAAACCTTGATCGCGAGGGGCATCTGTGAGGGTCCTGGGGTGGAGATGGCGGTCCTGGGGCGGTGTCGCGAACCCCTGCCCGGACGCGTGATGAATCCCGCCGCCGCCGCGCTCTACCGGGTGTGAACGCAACTCAGACAACGCGGCCCCCGGCCGCGACGAAGCCCGTCCGCTGGGCGGCCGACACGGTCGCGGCCATGCGCGAGGGCGCCCGGCTGCGCCTCGACTACTCGGCGCGGAGCCTGGAGCGCGTCGACCGGGTGATCGACGAGATACGCGGGGACGGTGCCCCGTACGCCGCCGTCGAGAGCGTGCTGCGCGGGTTCGGGGCGTACGCCGGTGAGGTCGTCGCCCGTCACACCGGCGCCGAGTGGTGGGAGACCGGCGGCGAGCACCGGCTCCGTACGCCCGACGGACGGCTGTGGGACCCGATCGAGGAGGCCCGCCGCCGCTACGCGGGCGACGGCTCCCTGGGCCTGCTGTGCCGCGAGGCCGCCCGCTGAGGTCCCGGTCGGGCGCTCCGGCGGGCCCGGGCGGAGCGTCTGACGCACTGTGACACTTCCGTGGGACCCGACGCAGATGACCATGAGGGTGTCGACGCGGACGGCCGCGCCGACAGGCACATTCGGGCACATTCGGGCGAACTCGGTGCGGACGAGGACAGTGTTGGGCCAGGGAGGGGAAACCCGCCGCGCGCAGCCGTACGACGCGGAACTGGGCGTGGCCGTGGCGCGGGCGCAGGAGGGCGACGAGGTCGCCTTCGCGGCCGCGTACCGGATCGTGCAGCCCGGACTGCTGGGCTACCTGCGCGGCATCGTCGGCGACGACGCCGAGGACGTGGCGTCCGACGCCTGGCTGGAGATCGCCCGTGACCTGGGACGGTTCCGGGGTGACGGCGCGGGGTTCCGCGGCTGGACCGCGACCATCGCCCGGCACCGGGCCCTTGACCACCTGCGGCGGCTGCGGGTGCGGCCCCGGGGAACCACCATCGAACAGGACGCGCTGGACCTGCCGGGCAGGCACAGCACGCAGGACGAGGCGCTGGAGAGCCTGTCCACCGAGTACGCCCTCGAACTGGTCGCGGGGCTGCCGCGCGACCAGGCCGAGGCCGTGCTCCTGCGGGTGGTCGTCGGCCTCGACGGACCGTCCGCGGCACGGGTGCTCGGCAAGCGCCCCGGCGCGGTGCGCACCTCCGCCCACCGCGGTCTGAAGCGGCTCGCGCGCCAGCTCGGCGTCGCGGGTGTGACGGATGAGGAGTCCCGGACGCTGGGGGAGTCGGGATGAGTAGTACGTCCGGAACGGCCGGCACCGCGCCGTCGTCCGGAATCGCGTCGTCGTACGGCGGAAGGAACTCGACCGGTGTACGGATGGTGCACGGCGGACGGCCGTCACGCGGAGGACGGCTGCCGTGCGGCGACGGGCCGCCGTTCGTGGCCGGGACGCCCGGGGTGCCGTTCCGCGGACGCGGGACGGCACACGGGGCGGGGACGTTGTACGGCGTGGAGTGCGGAGCGGAGTCCTGGTACGGCGAGGAGCTGCAGGGCGGAGCGGCAGGCGGAGAGGGAACCGGACGTGGAACCGCACAGGGAACCGGACGCGCGGCCGGACGCGGGTGAACGGCGCGTCGGCGACGGCGCTGCCCCCGGTCCCCGCGTGGTTCCCGCGGCGGACCCCGGGGACGGCCGGACCCCGCTGGAGGGGCTCCTCGCCGCGGCGATGCGCGGCCGGGCGGGCGACGGGGCGGCGGAGACGCGGGCCGTGGCCGCCTTCCGGGTCGCCCGGGACGGCGGCGCGCACACCGCGCGCACCCGGCGGCGGGACGACTGGCGCCCGAAGGAGCGGAAGGGGCCGGGCCGCTCGCTGAGGGCCGCGTTCGCCGTGCTGCTGGCGGGCCTGACGCTCGGGGGCGTCGCCGTCGCGGGCATCGGACCGGTCTCGCGCGACGACGCGGACCGGGGCAGAGCCGCTGCCCGTCCGTCCGCCGGCGCCCCGGACCGGTTCCCCGGGGCCACGGCGCCGGCCGCTCCCGGAGCCCTCGCCCCGGGCGGCCCGGTGAGCCGTCCGCCGCTGGCCCGGGACACCGAGGCCCACTGCCGCGCGTACGCGTCGGTGAAGGACCGGGGCGGCGCCCTGGACGCGCGGACCTGGCGGCGGCTCGTCGCGGCCGCCGGGGGTGAGGACGAGGTCGAGGCGTTCTGCGCCGGGCGACCGGCCGCGCGTACCGGGGCGAAGGGCGCGAAGGGGGCGGGCGGCGCGGAGAACGCGCGGGACGCGGAGGGGTCCGGGGGGACGGACGGGGCGCCGGGCCGGGGGAGCCGGGCCGCGAGCCCGAAGCCGGCGAAGTCCCGGGGCGATCGGTAGACGTCGGTAGACGGAGGCGGCCGTGGCACGGGCCGGGCCGGAAGGCCACGGGGCCGGACGCCGAGGGCTTCGGCGGGCTTCCTCGCCGATGGCAACGGCCGGGGCCGCCACCCCCCACAGGAGAGGCCCCGGCCGTCGCGCGGCACGGGCCGCGCGGCGACCCGTACTCTCTACAGCGCCGGGACTGCGTTTTGTGTCACACCTCGCACGGTCACCATGTAGTTGCACGTTGTACGAACATGGACGGGGAGCAGTTTCAGGCCGTAACGTGCCTTTCGCGCCGGTGCGGGGAGAGGACGACCGCAACCACGAGGGACCTGGTACCGCCATGCGGCGAACCGGGGACCACGACCACGTGGGGGGCCCGGGAGCAGAACCGCGTGGGGCGGCGGACCACGACCACGCGGACCTGAGACCGCAACCGTCCGTCGAGGAAGACACGACGGTGAGAACCCGGCCCGCGAGAGCGGTGCCGGTCGATGCGCAAAGAGGGGCGCGGGGGTGCTGGGGGACGACGCGGAGCTGACCGCCGCGGTACTTGCCGCACAGGACGGGGACGAGACCGCGTTCCGGACCGTGTACCGGGCGGTGCACCCACGCCTGCTCGGATACGTACGGACGCTGGTGGGCGAGCCGGACGCCGAGGACGTCACGTCCGAGGCGTGGCTCCAGATAGCCCGTGACCTGGAACGCTTCAGCGGGGACGCGGACCGTTTCCGCGGCTGGGCGGCGAGGATCGCCCGCAACCGCGCCCTGGACCACATACGGATGCGCGGACGCCGTCCCGCGATAGGCGGCGACGAGACCGAGCTGACCGGCAAGGCCGCCGAGTCCGACACGGCGACCGAGGCGATGGAGGCGCTGTCCACCGGCAGCACCCTCTCGCTCATAGCCCAGCTCCCGCAGGACCAGGCGGAGGCCGTCGTCCTGCGTGTCGTGGTCGGTCTCGACGCCAAGACGGCCGCCGAGGCCCTCGGCAAGCGCCCCGGAGCCGTCCGGACGGCCGCGCACCGGGGCCTGAAACGGCTCGCGGAACTGCTCGGAACCGATCCGGAATCCGTCGGCGGGCTCGACGCCGTTCCCCCGCAACGAGGTTCCCGTGTCCGCGCGGTGACGTCCGCCGGTGTGACGCATACGCGTTCGCGGGCGCAGAAGGACATGTGATGGCCGACGAGCAGTACAAGTGGCTTGACCGGGACGCCGCGGAGCGTCTGCTGAACGGGGAGCCGCTGGAAACCGTCGACCCCGGCACGCGCGAGCAGGCGGACCGCCTCGCCGCGGCCCTCGGCGCACTGGCCGCCGCACCCGAGCCGACCAGCGACGAACTCCCGGGCGAGGCAGCCGCGTTGGCCGCGTTCCGCAAGGCGCGCGAGGGCGGGGACGGTGTCGCCGCGCAGCTCGGCCGGCACGGTCGCGCGCGGTCCGGCGCGCACGCCGCGGACACCGGTCTCGTACGCATCGGACGCCCCGCCGCACACGGACGCCGGACGCGCTGGGGACGGCCGACCCGCTTCGGGCTCGCCGCGGTGCTGGCCGTCGGGATGGTCGGCGGCGTCGCCGTCGCGGCCGGAACCGGAGTCCTGCCGACGCCGTTCACGCGCGAACACCCGGGCCCGGCCGCGACGGTCACGGCGGTACGGACCCCGGACCGTCCGCTCGTCTCGGCCCCGCCCACGGCCTCGCCCTCGCCCGGGGTCTCCGGCGGAAACGGCGCCGTGGTGCCGGTCCCTGACGATCCGTCGGGCGAACCGTCCGCCGACCCCTCCGCGTCCGCGGGGCCCGGCTACGGGAGCGGTCTGCCGACTCCCGGCTCCGGCCAGGGCACCGAACGCACCCGCGAGTGGTGGAAGCGGACGCGTTCGTACTGCCGTGACGTCCTCGACGGCAAGGACCTCGACGAGGACCGCAGGCGCATCCTGGAGCACGTGGCGGGCGGCGGTGCCCGGGTGAGGCTGTACTGCTCGGGCGTCCTCGGCCGCGGACCGGGCCGGAGCACCGGCGACGGTCGGGGCGACGGGGGTGAACAGGGGACGGGGCAGGATTCCGGCCAGGGCGGCCAGGAAGACTCGGGCGGCGGTGACGGTGGCGGTGACGGCGACGGCCACCACACAGGGCCGGACGGCAACGACCACCGGGACAACGGTGTCAGAGCCCCGTTCCCCCTGCGTCCGGGACCGGCTCCGCTCCTGCCGGTCGCGCCGTCGTGGTCCCCTTCGTCGGGCCCGGCCCGGGAGGCGGGCCCGGGAACGACGCCGGGCCTGCCGGTCGCCACGTTCCTGTGAACGGGCCCTCACGGGCGTCGGCCGCCGGCCGCGGAGCAGCGCTTTTCCGCCACGTGCTGTCACGCCGTCAGCTCGTCGGCCGATGCGTCGTCACCCTGTCGGCCGTCCGAACCGGCCTGCCGTGAAACCCCTCTGACCTGCGCTTTTGTGATTCGTTGAAACTTTTATCGGCCGGGTGTGACATTTTCGACCGCCCCGGCGCAGTACGTGATGAGCCGACTGGTCATCGGCCGTAGCACGGAGCCGGGGTTCCCCCCGTACCCACGGCTTCGTGCAACCGGCGCGGGCGGGACACGTTCCCCCGGTCCCGCCCGCGCCCATTCCTCGCCGCCCCGCCTCCGCGCGGGGCCCTCACCAGTAGACGACGACCTTGTCGCCCGTGCGGACCTGCGCGAACAGCGCCGCGATCTTCCCCTCGTCCCGCACGTTGACGCAGCCGTGCGAGGCGCCGTAGTAGCCGCGGGCCGCGAAGTCCGAGGAGTAGTGCACCGCTTGGCCGCCGCTGAAGAACATCGCGTACGGCATCGGCGTGTGGTAGATCGTCGACACGTGGTGGCGTGACTTGAAGTAGACGGTGAACACCCCCTCGCGCGTGGGCGTGTACTGCGAGCCGAACCGGACGTCCATCCGCGAGACCGTCCTGCCGTCGACCATCCAGCGCAGGGTGCGGCTCGTCTTGCTGACGCACAGCACACGGCCCTTCATGCAGCGCGGGTCGGGCTTCGCGGCCGGCTGCCCGCCGTAGGGGTAGAGCTCCCAGGCGGCCGGTTCGTGCGTCATCCTCCGCAGCCGCTGCCAGGTGACGGTGTCCAGATCACCGGTGCGCGGCAGGCCCCGCTTGCCCTGGAACCCCTTCACGGCCGCGACCGTGCGGGCGTCGTACGTCCCCGTCGGCGGGGTGATGAGCCAGGCGACCTGGTGCAGCCGGGCCTGCGCCCTGCGGATGTCGTCGCCCCGGTCGCCCCGGGACCAGAGCACCTCGGCGGGCTCCGCGGCGGGCCGGCCCCCGTCCTTCCCCGCGTCCGCGGAACCGGACGCGCCGCCCTTCCCCCCGGGCGGGGAGGCGGCGGGCCTGCCGTCGTCCTTCCCCCGCTCGCCGGGCGCCGGGGCGAGCGAACCGTCGATCCTCACCGGCGGCTTCTTCCCCCGCGCGTCCACGGCGTGCGCCGTGCAGCCGCTCACCACGGCGAGCGCCGCGAGCGCGGCCAGCGATCTCCTCAAGCCAGTCGTACGCATCCGGACCCCTGTTCCACCCGTCCTGTCGTGCACACCAGGCCCCCGTCCCGCCCTCATGTCACCTGAGATGCTCCCCGCGGGTGACCGGTTGCGAACGGGGCGGCATGTTGACATCCTCCCCCTCTTAAAAAGAGGGGGATTTCAACCCGTACGGGTTGGGGTTCACGGGTGTTCGAGCGGCTGGTGGCCGTTGTCACCCCTCCGGCACCGGCTGTTCGCCGGGGGCGGGGGATCCCGCCCTGTCCTGCCGCGACGTTGACTGCTGCGTTGGTGTCCGCGTTGCAGGTGAAGCCGCAGGAGGAGCAGCAGAACTCGGCTTGGCTCTTGCGCGAGTTCTTGTCGATCCAGCCACAGAGACTGCAGCGCAGACTGGTGTAGGGGGCGGGGACGTCCTCGACCCGGCCGGGGGCCTTGTGTCCGGTGCGCTGCCGGAGCAGGCCCCAGCCCTGGGCGAGGATCGCCCGGTTCAGCCCGGCCTTCTGGGCGACCTTCCTGCCGGGCTGTTCGACCGTCCCCCTCGCGGAGGCGGTCATGTTCGTGATGTTCAGTTTCTCGAACCGCACCAGGTCATAGCCGCGGGCGAGCATCGTGCTGGTCTTCTCGCACCAGTCCTTGCGCCGGTTTGCCTCACGGGCCTTGATACGGGCGGCCTTCGCGTACTCGGCGGCCTTGCGCTCACTTCCCTTGGGCGCGCGGGCGGCCCGGCGCTGATGCTTGCGGATCCGGGCGCGTTCCCTGACGGTGAGCTGCGGGCAGTTCAGTTTCCGCCCGTCGGAGAGGGCGGCGGTGATGGCCACGCCCCGGTCGACGCCGATGACCTCACCCGTGCCGGGCCCGTCGACGGGGGCGGGGACGACGGCGAACGCCACATGCCACCGTCCGTTACGGAAGGTGACACGGAACGTCTTCGCCTTCGGTAACTGAGATCCCCTGCCGTTGCGACTGAGCCGGAAGCGGACCCAGCCGCAGCCGGGCACCTTCACCCGCGCCCACCTGCGGTTGAGTTTCTGCACCACGACCGAGCGGCCCATGACCTGCTTTCCGGTCTTCGCGTTGAGCCTCGGCGAGCCGTCCGCCTCGAACTCCCCGATGCGGTCGGTACCGATGACGCGAAAGCCCTCGTGCACGTGCTTCCGGCGCCAGGTCGGCTCACCGAACCCGGAGGTGAAGCGGGCGTTCTTGGCTGTGGCGAAATCCTTCAGGGCCTGCTGCTGCACATCGGCGTTGCCCGAGGCCAGCCATGCGTTGTCGCGCCGGGCCTCGGTGAGCTGACGGCACTGCTCGGCGAAGCCGGGCGCCGCCCTGCGGCCCCGGTACCAGTGCGCGTGCTGCTCGACGGCGAGGTTCCAGACGTACCGGGCGTGCGCGCAGTGGCCGAGCATGACGCCCGCCTGCTCACTCGTCGGGTACATCCGAAACCGTGCCATGGCCGTGAACTTAGCCAGCACGTTCCCCGGTCGCCCACGCCATCGACCGACATCACCCGCGCGAGTGACCATTCCCGGCCACCGTCCCGCCCGACCACCGTCGACTCCGAGTTGCCGCACCTGCTCAAGGCCGGCCTCGCCGCCGTCTCTCCCGAGACGCCGAATCGCCCTGGCGGCGATTCGGCTTCACCTGCCCCGCTCCGCGGGAGCGGGCATTCACCCCGGCCCTGAAGGGCCGGTCACCTTGCCCGAAAGCAAGGTGGAAGAGAACCATGCGACGACCCGTCGTCCGGCGACAAGGGGCGGGAAACGGGCCCGCGGACGAGTATGTGAGCAAGGTCCCGGCGCGGGCCTCTCCACCGGCCGTGCCCCGGCCGCTACAGTCCGTCGCCGAGGGCGCATCACTGTCGTCGGGCCACTTCACGGGAGGCGGAGCAATGACGCGCGAATCCGAGTCCGGACTGCCCATCGAACCGGTCTACGGCCCCGGGGCACTGGACGGCTGGGACCCGGCCGAGAAGCTCGGCGCGCCCGGCGCGTACCCCTACACCCGAGGCGTGTACCCGTCGATGTACACGGGACGCCCGTGGACCATGCGCCAGTACGCGGGGTTCGGTACGGCCGTGGAGTCCAACGCCCGCTACCGGCAGCTCATCGCCCACGGCACGACGGGCCTGTCGGTCGCCTTCGACCTGCCCACCCAGATGGGCCACGACTCGGACGCCCCGCTCGCGCACGGCGAGGTCGGCAAGGTCGGCGTGGCCGTCGACTCGGTCGAGGACATGCGCGTCCTGTTCGACGGGATCCCGCTGGACGAGGTCTCCACCTCGATGACGATCAACGCGCCCGCCGCGCTGCTGCTGCTGATGTACCAGCTCGTCGGCGAGGAACAGGGCGTCCCCGCCGACCGGTTGACGGGCACCGTCCAGAACGACGTCCTCAAGGAGTACATCGCCCGGGGCACGTACATCTTCCCGCCCAAGCCGTCCCTGCGGCTGACCGCGGACATCTTCAAGTACTGCGGGACCGAGATCCCGAGGTGGAACACCATCTCGATCTCCGGCTACCACATGGCCGAGGCGGGCGCCTCTCCCGCGCAGGAGATCGCGTTCACGCTCGCCGACGGCATCGAGTACGTCCGCACCGCCGTCGCCTCCGGCATGGACGTCGACGACTTCGCCCCCCGCCTCTCCTTCTTCTTCGTCGCCCGTACGACGATCCTGGAGGAGGTCGCCAAGTTCCGCGCGGCCAGGCGCATCTGGGCCCGGGTGATGCGGGACGAGTTCGGCGCGAGGAACCCCAGGTCGCTGATGCTGCGCTTCCACACCCAGACGGCGGGCGTCCAGCTCACCGCGCAGCAGCCGGAGGTGAACCTCGTCCGGGTCGCGGTGCAGGGCCTCGCCGCGGTCCTCGGCGGCACCCAGTCGCTGCACACCAACTCCTTCGACGAGGCCATCGCGCTGCCCACCGACAGATCCGCCCGACTGGCCCTGCGCACCCAGCAGGTCCTCGCCCACGAGACGGACGTGACGGCGACGGTCGACCCCTTCGCGGGCTCCTACGCCGTGGAGAGGATGACCGACGACGTCGAGGCGGCGGCCGTCGCCCTGATGACGCGGGTCGAGGACCTCGGCGGCGCCGTCGGGGCCATCGAGCACGGCTTCCAGAAGGGCGAGATCGAACGCTCCGCCTACCGCATCGCCCAGGAGACCGACTCCGGCGAGCGCGTGGTGGTCGGCGTCAACCGCTTCCGGCTCGACGCGGAGGAGCCGTACGAGCCGCTGCGCGTCGACCCGGCCATCGAGGCCCGGCAGGCCGAACGCCTGGCCCGGCTCCGCGCCGAGCGCGACCAGGAGGCCGTCGACACCGCCCTCGCCGCCCTGAGGAAGGCCGCCGAGGGCACGGACAACGTCCTGTACCCGATGAAGGACGCCCTGCGCGCCCGCGCCACGGTCGGCGAGGTCTGCAACGCGCTGCGCGAGATCTGGGGGACGTACGTACCGTCGGACACCTTCTGAGCCGGGTGAGTCCCTCCGGCGACTGAACGGCGAGACAGTCGGACGTGATGTCGTACCCCCGTGCGACACTCCCTTCCATGCTTGGTGTCATCGATCTCCCCACCTATCTCGCGGGCCTCGTCCTGATCGTCCTGCTGCCGGGGCCGAACTCGCTCTACGTGCTGTCCGTCGCCGCCCGCCGGGGCATCCGCACGGGGTACACCGCGGCCGCGGGTGTGTGGTGCGGGGACACCGTGCTGATGACCCTGTCGGCCGCCGGTGTGGCGTCGCTGCTCCAGACGAACGCCGTGCTGTTCGGCATCGTGAAGTACGCCGGTGCCGGTTATCTGACCTGGCTGGCGGTCGGGATGCTGCGCGCCGCACGGTCGATGTGGCGGTCCCGCCGGGAAGCGGTCGCCGAGAGCGCGGAGACCGAGTCGGTGGCGGGGGAGCGGCCGTTCCGGCGGGCGCTGGTGATCAGCCTGTTCAACCCGAAGGCGATCCTGTTCTTCGTCGCCTTCTTCGTTCAGTTCGTAGACCCGGGCTATGCCTACCCGGCCCTCTCGTTCGTCGTGCTCGGCGCCTTCGCCCAGCTCGCGAGCGTCCTCTACCTGACCGCCCTGATATTCAGCGGTACGCGCCTCGCGGCGGCCTTCCGCCGGCGCAAGCGCCTCTCGGCGGGGGCCACCAGCGCCGCCGGCGCCCTCTTCCTCGGCTTCGCGGTCAAGCTCACGCTCGCCAGCGCGTAGCGCTCAGCCGATGCTCAGCCCCACCCGGGCCGCGTACTCCGGCAGGCCCCGCGCGTCGGTGCCCGCCCAGCCCACGTAGCCGTCGGGGCGGACGAGGAAGACCCCGGTCCCGTACCACTCGTACGGTCCGACGCGCACGGTGCGGACGCCGGGGAGCACCGGCGGGCTCGTGACCGTGCCGACCGTGAGCAGCGTCCAGTGCGGTCCCCGGAACTCGTCGAAGAGGCGTACGCCGTCCACGGTTCCGTCGGGGGCGCGGTCTCCCGCGCGGAGCGCCTCGTCCGGCAGGTCCGCGCGGGTCTCCGCCGCGAGGGAGGAGCCGCGGTAGCCGAGGCCGAGCTGACGGGTCTCCCCGCCGCGGCGGGCCTCGCCGCGGTGGATCCTCGTGGACAGGCCGAGCACGTCGGCGGCGACGGGAAGCCGTTCCTCCTCGTAGGTGTCGAGGAGGGACGCGGGAGCCTCGCCGCGCAGCACCGCGCCGAGCTTCCAGCCCAGGTTGTAGGCGTCCTGGACGCTGGTGTTGAGGCCCTGGCCGCCGGCCGGCGAGTGGACGTGCGCCGCGTCCCCGGCGAGGAAGACCCGCCCGGCGCGGAAGCGGTCCGCCAGCGCCGCGCGCGGCCGGAAGTCGGAGGCCCAGCGCACCTCGGTCACGGCTTCGGGCGAGAGGTGGGAGCGGGCGGCGACGGTCCGGCGGACGCCTTCGGGCGACAGGTCGACGTCCGTGCCCTCCGGGAACTGCGCCACGAGCTGGAAGTCCTCCGTGCCGGCCAGCGGGCAGATCGCCATGAAGCCGACTCCGGCGTCCTCGCGCGGCGGGAAGACGTGCCAGTTGTCGCGGTCGAGCCCGGTGATCCGCACGTCCGCGACGAGGACCGGGTCCGGGTCGACGGTCTCGCCGGTCATGGCGATCCCGAGCGCGTGCCGCACCACGGAGCGGCCGCCGTCGGCGGCGACGACGTACCGGGCGCGGACCGGCGGGCCGGAGGCGAACTCCACGGTCGCCCCGTCCTCGTCCTGGGCGACCGCGACCACCTCGCGGCCGAAGGCGACCCGGCCCCCGAGCTTCTCCAGCCGCGCGAGGAGGATCTCCTGCGTGCGCCACTGCGGCACCATCCACGGCGCGTTGTACGGCGAGTCGTCGGTCGGCTCGGCCGGGTCGAACATCCGGTGTTCGCCGGCCCGTCGGCCGTCCTGCCAGATCATCCCGACCGGGTAGTCGCCGCCCGCGGCGCGGATTGCGTCGAGGACGCCGAGGTCGTCGAAGACCTCCATGGTGCGCGGCTGGAGTCCCTTGCCGCGCGACCCCGGCGCGAGCCCCTCGCCCCGCTCCACGACGAGCGCGTCCACGCCCCGTCGCGCGAGGTCGGCGCCGAGGGCGAGGCCGGTGGGGCCCGCTCCGACGACGAGCACGTCCACGTCCACGTTCGCACCGGGCTTGGATGTCATGCTCATGCCTTCTTCCTTAACGCTGTTAAGTTCCATGCCGCGAGCATGCCCTTAACGGCGTTAAACTGTCAAGCGTGGTTACCCAGAGACCCCAGCGGGCCCCCAGGCTGGACAAGAAGCAGGTCGTCGAGACCGCCCTGCGGCTGCTCAACGAGGCGGGCCTCGACGGCCTGACCCTGCGGGCCATCGCCAAGGAGCTGAACGTCCAGGCGCCCGCGCTCTACTGGCACTTCAAGAACAAGCAGGAACTGCTCGACGAGATGGCCACCGAGATGTACCGCCGGATGGTCGAGGACCCGGGGGCGGCCGGGGGCGACGGCTGGCGGGAGCGGCTGATCGCGGCCAACCGCGGACTGCGCGCCGCCCTGCTGAGCTACCGCGACGGCGCCAAGGTCTTCAGCGGTTCACGTTTCACGGGCACCCTGCACGCCGTCGAGATGGAGCGGACCCTGACGCTCTTCACCGGGGCGGGGTTCACCCTCGCGCAGGCGGTGCGCGCGACGTCCACCTCGTACGCGTACACGATCGGTTTCGTCACCGAGGAGCAGGGCGTCCAGCCGCTGCCGGGCGAGCGCCGCGAGGGGTACGACATGGACGAACGCGCCCGCCGCATGGCCGACTTCCCGCTGTCGGCCGCGGCGGGCGCGGAGATCTTCGAGGACTACGAGCGGCACTTCGAGGAGGGGCTCGCGCTGATCGTGGCGGGCGTCGAGGCGCGCTACGGCATCGGCTGATCCCGGCCGACGGCCGTCGGCGCCCCGCCGGGGCCCCGCTCGCGCGGGCGGCGCGGATCGCGCGGGTGAGCAGGGGGGGCGGCAGGTCGGCCGCGATCCGCC
Source organism: Streptomyces sp. NPDC058751 (assembly GCF_042746485.1). Taxonomy (NCBI): domain Bacteria; kingdom Bacillati; phylum Actinomycetota; class Actinomycetes; order Kitasatosporales; family Streptomycetaceae; genus Streptomyces; species Streptomyces sp. NPDC058751. The sequence continues at coordinate 1,430 of NZ_JBHYPZ010000054.1, read as the reverse complement.
GCATGGTCCGAACGGCAGGTTCTACGGGCGCGGCTTCGACAGGGCCGTGCGGAGCCTCGGGGTGAGCCGGTCCTCCACGAACCGGTTGAGCAGCCAGGCGAGCAGCAGCATCGTGGCGACCGTGGCCGGGAGCGTGCCGTACGACGGGATGTGCAGCGTCCGGTGGTAGGTCTCGATGACGACCCAGCCCAGGTGCTCGTGGACCAGGTAGAAGGGGTACGTCAGCGCGCCCGCGACCGTCAGCCAGCGCCAGTTCGCCCGGCGCAGCCAGCCCAGCGCGATCGCGGCGACGGCGACGTAGCCGAAGGTGACGACGAGGACGATGCCGTAGGACGAGCGGTCGGAGAAGAACTCCGGGTTCGGGGCGTGCCACAGGCGCTGGACCGCGTAGTGCTGGCCGATCAGCCAGCTCACGCCGACGATGCCCCACGCGTACGCGTCGCGGCGGTCGCGGTGGACGAGGTAGAGGCCGACACCGCCGATGAAGTACGGGGCGTACTCCGGCATCAGGACCACGTCGAGCAGGGGCTCGTGCACGCCCTGGGCGATGGCCGCGGCCAGGGTCCAGGCGGCGCAGAACAGGATCACGCGCCGCCGGTTCGCCCCGGGCAGCACGATGCACAGCGCGAAGAGGGCGTAGAAGCGGACCTCCGCCCACAGGGTCCAGCACACGCCGAGCACCCGGTCGGCGCCCAGCGGCTGCTGGAGCATGGTGAGGTTGACCAGCGTGTCACTGGGGGAGACCGTCTCGTACGCGACGACGGGCAGGGCGAACACGGCGGTCACGATGACGATCGCGGCCCAGTAGGCGGGCAGCAGCCGCGAGGCGCGGGAGGCGAAGAAGGAGCGCAGCGGCCGGCCCCAGCCGCTCATGCAGATGACGAAGCCGCTGATCACGAAGAAGACCTGCACGCCGAGGCAGCCGTAGGCGAACAGGTGGTGCAGGGTGGGGAACTGGTGCTTGGGCGAACTGCCCCAGGCCCGGACCACCTCGCCGTCCCGGCCTCCGTAGTGGTACCCCGCCACCATCAGGGCCGCGACGAGCCGCAGTCCGTCGAGGGCGCGCAGCCGGTTCTCCCGGGGTGCCGCGGGTCGGGGAGCGGCGGACGCGGCGGACGTCTCGGCGGGTGGCAGGACGGTACGGACCACGGTGCCGGTCGACGTCCCGCGGGCCTCCTCGGGCGTGTCGATCACAAGGTTCCCCTCAATGGGACTCAGCTGGCCCACAGCACGTTAGTCCGATAGTCGGGGATGCTTACGGTCTGACGAGGCCGGTTCGTCGTCTCGCCCACGGGAGTTCATCTACGGGTTGCCGTCGCGTTGAAGACTCTCCCGGCGGTGGGTGGGTCGGGGCCGTGCCGGTACATCCGCCCGTCGCCGTTGGACGGAGATGTGGCTGTCGGTGGCGACGGGCATGTGATGTACCGGCA
>NZ_JBHYPZ010000053.1:0-61581 GCF_042746485.1 Streptomyces sp. NPDC058751 | reverse complement strand
GCCCGGTGCGGCGAGTGGGGGTCCCCCCTGCTCGAAGAGCTAGGGGGAGTGCCAGGCGTCGCGAGGCAGGCGGGAATTTGACGACAGGCCCTAGGGCACCGCCTGACCCGGGCGGGGCGGGGGCCGGGGCGGGGCGGGGCGGACACCACGCCCGGCCCGGCCCCCGTCGCACGAGCGGCCGTGGTCATTCCCGGCGCACCGGCACGGCCGCCCGCGCGGTCCGGCCGGAGTCGCCCGAACGGGGGCGCGCGCCGGCGCGGCGTCCGGCGAGTTCGAACGCGGCGAGCACGACACGCGCCTGGTACTCGACCTGGCGCGCGACCGGGATCCAGCGTGCTCCGCAGCCGTCGCGGTAGTCGGCGCACCACGTGTCGATCAGCCGGTCGAGCTCGGGCAGCGCCTCGCCCGGGTCCTGTCCGGAGGCGGTGACCAGTTGGTGCAGCAGCCCGGCCGTGCGCAGCGCGACCCGGCGCCCGGCCAGGCGCAGCGCGGTCAGCCGGGCGGTGTCCAGCGGCGGCAGGGGGCGCGCCCCGGCGTCGCGGACGTCGGGGTCCCAGGAGTCGGCGATTCCGGGGCCGACCAGTAAATAGTCGTCGACGGGCGCGAGCAGGCACGTCACGTCCGGCGAGCTGCCGAGGCCTGGCCGCACCCGGGCAAGGACGTCCCCCAGGACCCTCGTGTCGTGCCGCAGCGTGCGGCTGACGGAGCGCAGCACCGCGTCGGGATCGTCGGGGCGCGCCCGGTCCTCGACGGCGTCGACACCCCACATGGGTGCCTCGACGATCGCGGTGACCGTGCCGTACGGCTGGGGGTGGAACCAGGTGGAGTCGACCGCGGCCTCCGTGATGGCGGCGGCCAGGTCTCCCCGGTGCGGCGGCGGGACGCGGTAGACGGCGGGGCCGAGCGCCGGCCAGTACAGGGTGTCGTAGGGGCCGAGTTCGCGGGGGATGCCGAGGCGGGCCGCGCTGTGCGCGACACGCTGGGAGAGGCCGGGCAGGTCGCGGGTGAGCTCGACGAACGCGCCGCCGACGTCGACGCCGTGCAGGGAGCACTGGAGGAACGGCTTCAGCTCGTCCTGGAGGGCGAGCAGGACGCGGGTCTCCGGCAGGGCGGCGCCGTCCGGGCCGTCGGGCAGCCATTCCGGCTGTTCGAGGAACCCGGGCCGGAAGAAGTGCCGGAAGTAGTGGCCGAGCGTGTAAGGGCCCTGGAGCCAGGCCTCGTTGCGGCGGGAACCGTCGGGGTCGAGGCAGAGCAGCAGGTTCCAGGTGGCGTCCGCGTCCTCGGTGAGGCGGGGGTCGGCGAGCGCCCGTTCGGCCAGCCTGAGGACGGTCGCGCCGCCGACGGGTTCGTTGGCGTGCGGTCCGGCGACGACGAGGACCTGACGGCGGCCGTGTCCGACGGACAGGAGCAGCATCGGCGTGCCGGCCCGGGAGGTGCCCACGCGGCGCAGCCGGGCGTCGTCGGGGCGCCGGGCGACGAGCGCGGCGGCGCGGACGCCGAGTTCGTCGACGGTCGGGTAGCGGCGGAGTGGCGGCAGAGCACACCTCCACTCGTACGGTGCCGTCGTTTCACCAGATGTACATGAAGTACACACAGTCAGGCACGACTCGTGGGTTACGTCAACACCGCCGGGGCGGAAGGACGTTGTGCGGGCGAGGGGTCCGGGCCGGGCGGTTCAGGCCGAGGCGAGGCGGAACAGCATGTGGCCGAAGCCGATCTGGTCGCCGTCCTTCACCACGGACGCGCCGATGACACGCCGTCCGTTGACGGTCGTGCCGTTGGTCGACCCGAGGTCGCGGAGCACCCACACGCCGCCCTGGCGGCGCAGTTCGGCGTGCACCCGGGACACCGTCTCGTGGTTCAGGCGCAGCCCGCTGGCCGGGTCGCGGCCGATGCGCAGGGGGTGGGCGTCGCCCGGATCGGGCAGTTGCAGCTTGGGCAGCCGCTCGGCCTGCCAGGCCCGGCGCAGCCGGACCGTGAAGCCGGAGACGGCCTCCACGGTGCCGAACACCGCCTTCGACCAGCGCCGCCCGACGGGCCCGTCGCCATCGGGCAGGTCGGCGGTGAGCACGGCGAGTTCCTCGGACCGGCGGGCGGACAGGACCAGCTCCATGCGGCGGACGAACGTGTCGTGCGAAAGACGGCCGAGCGCGACGCCGTCACGGAGCGACTTGAGCGCCCGGTCGCGCTCCGCGTCGGACAGCCGCGCGGGATACAGGGGAAACTCGAAGGACGACGTCACGCTCGTGATTGTCGGACAGTAACGACGGGGTGTCCAGAAGACCCGGAAACGGCTGGTGGGGCCGGGTGCGGCCGTTCGCACCACCAAAGGGCGACGAACACGCGGCAAAAGGGTGGATCCGAAAGCGAATTGATCTCTTTTGCCGCACCATGGACGGGCTGGGTCACTGCGAGCCGACAAGGGGGAAGCGTCCATGCGATTCGAGGTGTGGGCACCACGGGCCGACCGGATGACGCTCCATTGCGACGGTGTCACGCGCGCGTTGGACCGCGATCCCGTGCGTGCCGGATGGTGGACGGGCGAGGCGGAGGCGGCGGAGGGGACCCGGTACGGGTTCGCGGTGGACGACGGTCCGGTCCTGCCCGATCCCCGCTCGCGCCGCCAGCCGGACGGACCGGACGGGCCGAGCGCGGTGGTCGACCACCGGGGGTATGCGTGGCGCGCCGACTGGCCCGGGCGGGCGCTGCCGGGCGCGGTCCTCTACGAACTGCACGTGGGGACGTACACCCCCGGGGGCACCCTGGACGCGGCGGCGGAGCGGCTCGGACACCTCGTGGAACTGGGCGTCACCCACGTCGAGTTGATGCCGCTGTGCCCGTTCCCCGGACGGCACGGCTGGGGGTACGAGGGTGTCTCCCCGTGGGCCGTGCACGAGCCGTACGGCGGCCCCGAGGCGCTGAAGCGCTTCGTGGACCGGGCGCACGGACTGGGCCTGGGGGTCGTCCTCGACGTCGTGCACAACCACCTGGGGCCGTCCGGCAACCATCTGCCGTCGTTCGGGCCCTACTTCACGGACACCCACCAGACGCCCTGGGGTTCCGCGGTGAACCTCGACGCGCCCGGCTCGGACGAGGTGCGGGCGTACCTCGTGGACAGCGCGCTGGCCTGGCTGCGTGACTACCGGCTCGACGGGCTGCGTCTCGACGCGGTGCACGCGCTGCGGGACACCCGGGCGGTGCACTTCCTGGAGGAGCTGTCGGCGGCCGTGGACGCGCTCGCCGGCGAACTGGGCCGGCCGCTCTTCCTGATCGCCGAGTCGGATCTCAACGACCCGCGGCTCATCACCTCCCGCGAGGAGGGCGGCCTCGGGCTGCACGCCCAGTGGAACGACGACTTCCACCACGCGCTGCACACCACGCTGACCGGCGAGGCGCAGGGCTACTACGCGGACTTCGCCGAGCCCCCGCTCGCCGCGCTGTGCAAGACGCTGACGTCGGGTTTCTTCCACAACGGCACCTGGTCCAGCTTCCGCGGCCGGCATCACGGCCGTCCGCTCGACCGCTCGCGGATCTCGGCGCAGCGGCTGCTCGGCTACACGCAGACCCACGATCAGATCGGCAACCGCGCCCAGGGGGACCGGCTGTCGGCGGTCCTCTCCCCCGGGCTGCTGGCCTGCGCCGCCGCGCTGACGCTCACGGCGCCGTTCACGCCGATGCTCTTCATGGGCGAGGAGTGGGGGGCCACGACACCCTGGCAGTTCTTCACCGACCACACCGATCCCGAGCTCGCGGACGCCGTGCGGCGAGGCAGGCGGCGGGAGTTCGCGGCGCACGGCTGGGCCGAGGAGGACGTGCCCGACCCGCAGGACCCGGCGACCCGGGACCGCTCCTGTCTCGACTGGGCGGAACCCGAACGGGCCCCGCACGCGCGGCTGCTGGCCTGGTACCGCGAGCTGATCGCCCTGCGCCGGAGCCAGGCCGACCTGTCGGACCCCGATCTCGCGGCGGTCAGGGTCGCCCACGATCCGGCGGCCCGCTGGGTCGCCGTCCGGCGCGGGGACGTCCGGGTCGCGGTGAACCTCGGCGAGGACCCGGCGGCGATCCCCCTCGGCATCCGCCGTGCGCGCGTCCTCGCGGCCTGGGACCCGGTCGAGGCGCCGGGCGCGGACGGGGTGCTGAACGTGCCGGGCGAATCGTGCGTGGTGCTGGCCCAGGGGTGAGGGCCGGTCCGCCTACGGCGCCTCGTCCTGCGCGTCCCGCAGGTCCGTGACCCGCTCCAGCAGGATCGACTCCCAGGCGCGCGCCAACCGGGCTTCCAGGAGGGGCAGTTGTCCGGTGCCGGGGCCCTTGTGGTGGTCGGCGAGCCGGATGACGGCGTCACAGCGGGCGAGCCACAGGCCGCGCAGACAGGGGCGGGCGCCGTAGTCGGCGAGGGTGGCGGCGCGTACGGCCGCGGGGGCGCCGACCGCGAGGGCCAGTCCCGCGATGTCCTCGGCCGGGTCCCCGGTCACCGCGCCGGTCCAGTCGAGGACGCCGCGCACCCGGCCGTCGGGGCTGATCACGAGGTGTTCGCCGAGGAGTCCGTGGTGCACGAGGACGGCGGGGCCGGTCTGCGCGCCGAGCTGGGCCGCCGCCGGGGCGGCGAGCTGGTCGAGGCGGGCGGGGTCGAACTCCTCCGCGGGAAGCCGTCCGGCGGCCCGTACCGCGGCGGCCCGCAGGGCTTCCAGGGAGCGCTGCGGGGCCCGCGGCACCCCCAGGGTCTCGGCCTGCCGTACGGGGACCTCGCGCAGCCCGGTCAGCAGGTCGGCCAGGTCGGCCTCGCCGAGTGCCGAGACCGCCTGCCGCTCTCCGGAGACGCCGGGCACCCTGGTGTCCAGGGTGTAGGCCAGTCCGCCCTCCCACTCGCCCTGCGCGACGCTCATGGGAACGGTGCCCCCGACGAAGGGGCGGACCAGATCGCGCAGCCGCAGCTCGCGCCGTTGCCGCAGGGACGCCTCGCGGTCCGGGGCGAGCCGCAGCACATGGCGCCGGCCCACCCACCAGGTGAAGTGCCCGCCCCGCTCGCGGACGGGCCGCACGTCCGGTCCCGGACCGGGCGCGGTGCCGTCGGAGAGCAGGGTGCGGACCAGCCGGCGGACCGCGTCCGGGGTCGGTTCCGGGGCGGGTTCCGGTGCGGGTTCCGGTGTCCGGTTCATGGTCGCGCCCTTGTCGTCCGGGTGCGGGTGCGGCGCGGCGGCCGCTCGGTCGGTGCGCGCACGTCAGTCGACGATCACCATCTCGCGGGAGGTGTCGTTGAGCCGGCGTCCGCCGTCCTCGGTCACCGTGACGATGTCCTCGATCCGGACGCCGAAGCGGCCCGGCAGATAGATGCCCGGCTCCACCGAGAAGCACATGCCGGGAACCAGGGGCTGTTCCTCACCCTCCACCATGTAGGGCGGTTCGTGGGTGGTGACGCCGATGCCGTGCCCGGTGCGGTGGATGAAGTACTCGCCGTACCCGGCGTCCTCGATGACGGCGCGCGCGGCGCGGTCGATGTCCTGGCAGGCGGCCCCGGGCCGCACGGCGCGGAAGCCGGCCTCCTGGGCCTCGCGCACGATGTCGTGGACCTTGCGCTCCTCGTCGTCCGGTTCGCCGACGTGGACCGTGCGGGAGGTGTCGGAGCCGTAGCCGTCCTTGAGGCCGCCGAAGTCCAGGACCACCATGTCGCCGGCCTCGATCACGCGCTCGTCGGCCTCGTGGTGCGGGTTGGCGCCGTTGGGGCCCGAGGCGACGATGGTGAAGTCCACCTGGGAGTGTCCGAACCGGCGCAGCAGGTCGGCGAGGTCCTTCGACACCTCCGACTCCCTGCGGTCCGCGAACCGGACCTTGCGGATCTCCTCGAACGCCTCGTCCGCGGCGGCCCCGGCGGAGGCGAGCCTCTCCAGCTCGGCCGCGTCCTTGACCGCCCTGAGCATCGGCAGGACCTCGGTCAGGGCCGAGTAGCGGGTCGCGGGGAGCCGCTTCTGAAGACCCAGCAGGTGCAGGGCCCAGCCGTTGTCGCTGATGCCGAAGCGGCCGGCGCGGCCCATGAGGGGTTCGGCGGCCGCGTAGGGGTCCGTGCCGTCGGCCCAGTCGTGCAGGGTCAGCGCGGGCGCGCCGGCCGACTTGGCCGCGTCGGGCGCCTCCAGGACGGGCACGACGAGGGCGGGGTCCTGTCCCGCGCGCAGCACCAGCAGGGTGAGCCGCTCGGTCTCCACCGGGCGGTACCCGGTCAGCCACACCAGGTCGGGCCCCGGCGCGACCAGGACGCCGTCGAGCCCGGCGTCGGACGCGGCCTCGGCGGCGCGCCGCATACGGGCCTCGTAGTCGGCGGCGGTGAAGGGCGCGGGTGTGGCGGCGGTCATCCATGCCTCCGTGTGTGCGGAGTTCCCCGGGGGGCTACGGCAGCATCCTGCCCCTCCGGTGGGGTGTGCGCGAGCCGGTGGCGCCCGGCCCCGGTCAGCCCTCCAGGGCGAGGCGGGCTCCCAGGAGCAGCAGGACGCCTCCGGAGACCTGTTCCAGGCGCCGGCGCACGCCCGCCCGGGACAGGACGGTCCTCATCCGGCCGACGAACCACACGTACACGCCGTAGTACCCCACCTCGTAGACCGCCCAGAGCGCGGCGAGGCCGAGCATGGCGGGCAGGTGCGGGACGCCCTCGGGCACGAACTGCGGCAGGAACGACATCGCGAAGACGGCCGCCTTCGGATTGGCGAGGTTGAGCAGCAGGCCGCCCCGGTAGGACGCCCAGGCGCTCTTCTCCGCGCCCTCCCAACCGCCGTCGGCGGTCCCCCCGGAGCGGCGTGCCTGCCACAGCGTCTGGACGCCGAAGCCGACGAGCACGACGGCGCCGACGACGCGCATGACGCCGTACGCCATCTCGGAGGCGGCGAGCAGGGCGGTGAGGCCGAACGCGGCGACGGCGCCCCACAGGAAGACGCCCGTCTCGTTGCCGAGCACGGTCATGAAGCCCGAGCGCCTGCTGCCCAGCGACCGCTTGATGATCAGGACGGTGCTCGGTCCGGGCGAGGCGGCGATCAGGGTGCAGGCGCCGAGGAAGGCGACGAGGGTGCTCAGCATGCGGCCATCGTGACGGGCCGCGGCTCCGTTGACCAGCCCCTTTTCCCGGGATCCGGTGGGCCGGACCGCGCATCCGCGCCGGGGCCGGGCCGGGGCGGCTCAGGTCGCGGTGCCCGGGACGGCGGACAGGTGTGCGCGGCCGCCGTCGACGTGGCGCACGCGCAGGGTGACCTCCCTGCCCGGTGTCGCGTCCGCCACCGCCCGGGCGAGGCCGGCGGCCGAGGTGATCCCGGTGCCGTCGAGGGCGAGCAGGACGTCGCCGCGCACCAGGCCCGCCGTGTAGCCGGGACCGGGCAGGTGCACCCCCACGATCAGCGCGCCCCCGCCGCCGGGGGCGTCGACCGCCTCGACCCCGAGGGTCCCCCGCACGGACTGCCGCCCGGCCTCCCCCGGCGGGACCGGGCCGTCGCCCGGCTCCGCCGTGGCCGTGGCGGCCCGCGGCGCGTCGGACCCGTCGGCCCGCGGCGCCCCGGAACCACCGGTCCTCCGGGCTTCGGCCCCACCGTCCCGCGCCCCTCCGGCAGGCTCTCGGGAACCGCCCGGCCCGGGTGCCTCGGAGACGGCGGACGGCTGCCGTGACCGCCCGTCCATGTCGGCCTGCCCCCGTGGGTACGCCGGTCCGCCCGCACCGATCACGCTCGTGCCGATCACGCTCGCGCCCACCGCGCCGAGCCCCACGCCGGACAGGACGAGGACGGCTCCGGCCGACAGCACGGCCGACACGGTGAGCAGCCGCCTCCCGCGCCGCCGCGCCGGGCGCGGGCGCCGGTCCCCGCCGGGCGGACGGGGGCCGTCGGGCGGACGGGAGCCGCCGCCCGGATCCCGGCCGGGCATCGGCTTGGGGCGCAACGCGGTCTGTTCCATGAGTCGCCTCCGGCAGATGTTCTACGGACCGCCTTCGACTCTTGCCCTACCCCTCGCCCCGGCGCGCGACGATCCCCGAACGAGTGAGACTGACGCGCCCGTTCCCCGGACGGGTGAGACCGGCGCGCCCGTTCCCCGGACGGGCGCGTCCTCCCTCCCCGTCCTGGAGGAGGGCCGGACGAGGGCCTGACGAGGGCCGGGCCCCGTGTCGGTGGCGGCTGTTACGTTCTGCGGCATGAGCGATCACGCCCTGCGGCTCCTCCGCGCGACCCCGCGCCTGGCCCGGCTGGCGGCCTTCCCCTTCGGCTTCGACCTGGACCGCGCCGACCACTGCGAGGACGTCCGGCTCGCCTCGGGAGGCCCGCTGGAGCCGGTGGCGGGCGACGACACCGGGGGCACGTACTTCGTGGGCGCGGACGGTTCGGTGCTGTACGCCGACTCCGAGGGCTCGGCCGGGATCATCGGCGACAGCGTGGACGGGGCGCTGGAGATGATGATCGGACTGCCCGGCTGGCACGACCTCCTGCACCTGACTCCCGCCGACGGCCCGGAGGCGATCCTCGCCGCGGTCGCCGGGACCGAGGAGGAGATCCGCGAGAACTACGGGATCGACGACGAGCGCGCCGAACTCCGTGCGGCGCTGGGACTGCCCGGGCGTTCCCCGGTGGAACTGGTCGGCATGCTGCACGCGGCCCTGATGCGCACCGAGCCGGACTTCCTGCTGATCGACGCGGAGGAGGGCGGGGCCTACGGACTGCTGGACGACCACCCCCGCGCACCCCTGTGGGAGACCGTCCTCGGGCAGGGCAGGGCCGACCTCGCCCTGCTGCGGCAGGGCACCGCCTGGGACGAGGTGGCCCGCGACCGGGTCCGCCGGGCACTCGCGCTGCGCGCCGCCCAGTACGACCGGCAGGGCACCGACCTGCCCCTGCTGCGCCACCTCCTCGCGCACGAGGCGGAGGCCTCGATGACCGACGAACTGCGGCTCGCCGCCGTCCTCGTGGGACTGCACGGCCTGCCCGAGGACCTCCCGCTGCTGCACGCGGTCCGCGGGACGACGTACGACACCTGGTGCGGGCTCGGCGGCATACCGGAGGCGGGCGCGAGCGGCGAGGAGCTGCGGGAGTGGGCGCGCGGTCTCGACGACTCGCTCCACGGGACCGATCCGCGTGACGAACCGGAGTTCACCTGGACCGGTCTCGCCCGCGAGCAGGGTATGGACGAGGTGGCGCGCGCGGCGCTGATCCGGCGGCTCGACGACGTCGACCTGCGGGCCCAGGCCCGGGAGTCGGCCAGGTCGGGCATCTCCGAACTGTCGGGACTGGCACGGGAGTTCATGGATCTGGGCGACACGGCACAGGCGCTGCGCGCCCAGCGGCTGCACACCTCGCTCCAGGGCACCGGCAGGCACGGGGTCTCGGCGCTCCTGAGGCTCTCCCAGTTGGAGCGGGAGTCCGGGCGGCCCCGCGAGGCCGCCCGGACCCTGGCGCGGCTCAGGAAGGCGCTCATGGCGGAACCGGGGTCCGGGGGAACGCGGCGGGTGCCCAGCGACTCGCTGGAGCACTGGCGCGGCACGAACCTCGGCGTGTTCATCGTCGACGAGCACCACGAGGTCGCCCGCGCGGCCGCCGCGGACCCGGCTCTCGCGGAGGAGGTCCGCGAGGTCACCGAGGCCGCGGCGGCCCTCCTGGCGGAGCTCTCCGAGGCGGCCCGCCGCAGCGTCCGGCGCTGATTCCCGCACCCGCCGGACCCGGGACCGCGGAAGAACGGGACGGGCCGCGCCCTCCGCTCCCGTCAGAGCGGGACGGGCTGCGCCCTTCTGGCCACGGGCACCACGGGCACCCGGTCCGGCACGAAGCCGTGGGTGCGCCGGGCCAGGTCCGCCGCGCCGTAGCGGCGGCAGTCCTGGTGCCACTTCAGGATTCCGGCCAGCCAGTTCTCCAGCTCCGCCACATAGCCCCGCATGACCTCCCGCGCTTCCTCCGAGAGCTCGAAGTCGTCGTACAGGATGGGCAGTTCGTGGGCGGCGACGTGCTGGAACTGCTCCATGCGACGGGTCATCAGGTCATGGACGACGCCGAGCGCGGTCGGGTAGTCGCAGCCGAAGAAGTTCTGCACGACGAGGATGCCGTTGTGGATCTCCCCCTCGTACTCGATCTCCTTCTGGTACGAGAAGACGTCGTTCAGGAGCATCGCGTAGTCCATGGCCGCGTTCTCCAGGGACCGGACGGGGCCGCTGCGGTAGACCTCGGGCGGGACCGTCCGGCCGTGTCCGAGGCGGCACAGGCTCATGGTGAGCTCGGAGCCGAACGTGGCCCGGCGCATCTCCAGGTAGTCGACCGGGTCCGGGATGCGGTTCTGCGTCTGGTTGGACAGCTCCCACAGCCAGCTCTCCGTCATCACGTCCACCGCCGCGCGCAGGGTGCTCCGGGCCCCCGGGGTCATCTCCGCGGTGGTGCGCCGCCACAGGTCGGTCAGTCCCCGCTCCATGCCGTTGACCGGGACGGGCGTCTCCTCGCCGTCGACGGGCATGCAGGCGGACAGCCGCGCGGTGGCCGACCTGGCGGCCGCCAGGTCGCGGCGGTTGCCGAAGTACAGCGGGTAGTAGTCGTCGCCGTAGGTGCCCCAGGCCAGCCACTGCGAGCTGAGGTCGAGGGCGCCGGGTGTCGCGTCGGGGTGGATGCCGGCGGCGCAGAGCGGCAGGTCGTAGGCGGTGAGCTTGTCCTCGTCCCAGACGCCCTCCTGGAGCATGCCCATGGTGTGCATCCAGGTGCCGAGGCGGTCGCGGGCGCCCGCGAGGTGCGGGCTGAGGGTGACCTCGAAGGGCATGTGGAAGTCGGGGAGCCTGGAGGGACCGACCTTCTGGAACGGCACGTGGGTGTACGCGCGCAGCCGCTCCGCCCCGGCCGCGGAGAGCAGCGCCCCGACGTCCGCGGCGGACGTCCCGAACCCGCCCGTGCCGAAGGGCCGCGCCTTCTCGACGGCTCCCTCGTTCATGTAGCGGCTGGAGCGCATGTGCCATTCGTGTCCGCCGGACTGCCAGTCCTGGAGGCCCCGCGTGTACGCGGCGACGGCGCCGGTCTCCGCCGCGGTCAGTCCCTTCTCCACGGCCAGGGCGGGCACTTCGGTGAGCGACGTGTGCTCGAACTGGTGGAGCCGTGAGGTGAGCACGTCGTTGACGGTCTCGGCGGCCTGCTGGGTCGTGCAGCCGAAGAACGTCTCCAGGACGAGGACGCCGTTGCTGAGCTCGCCCTCGTCCTCGACCTCGCGCTGGTAGGAGAAGAGGTCGTTGCGCAGGTGGACCCCGTCGGAGAACGTCTCCATCAGGACGCGCAGCGGCCTCGACTCCGCGACGGACGCGGGCACTTCGCAGGTCGCGTACTCGACGAGCCCCGCCGACCAGGGGGCCCCGCCCACCTTGCGGCGCATCTCGATGTACTCGACGGGGTTGGCGATCCGCCCCTCGTCGATGTTGGACAGCTCCCACATCGACTCGTTGAGCAGGTGCTCGGTGGACACGGCGAACCGTCTGCGCCACCCCGTGGACATCGAGGGCACCGTGCGGGCCCACAGGTCGGCGAGTCCCGCCTCGACGGGGTTCTCCGGTTCGGGGACGGGGGTGGACAGGTCGAGCGGCATGAAGAGCGGGAGCCGGTCCAGGTAGGCCTTGCCGCCGGCGCGGTCCTGGGTGCGCTTGAAGGTCTCCAGGAAGTGGTCGTCGAAGAAGAACACCCACACGTACCAGTCGGTGATGAGGGAGAGGGCCGGTCCGTCGCAGTCGGGGTGGGTGTAGGCGCACAGCAGGCCGTAGTCGTGGGCGTCGAGGTCGGACTGCTCCCAGATGCCCGAGCCTTCGAGCATGCCCATGTCGCGGGCCCATCCGACCGAGTGCGCCCGCGCCTCGTCCAGGTGCGGGTTCAGCCGGGCGGTGTACGGCATGTAGAAGTGCGGGAGGCGGAACGGCTGCGTCATGGCCGGGCCCTACCCAGGGCTCCGCGCGCACATCCGCAGGCCAGGGCATGATCACACCATCGCGTGAACCGGGCCGAAAACCGCCCGCGAAGGGCTCCTCGTCCGCTCGGAGCCGGCCACTCGAAGCCGTCCGCCCGAAACCGTCCCGCGGCCCCGCCGGCCGGTGGTCAGCCGCGTCTCGCCTGGATCAGCGCGTGGGTTCCGCCGGTGCGCCAGCCGTGGCCCTCGGCGGCGTCGAGGGCCGATTCGACGGCGGGGGCCAGTCCGACGACGACATCGGACTTGAGGGTCCGCAGCGCGGCCACCGCGCCGGGGAAGTGTGCGGTGGCGTCGGCGAACGGGGTGGTGGCGGGGTGGAGCCGGTCGCCGATGAGCCGGCGGTAGTTCAGGTCGCCTTTCAACAACGTCACGTCGGCCGCGGCGAACTCCCGTCGCAGGTCGTCGGGGAGTCCGGCGTACGGCAGCGGGCCGCAGGCGAAGGGGTGCGTGCGGACGGTGAGTCGGCCCTCGGACAGTGCCGCCCAGAGCCGGTTCCCGGCCTCGCCGGCCGCGCCCTTCGCGGCGGTCAGCCGGCGCAGGGCGTCCAGCACGTCCGCCGCCGTGGCGTCGGACACGTAGTACGGATACGGCTTCACGTGCAGGACGGCCCGCCCGATCCGGCCGTGCCGGAGCAGATGGTCGACGAGGAGGAGGTCGGGGACGAGTTCCCGGCCCGCGTTGTCCGTGACCAGGGCGAGGGTGCCGCCGTCGAACAGGGACCGCAGCACGTCCGAGTCGTCCGCCACGAGGGGGGACCCGGCCGCCGTCCCGCCCCGGGTGCCGTCCAGCCTGAACCCGAGGTCGGCGCGGTTGCCCCACAGGGAGCCGTGCAGCAGCGCCGCCTCCTGTTCCCCGGCCGGCCGGAGCGCGAGGTCGTCCAGCGCGGCGAGTTCCTCGTCGGCCTCCGGGGTGTCGAGCTCGGCGAGTTTGAACGGGCGGAAGGGGTCGATGCCCTGCCAGGGGCCGGGCTCGAAGTAGCCGACGGCTTCGAGGAGTTTGCGGTAGAAGTAACTCTCGGACCACAGGAACGGCAGGTCGAACCAGGACCGGCCGTAGTGCTCCGGGCCGCCCCAGGCGTCCCACCGGCCGCGGTCCGCCGCCGACTCCGCGAGCGGTTCGACGACCCCCTCGGCGCAGCTCTCGAGCAGGGCGTCGAGCGCGTGGCGCTGTTCGGGACCGTACGGGAAGGCGTCCCGCACCTTCCGGATGAGCGCCGGATGCCGCTCGGCCAGCACGCTCCGGGGGAACGAACCGCGTACCGAGCCCACCACCACCGGGGCCTCGTCGGGACCGGCGGCGAAGGGGGCGGGGGCTGCGGGATCGCGCATGCGGCCCACCGTACCGGCTGTGCAGAAGGGGCCGTCCGACGCGGTGCGCGCCGAGCGGCCCCTCCCCCCGTGGAGCCCAGCGTTCGGCCTAGGTCGGTCGGCTTCGAGCTGTCGACCGTCGCGGGTACCGCGCGGCACTGTCCTGGATCCGGGTGCGCGGCTGCCCACGGCGGTCGCGCTGAACGATAGGCGGGCCGGGGAGAGGAGGGATAGCGGGAAAACCCTCGATCCGACCGGTGCCGGGCCCTAGGACCTGACGCGGCACGGTGGTTCCGGTCCGTACGGACCGCGGATCTGAACGGACGGCGCCCCGGATCCGTATCCCCCGGTGTCCCGTGCGAAGAGTGCGTCCCAACTACGCGCGGTGGCGCCCCGCTTCGCCCACGCATCGAGGAGAGCTCCGGATGACCGCCTACCGCACCGCCACCGCGGCCGCCGTCGCCCTGGCGGCGCCGCTGCTGCTCACGACGTGGGCGGCGGGGACCGCGTCGGCGCACGGCGCGCCGACCTCTCCGGTCAGCCGGGCGTACGCGTGCTCGCCCGAGGGCGGCAGCCAGGGCACGGCGGCCTGCCGGGCGGCGATCGCGGCGAACGGCTCGTCGTTCGCGGCGTGGGACAACCTGCGGGTGGGCGGTGTGGGCGGCCGGGACCGTTCGGTGATCCCGGACGGGAAGCTGTGCAGCGGCGGCCTGGCGGCCTACAAGGGGCTCGACCTGGCCCGCGCCGACTTCCCGGCGACGCGCATGACGCCCGGCGCGTCCCTGACCATGAGGTACAGCTCCACGATCCCGCACACGGGGACCTTCAAGCTCTACCTGACCAAGCAGGGCTACAGCCCGACGCGGCCGCTGAAGTGGTCCGACCTGCCGGAGAAGCCGTTCGCCACGGTCACCGACCCCGCGCTGGTCGGCGGCGCCTACCGCATCAACGCGACGCTGCCGTCCGACCGCACCGGCCGCCAGATGCTGTTCACGATCTGGCAGAACTCCAGCACGCCGGACACCTACTACTCGTGCTCGGACGTGGTGTTCTCCGGCGGGAGCGCGGCAGCCGAGCCGGACCGGAAGACCACGGCTCCGGGGACCACCGGGAGCGCTTCCGCCGGCAAGAGCGCCAAGAAGTCCCCCGAGGCGAAGCGTCCGGCGAGCGCGACACCCAGCCCGACGGCCGCCTCCCCGTCCGCCGGAACGCCGTCCCCCGAGGGGAGCCAGGCGGCCGTGCAGGCGGCGGGCCCCGACGATCTGACGCCCGCCGCCGAGAGCACCTCGGGCGGCGGCCCCGCGCTCCCCGTGGTCGCCGCTGGAGCCGGGGCGGCACTGCTGCTGACTGCCGGCGTCGCGGTCGTGCTGCGACGCCGGCAGTGAACCGGTTTCCCGCGGGGGCTAGTTGACGAACACCGCCGGGCTGCCCGCCTGGCTGGTGTCGGTCACGGGGGCGTACTTCGCGGTGAAGTAGCCGTTGCTGAAGCAGAGGGACGAGCCGGAGAACTTGGTGAACTGCTGGCTGGTGAAGCTGAGGCTGTTGTCCGAGTTGTCGGTCGTGCCGGTGAGGCTCGCCGCCCGGTAGACGCAGGTCAGCGTGCCGAGCAGCGAGCGCAGCTTGACCGTGGTCTGGATGGTGGAGCCGGCGGCCGGGGTGACCGTGAGGCTTCCGTCGGAGTTCACCGCGGTGCTGTAGGGCAGGTTGTCGACCGTGATGCTGGTGACGCCGAGGACGCCGACGACGTTGCTGCTGCACGAGGAGGCGTTGAAGGTGTGGCCGGTGAGGGACTCGGTGGCCGTGCCGGGGGACGCCGGGTTGTCGGTGACGGTCGCGGTGAACGTCGACGCGGAACAGGAGACGCCGCTCGTACCGGTGGCGCTGGAGTAGAGCGTGGCGCTGGTGCCGCTCGCCAGCGAGGCGGTGAGGACGTCGCCGACGGCGACGGGGGTTCCTCCGGCACTGCCGGTGGTGAGCACCGCGATGTCGTCCGCGGAGGCGGGGGCGACCGCGGACGCCGAGAGGGCCACGACGGCGCCGGCGAGGGCGAGCAGGGATCGAGTACGCATGTGGGGGTGCCTCTTCTCCGATGGGGGTGCGGGTGCCTGACCGCGCCGGGGCGCGGGGGTGCGGGGTGCGGGTCGAGAAACCGGCGCGGATGTGCGGGGTGGACGTGCGGGGTGGAACGGGCCGCGCGTGACGGCGGGCAGGACGCCGGAGCCCGCCCGCGGGAGCGGTGTGCGGTGCGAGGAGAGACCGCCGCCGGTCCGTGACGCCTTCTCCGTACGTCACGGACCGACGGCGACAGCCGGGCGACCGGCGGGGACCTCGGGGGAAGGTGACCGCGCCGGTGCCACGGGAGAGGGGAGCGACCGGGCGGCGCGCCGTTTCGGCGTACGCGCCGGGGCCGCTCCGGAACACGCCGTGACCGCCCCGCGGAGCGGGGTCCGGGAGGTGACGGGCGCGTCGGCCGACGGATCCGGCGCCACGGATCCGGGAAACAGGGGAAGTTGTAGACCTGATGGGCAGTCAACGTCAATACGCAGTAAGGAAGTTGGAGGTCAGAACGACCCTCCGGCCGGGACGTGTTCACAGGTGGGGCACATCGGGCACGGTTTTCCCACACGCTCCTTGACCGGCGCCTGTAACCCCCGGTAACTTCCTCGAAGGCTACTGCCGCGTAACGAGAAAGCCCTTGCAACCGCCGGGAGGCGCGAGGAGGCGTACGCGGCAGCTGCTGTCCGCGCCAGGACAACGCGCCACTGGAGCCCCACCCGCATCGACACCCGCATCGAACGTGCCCAGGGAGCAGACATGGCCTCGTCCCCGGACGCCACGGCGTCCAACGGTTCCTCGCCCGAGACCCCGGAAAGCGGTTCGGCCGCCGGACAGGGCAGACGCGGGCGGGTCAGGCTGCGCCGCGCCGCCGTGATGGCGGTACCCGCCACCGCGGTCGCCGCGGGGCTGATGATCGCGACGGCCCAGGGCGCCCTCGGTGTCCAGTTCGCCATCTCCGGCATGCCGTTCACGGTCACCGCGACCGAGCTGAACGGCACCGGCTTCGAGCAGTTCGGCGGCCTCGACAACATGGCGGAGGGCAGCCCGAACGCCGGCGACACCGGCGGCCAGGTCCTCGTCGTCACCTCGGCAATCAGGAACGCCACCCTCGACCACCTGTGCCAGAGCGTCGACCTGGGAGGCACGAACCTGCTCATCACGGCCGGCAGCGGGGCGGACAAGGTCCAGGCGACCAACCTGACCACCGACTCCACGGAACTGTCCGGCAACGCCTCCTTCAACAACATCGAGATCGGCAACGACGCCAGCACGCTCACCAAGGCCGGGGTCCAGGGCCCCATAGGCGTGTTCAGCCAGCAGGCCGACACCGTGCGCATCGCGAACCTGCGCCAGACCAACTACGCCACCACGGCCGGGGTGTTCAAGCTCCCGGGCCTCAAGCTCCGCTTCAGCGAACAAGGCTGCTGATGGGTTCCGGGACACGGACGCACGACTCCCGGGACCTGCGGGACGCCTTCCGCCGGTGGCGCGCGCTCCGCCCCTTCTGGGGCGGGCTGCTGCTCGCCCTGGGGGGAGCGGAGATCCTGCTCACCGAGAAGGCGTCGCTGAAGGTCGTCCTGCACATCGGGATGCAGGGCCTGGCGGGCTACCTGCTGCCCGCCGTGATGCTGCTGTGCGGCCTGCTGATCCTCTTCAACCCGGCCCAGCGCCTGTTCTACTCCCTGCTGGGCATCCTGGTGTCGCTCGGCAGCTGGGTCACCTCCAACCTCGGCGGCTTCTTCGTCGGCCTGCTCCTCGGAGCCGTCGGAAGCTGCCTCGCCTTCGGCTGGCTCCCCGACCAGGAGCCGCGCAGGCGGCGGCCGCGCCGCGAGCGCGCCCGAGAAGGGCGGGGCGGCGGGATCCAGCCCCCCACCGGCTTGCCGGCACACCTGGAGAAGCAGTGAATTTCCTCCACGCGCAGGGAAGTTGACGTCGTACGCAGGCGGCACCGCACGTATCCCGGCGGTCCGGCGCGGTCGCGTAGCGTGACGCGCCGTATGCCGAATCGGGTTCGACTGCCGGGAGGTTCCTCATGGGTGATCCGCGTCCTTTGGTGATCGACGCGACCGGACGCGACATCCACGGGGAGGCCGCCCGGATCCGCGAGAGAGGACCGCTGGCCCGGGTGGAGCTCCCCGGGGGCGTCGAGGCCTGGGCGGTGAGCGGCCCCGAGCTGCTGAAGCGGCTGCTCACCGACCCCCGGGTGTCGAAGGACGCGCGGCAGCACTGGCCCCTGCTGGCGAACGGCGCGATCACGCCCGAGTGGCCGCTGTTCACCTGGGTGACCGTGCGGAACATGTTCACGGCGTACGGCGGTGAGCACCGGCGTCTGCGCACCCTGGTCTCCAAGGCGTTCACCGCCCGTCGCACGGCCGCGCTCCAGCCGCGCATCGAGGAGATCACCCGGCAGCTCCTGGACCGCGTGGAGGAGGCCGGACGCGACTCCCGGGTCGTCGACCTGCGCGAGGAGTTCTGCTACCCGCTGCCGATCCAGGTGATCAGCGAGCTGTTCGGACTGCCCGAGGAACGGGGCCCCGAGCTGCGCGAACTGGTGGACCGGCTGTTCGACACCTCCGCCGACCCCGGCGAGATGACGGCAGCCCACGGCCGGTTGCTCACCGTCCTCGCCGAACTCGTCGCCGCCAAGCGGGAGTCGCCCGGCGACGACCTGACGTCCGGGCTCATCGCCGCCCGGGACGACCAGAACGGCACCGCGCTCGACGAGCAGGAACTGCTGGACACCCTGAGCCTCATGGTCAGCGCCGGCCACGAGACGACGGTCAACCTCATCGACAACGCCGTGCACGCCCTGCTCACCCGTCCCGCCCAGCTCGCGCACGTCCGGGAGGGCCGCGCCGACTGGGACGACGTGGTCGAGGAGACCCTGCGGGCGGACGCGCCGGTCGCGAGCCTGCCGCTGCGGTACGCCGTCGAGGACATCGTCCTGTCCGAACTCGGCGGCCCCGAGGGGACCGTGATCGCCGCGGGCGATGCGATCCTCGCGGCCTACGCCGCCGCCGGGCGCGATCCCGGGCGCCACGGCAAGGACGCCGACCAGTTCGACGTGACCCGCCCCGACAAGGAGCACCTCGCCTTCGGCCACGGTGTGCACCGCTGTCTGGGAGCACCGCTCGGCCGGCTGGAGGCCCGGATCGCGCTCCCGGCCCTGTTCGAGCGCTTCCCGGACCTCAGGCTCGCCGTCCCGGAGGAGGAACTGGGGCAGGTCGACTCCTTCATCTCCAACGGCCACCGCTCACTGCCGGTCCGCGTCTCCTAGGCCCCCGGCTCCCTGGTCTCCTGGCCCCCCGGGCCGGGCCGCCGTCCTGCGCACGGGCTGTGTGCATTAGGCTGACACCGCGTGACTTGCCTCACCCGCGCGGGAGTCGATGGTGGCGTTGCCCACGGGGAACTACCTGGTGGAAGCCCGGTCGACGGGCTCGGTGGATCCGGCCGAGCGGACCGACTTCTGGAGCGAGCACATCGGGGCGTACCAGGCCCGGATGGGCTACCGGTACGGCCGTGGCGACGACTTCCGCGGCGAGACGGTCCGCCAGCGCACCGAGGCGTACCAGCTCGTCAGGTTCCGGTCGGACGAGATCGAGTACAGCAGGACCGCGCGCCAGATCCGCGAGGACCCCGACGGGGACTACCGGTTACTGCTGCCGCTGACCGGGGAGATCGTCCTGCGCCAGGACGGCCGGGAGGTCCGGCTGGCGCCGGGGACGGGCGCGCTCGTCTCGTTCGGGTCGCCGTTCCGGTGTCTCCAGGACGCCTCCACCCAGGCGTTCGTCCTCACGATCCCGGCCCGCGAGCTGGACGGGCCGCTGAACCGCAAGTCGCCGCTGGCCACCGGCCTCGACCTGAGCAGGGGCCTCGGCCGGATCGTCCGCTCGATGCTCGACGGCCTGCACGCCGAGCGCGACGACCTCACCGACGCCCAGTTCGACGCCGTGTCCGACCGGGTGGTGGAGCTGCTGTGCATGCTCACCACCGGCGACGACCGCCCCGAGGGGTCCCACCACCTGTCCGACGTGGAGGCGGTGGTACGCCGCCACGTCCGCGAGAACGCCGCCGACCCCGGCCTCACCGGCACGTCCGTGGCCCGTGCCCTCGGATGGTCGCTGCGCCAGGTCCAGCTCGCCCTCCAACACGCGGGCACCACCCCCCGGGACCTGATCCGCGAGGAGCGGCTGCGGCTGGTCCGCGAGCGGCTCCGGTGCGGCGACTACGGGGACCTGACGATCGGCGATCTGGCCCACGCGTCGGGGTTCTCGTCGGCGAGCGCGCTGAGCACCGCCTTCCGGCAGCGCTTCGGGGTGAGCCCGCGCGAGATGCGCAACGGCGTCCGCGGGACGTGACCGCACGCCCGGTCCTCTCCCCCGTACGTCCACCCGCCCCCGCCGTCCGCCCCCTTCCGCCTCGCCCGCGGCCGATCACGTCCTGGGACAATCGGGACAGGACGGGGTCCCTTCCCCGGACGGGATCCCGGTCCGGGACGGGCTGCTGCCTCGGGAGTGGAGATGGATCTGCGGCAGATGGAGGTCGTGGTCGCGGTGGCCGAGGAGGGCGGGTTCACCGCGGCGGCCCAGCGACTGCACGTCGTGCAGTCCGCCGTGTCAAGCTCCGTCCTCGCGCTGGAACGGGAACTGGGCACCTCGCTGTTCGACCGCACCACGCACCGGGTGCTCCTCACCCCCGCGGGCGAGGTCTTCGTCCCCGCGGCGCGCGCCGCCCTGCGGGCGGCGGAACAGGCGCGGGCGACCGTCGACCTGGTCCGGGGACGGCTCCGGGGCCGGATCACCATCGGCACGACGCAGGGCGTCTGGGCCGACCTCCACCGGCCGCTGGCCGCACTGCGGGCCGAGCACCCGGGCGTGGCGGTACGGCTGCGGCAGGCGTCCCTGACCGACATCCGGGACGGACTGCGGGAGGGCGCCGTGGACCTGGCCGTGGTCGCGCTCGACCGGCAGCGGCAGCGCGGACTGGTGACCCGCCTGCTGTCGTACGAGGAGATGGTGCTGGTGTCCGCCCCGCCGCGCGCGCTCGCCGGAACCGGCCCGGACGGCACGGTCACCCTCGCCGAGGCGGCCCGGCTGCCGCTGGTGGACTTCGCGCCGGGCTGGGCGATCCGCCTCTGCGTGGACCGGGCCTTCCGTGCCGCCGGCGTGGGACGGGAGACGGCCTTCGAGGTCGACGACATCGCGGCCGCGGCCGAGCTCGTCCGCAACGACCTGGGCGTCTGCGTCATGCCCGCCTCGGTCGCGGAGCGGTTCCCGGGCCTCAGCACCCACGCGTTCGCACGCCACGCGCCGCACTGGAAGATCATGATGGTCCGCCCCCGGGGCGACGCCCCTCCCGCGGTCGCCGCCCTGCTGCGGCACATGACCTGAGGACGGGCTCCACGCCGACGTCCGGGGTTCTCCGCCGGTCCGGGAGCACCACGGGAACGGCCATCGGGCGCGCGGCCCTCGGCCGGGGAGTCCAGGGCCGCACGTCAGGCCAGCATCGGGGGTGCGCGCGCGTCACGGACGGCGACTCGCCGAGTCCCCGGCGCCGGATCGGCCGGGTGTACGCCGCGGGGCCGGACCGGCGACCGTCGCCGGGGGCGGCGCCGGGGGGCTCCGGCCGTGTCGCTCGCCCGCCGGTCCCCCTTCCACCTCCGGACACCGTGGCGTCACACCGGAGGGGAACGTTTTCCCCGTCCCGTTGCATCGCCTCGGATCCGTCCGTCCGTACCCGGGCGTGACGCGGAAGGACGACGTGCGCCGTGTACCCGCCCCCGCTCGACGGCCTCCCCGCCGCGGCTATCACCGCGACACCAGCGCCCCCATCCCCATCCCCATCCGCACCCGCACCCGGTGACTCGGCGTGCGCCGTCGATCCCCCCGCGACGCCTTCCCCCGCCCGTCGCGCCTCCCTCTCGCGTCTCACCCGCCTGGTGGTGACGCTGCTCCCCGTGCTGCTGATCGGGACCTGGGCGGCACTGGACCGGAGCGTCGTGCTCGACGGCGTCGCCCGGCTGGGGGACGCCGATCCCCGGTGGCTGCCGGCCGGGCTCCTCTTCACCCTGCTGGGCTGGGCGGTCGCCGCGTGCGTCCGGCAGGGCGCCCTCCCGGAACGGCTGCCGCCCGGCCTGCTGCTGGCGTCGCAGCCGGCCGCCGGCGCCGCCAACCACGTACTGCCGGCGAGCATCGGCGCCCACGCGGTCACCCTGCGCTTCCTGCGGGGCCAGGGCATACCGCCGGCCCGCGGGACCGCCTCGCTCGCCCTGTACTCGCTGGTCAAACCGGTGGCGAGGATTCCGGTGCTCGTCCTCTTCCTGGCGGCCGTCGGGGACACCGTCCGGTTCGGCGCGCTCGCCCCGGACCGCTGGACGCTGCTGCCGGCGGCCGGAAGCGCGGTGCTCGGTCTCACGACCTTCTGCGTGCTGGTGACGACGGTCCGTCCGCTGCGCCGCCCGGCCGTCGACTTCGTCCGTACCGCGCTGACCGACGTACGGATCCTGCACACCCGGCCCAGCCGTGTGCTCGCCCTCTGGGGCGGCTCGGCCGCCGCCCCGGTGATCCAGGGGAGCACGGTCGCGGCGGTCGGCTTCTCGCTCGGGCTGCCGCTGTCCTGGGCCCAGGTCGTGTTCGCGCTGCTGATCGCCGGTGCCGCCGTCGGCGCCGTCCCCGCACCGGGCGGAATCGGCCCGGTGGACGCGGCCATGGTCTCGCTGGGCGCCCCGGCGGGCCTGTCGACGGCCACCATCATCGGCTACCGCGTCCTGACGGTCTGGATCCCGCTGCTCCCGGGCACGCTCGTCCTGTCGGCCCTGGTGCACCGCAAGGTGCTCTGAACGGGGGCCGGCGCGGGCCGGCCCCCGTTCAGCGGCCGGCCGTGGTCAGCCCTCGTCCGGCGTCAGCCGCAGCGAGATGCTGTTGATGCAGTACCGCTGGTCCGTCGGCGTCGGATAGCCCTCGCCCTCGAAGACGTGGCCGAGGTGCGACCCGCAGCGCGCGCACCGCACCTCCGTCCGCACCATCCCGTGCGAGGAGTCCTGGAGCAGTTCGACGGCGTCCGAGTCCTTCGGGTCGTAGAAGGACGGCCAGCCGCAGTGCGACGCGAACTTCTCCGTGGAGGTGAAGAGTTCGGCGCCGCACGCACGGCAGGAGTAGACGCCCTTCGTCTTGGTGTCGGTGTACTCGCCGGTGAAGGCGGGCTCGGTGCCCGCCCGGCGCAGCACCGTGTACTCGGCCGGGGTCAGCTCCGCGCGCCACTGCTCGTCCGGCTTTTCGATGTCGTACGACATGAAGCTCAACCCCTCACGTTCAAGGAGGCCCGCTGGGGGGCCACGGTCACTCGGCCAGGCGGGCGAGGATCTCCGGTCCGAGATCCGTCACGTCGCCCGCGCCCATGGTGAGAACGAGATCACCGGGCTTCGCCATTCCCGCGACGACGGACGGGACCTCGGCCTTGTCGTGGACCGGTGTGACCTCCGCGCCCGCGGTCCGCGCGGCCTGGATGATCAGCTCGCTGGTGACGCCGGGGATCGGGTCCTCGCGGGCCGGGTAGATGTCCAGGACGACCGAGGCGTCCGCCAGCGACAGCGCCTCGCCCATCTCCGTGCCCAGCTCCTGGGTGCGGGAGAACAGGTGCGGCTGGAAGACCACGAGGATGCGGCCCGAGGCCCCGGACCGCATGGCCTCCAGGTCGGCGGTCATCTCGGTCGGGTGGTGCGCGTAGGAGTCGACGACCTGGACGCCGGCCGCCTCGCCCTTGAGCTGGAGGCGGCGCTTCACGCCGGTGTAGGAGGCGAGCGCGGGGGCCAGCTCGGCGGCCGGGACGCCGAGGGCGGCGCCCGCGGCGAGCGCGGCCACGGCGTTGTGGGCGTAGTGGCGGCCGGGGACGGAGACCGTGAAGGTCAGCTCGGCGCCGTCCAGCAGGACCGTCACCTCGCTCGTCAGACCGTGCGGGACCACGGAGAGCACCCGGACGTCCGCGTCGGCGGCGTCGCCGTACGTCACCACGCGCACGTCACGGCCCGTGACACGGCGGGTCAGCTCGCGGGCACCCTCGTGGTCCGCCGAGATCACCAGCGTGCCGCCCTCGGTGACGCGGTCCACGAACGTCTCGAAGGACTCGTAGATCTCGTCCATGGACGCGTAGTTGGCGTGGTGGTCGAGTTCGACGTTGAGGATGATCGCGACCTCGGGCGCGTACTTGTGGAAGCTGCGGTCCGATTCGTCGGCCTCGGCGACGAAGATCTCGCCCTCGCCGTGCAGGGCGTTCGAGCCGGGGGCGTCGAGGTCGCCGCCGATGGCGTACGACGGGGCGAGGCCGAGCGAGGACAGGGAGACGGCCAGCATCGAGGTGGTGGTCGTCTTGCCGTGGGTGCCGGCGACGGCGATCGGGCGCAGGCCGTCCATCAGCCGGGCGAGGGCGTCCGAGCGGTGGACGACCGGGATGCCGAGCTCGGCCGCGCGGGCGAGCTCGGGGTTGTCCGCGCGGATCGCGGAGGAGACCACGACGCAGGTGGCGTCCGGGGCGAGGTGACCGGCCGCGTGGCCGATGTGGACCGTGGCGCCCAGCGCGCGCAGCGCCTCGGCGGTGGCGGACTCCTTCGCGTCGCTGCCCGCGACCACGGCTCCGCGCTGGGCGAGGATCTTCGCGATGCCCGACATCCCGGCGCCGCCGATGCCGATGAAGTGCGGTCGGTCCATCGCGGTAGGAAGGCCGGGTGCCATGCGTGTTTCTCCCCAAGATCCGGTACGAAGGTGGGCGCGCTCTCCCGAGGGGAACGCGGGCCCAGCCTATTGGGTGCGGGGGACGGCGCCTCACGAGGGACACCGGCCGGGTCACCTCGGACGGCCTCGGGGCGGGAACCGGGGCCCCGGGTTCACGCCTTGCTGTGCGAGAACAGCTTCAGGACCGGCACGCCCACCTTGTGGCGGGCCCGGGAGGCCCAGTCGCGGTGGAAGAACTCCTCCACGTAGTGGGGGTCGGTCAGCACGATGACCTCGTCGGCCCCCACCTGGTCGACCAGGCTCTTCAGCGCGTCGAGGGGGTGGTCCGCGACGAGCCGGCCCTCGGCCGTGTTCCCGGACCCGCTCAGCGCCAGCAGGGACACCTCCAGCGCCCGTTCACCCTGGCTGGCGGCCGCCTCGCCCTCCGGCGTGTCGCCCTCGTGGGCCGCCTCGTCGATCTCGCCCATCGCGACGTCGTCGATGGCCCGCAGCAGCCGGTCCGCCTGGTCGCCCCGGGGCTGGAGCAGCACGTGGAAGGCGACCGCCTCGTCACCGTGCAAGGTGGTGACGAACTCCACGTCGGCGGACGTCAGGGCCTTCTCGATCATCAATACGCTCGTGAACACGACAGGCGCCCTTCTCGTCCGTGGGCCGTCCCGGCCCCCTGCGGAAACCATCCTGCCCCGTGACAGCACGGGTACTGCGCGAATCAGTGTGCCCGTCCGACGAGAATCGGAACCTATTATTCCGACCGTCCGCCGGATCGACGGTACCGGCTGTACAGGAATCCGGCCTCTTCCAGCAGGGACGCCAGTTCGAACCGCTCGGGCACCGGCACCGAGGGCCCTCCCGCGATCCGCTGGGCCCCGCCCGCCGCGAGCATCGGGGACAGCGTCAGGCACATCTCGTCCAGGACACCGGCCGCGACGAACTGGCCCAGCAGCCTGGGGCCGCCCTCGGTCAGCAGCCTGGTGTGCCCGAGGTCGCCCAGGGCCCGTACGGCACGGGCGGGGTCGATGCCCGCGCCGTCCCCGGCGATCACCACCCGCGCGCCCGCCCGCTCGGCCCCGGCGATCCGGTCGGGGGCCGCGGCTGCACCGGTCAGCACCAGCGTGGGCACCAGGGGCGAGGTGAACAGCGGCAGCGAGAAGTCCAGGTCGAGGCTCGCCGTGACCACCGCGATCGCGGGCGCGGGGCCCTGCCCGGCGGCCTTCCGCGGCTCCGCGAAGGCCTCACGCGCGCGGGCCGGCCGGTAGCCCTCCTGCCGCACCGTCTCCGCTCCCACGACCACGACGTCCGCGAGCCCCCGCAGGACACCGAAGATCCTCATGTCGGTGGCGTTCGAGATGGGCTGCGAGCGCCCCTCGTGCTGGGCGGCGCCGTCGAGCGTGGACACCATGTTGGCCCGCAGCCAGGGCGACCGGACCTCCGGGTAGGCGTACGCCTCCGCCAGCTCCCCGAGCTCCCACTCGCGTTCCGCCGCATCCGTCCCGGAAGCCTCCCCGGAGGGCTGGGCTGCTGTTTCATAGGTCACAGGGAACAGGCGTCGCATGTCGTGCAGTGTGGCACGGCGCATAGAGTGGGGGACCGTGTCGTCCATCTCCCCCGCCTCCGCGATCGACCCGATAGCCGAAGCGGCCCCCCTGTCCCTGTGCGCCCGCGAGCCGCACGTCCCAGCCGACCGGCTCGTCGCCGAGATGGTGCCGCCGCCGCGCTTCGACTCGGTCCGCTTCGCCACGTACATCCCGGACCCGAACCAGCCCAGCCAGACCGAGGCCGTGGGCGTCCTCGAGGCGTTCGCCGCGGGTCTCGGCGGGGCGCACGCCGTGGGCGCGCCCAAGCGGCGGCTGTTCGGCTTCGGCAAGGCCGCCCCGAAGACACCGGCCGGCCCGCGGGGCGTCTACCTGGACGGCGGTTACGGCGTCGGCAAGACCCACCTCCTCGCCTCCCTGTGGCACGCGACCCCGGCGGATCCCTCGCTCAAGGCGTTCGGCACCTTCGTGGAGCTGACGAACCTGGTCGGCGCGCTCGGCTTCCAGAAGACCGTGCAGACCCTCTCCGAGCACCGCCTCCTGTGCATCGACGAGTTCGAACTCGACGACCCGGGCGACACCGTCCTCGTCTCCACCCTGCTCGGCAAGCTGGTCGACGCGGGTGTGGCGCTGGCCGCCACCTCGAACACACTTCCCGGCAAGCTCGGCGAGGGCCGGTTCGCGGCCGCCGACTTCCTCCGGGAGATCCAGGGCCTGTCCGCGCGGTTCCGCCCGCTGCGCATCGACGGTGAGGACTACCGTCACCGCGGACTGCCCGAGGCACCCGCCCCGTTCTCCGACGAGCAGGTCACCAAGGCCGCGTACGCCACCGGCGGCGCGTCCCTGGACGACTTCCCGCACCTGCTCGGACATCTCGCCCGCGTCCACCCCAGCCGGTACGGCGCCCTGACCGACGGGATCGAGGCGGTCTGCCTCACCGACGTCCAGCCCGTCCCCGACCAGTCGACGGCCCTGCGGCTCGTCGTGCTCGCCGACCGGCTGTACGACCGCGAGGTGCCGGTCCTCGCCTCCGGGATGCCCTTCGACCGGCTGTTCAGCGAGGAGATGCTGAACGGCGGCTACCGCAAGAAGTACTTCCGCGCGATCTCCCGGCTGACCGCGCTCGCCCGTGACGCGAAGGGCCTCGTGAACGACAGGGCCTAGAAGTCCAGGGCCCGCCGTCCGGATCACGGAGATCCCGGACCGGGCGGGCCCGCGGGCGTGGACGGCCCCGGCACGGCATCCGCCGCGCCGGGGCCCTCCCCCGTTCCCTCACCGGTCCGCGCGGACCGCCTGCGCCCGGCGCCGGACGTACCAGCCCGCCGCGGTGAGCAGGAGTGCCGCGCCGGCCGCCGTGCCGACGGTGGCGCCGGTCGAGGCGAGGCTGCCGCCCGTGCCGCCCGCGGCGGACGTGCCGCCGGTGGTGGTACCGCCGGTGCCCGTGCCTCCGGAGGCGCCGGACGAGCCGCCCGTCGAGCCGGTGCCGCCGGACGAGCCGCCGGTGCCGGACGTGCCGCCGCCGTCGGTGTCCACCGGGTCCTGGCCGACGAAGCTCACCGGCACCTTGACGTCCTGGGAGCGGTCGCCGGAGAGGGTGTGGTCGGCACGGGTGGCCAGGACGCACTTCGCCTCGAAGCAGTCGGTGTACTCGTCCTCGGCGTCGACGGTCAGCTCGACCGAGAAGGTGCCGCCGGTGCCGTACGGGACCGCCAGGTCCTCGCCGTAGTCCGGCGGGTCGGAGGAGATCCACGCCGAGCTGTGCGAGCCCCCGGTCATGTCGACGCCGCCGACGCACGGGGTGGGCAGTTCGCCGTCGCCGTTGTCGACGCAGAGGGCGACGTAGACGCCCTTCTTCGTGTCGTAGCCGGAGCCGGTGACCTTCAGGACCTGGTTCTCGGTGGCGAGGCCGTTGACCGGGGTGACGGTGAGCTTCTGGCCCTCGGCGCCGGTGACGGTCCTGGTGCCGGAGGGGCCGGATGGAGTGCCGCCGCCGTTCCCTCCGCTGTCACCGTTCCCGCCGTTGCCACCGTTCCCGCCGCTGTCGCCGGTGCCGGTCTCCTTCACCGTCAGGGTGTTCGGCCTGGTACGGGTCGTCCCGGCCTCGTTGGTGAACTCGGCGCGGTAGCGGTAGCCGTCGTGGGCGGCCTTCGCCGTGAAGGTGTACGTGTTCCGCGTCGCTCCCTCGATCTTCGACCAGGTCTGGCCGCCGTCCGGGCTGACGCTCCAGCTCACCGTGGGCCGCGGCGTGCCCTCGGCCGCGGCGACGAAGGTGACCTCGGTGCCGGGGGCGACCGTACGGTCCGTGGGGGCCTGGACGACCTTGGGGGACATCCGCAGGTCGAGCTTGGTGATCCTGGCTTCGGCGGGGCTGCTCACATAGACGGAGGCACCGCCGCGGGCGACGGCCACGGCCGCGTCGCCGAGCTGGGAATGGTTGCCGGGCAGCGTGGCCGGCCGGGCCGCCTCGGCGAAGGTGGCGGTGTCGTACACCCCGAGGGAACTGACCAGGTCGGCACCGCTCGCGGTGTCACCGCTGTCCTGCCAGACGACGAAGGCCCGTGAGGTGGCGGTGTCGAAGGCGACGTCCACCGCCTCGTCCGGCCCCTCGATGGTGGTCAGCTCCTTGGCGGACGGGTCCAGGACCAGGACGGAGTTCCCGCTGCCCACCCAGACGTTGCCGGTGGCCGGGTCGGCCTCGACGAAGCCGACGCCCGCGGCGGGGAGCGGCGCGGTGGCGGTGACGGTGAAGGCTGTGGCGGAGGACGCCGTGTCGACGCGGCGCAGCTGTCCGCCGGACGGGCCGGCCGACCATGCGGCGCCGTGGGCCGGGTCGACGCCGAGCTGGGAGCCGCCCTCCAGGGTGATCGCGCGCCGCACGGCACCGGTGGCGGTCTCCAGCTCGGAGAGCGTGGCGCCCTGGGCGACCAGGGTGGTGTCGGTTTTGGTGCCGGGACCGGCGCCGGTGACCGAGGAGCCGGTGAGCCACACGCCGGCCGCCTTGTCGTCGCCGTCCTTCGCGGTGCCGAGGCCCCGCAGCGGGTAGTGGAAGACGACGCCGTCCCCGGCGAGCGGGCCGGCGATCATGGTGACCACCCGGTCGGCGAGCGTCCCGCCCACGCCGGGGGCCTGGGAGAGGTGGGAGAGCACCTTTCCGTCCGCGGGGTCGAGGGCGTACAGGCCGCGCTCGTCGACGGTTCCGGTGTCGACGACGTTGTCGGAGCCGGCGTACAGCTTTCCGGAGCCGGGGTGCACCAGGAGGTCGCGCACCTTGCCCGCGGTCGTGAAGTCGTCCGCCTTCACGTAGCTCACGGTGCCGGGCGGCACCTCCACACCGTCGCCGCCGTCGTCCCCGCCCGGGTCCTGGCCCTCGAAGGCGACGGGGACGCGGACGTCCTGGGAGCGGTCGCCGGGGTGGCGGTGGTCGACGCGGGTGACGACCGCGCAGGCGACCTTGGTGCAGTCGAGGCTCGCGTCCTTGGCCTTGACGTCGATCCCGACGTCGAAGGTGCCGCCCGCGCCCCAGTGGACGGCGAGGTCGCCCGCGTAGGTGTCGCCCTCGGGGACGATCCACTGCGAGGAGCTGCCGGTGCCGTTCTGGTCGGCGCCGCCGATGCAGGGGGTGGGGATGAGGCCGTCACCGTTGTCCTTGCACAGGGCGACGTAGACGGCCTTGGACGCGTCGTAGCCGGAGCCGGAGACGCGGAGGGTCTCGCCGTCGGGGTCGATGCCGGCGGAGGCGGAGACGGTGAGCCGCTGTCCGTTCTGGCCGAGGGCGGTCTTCGGCGTGCCGGAGGCCTGTGCGGCCGTGCCCGCGGTGACGGCGGTCGCCGCGGCGGCCACGAGCACGGCGGCGCCGAGGAGCGCCGCCGGGCGTCTGTGCTGCATGGGAGTGTTCCTCACTGGTCGGTGCCGCCGAACGCCGCGGGCCGGACCCCGGTGTACGGGGCCCGGCCTGACGATCGGTCAACCGGCCGTCACTGGAAGGTGATCGGGACGTGGACGTCGTACTTGCGGTCGCTGCTGTCGAAGTGGTCGGCGCGCGTGACGACGGCGCACTCGACGTCCTGGCCGCAGACGCTGCCGTCGTCGAGGGTGGCCTTGACGTAGATCTGCACGCCGAAGGTGCCGCCGGTGCCGAACTTGGAGCTGTTGGCGAAGAGCCCGCCGAAGACGTTGTTCACCCAGTGCGAGGCGCCGGTCGCGCCGGTCTCGTCCTGGCCACCGAGGCAGGGGGTCGGCTTGCTGTCGCCCTGGCCGCCCTCGACCGCGCACAGGCCGACGTAGACGCCCTGGGCGGTGTTGTAACCGGAGCCGGAGACGATGATGACCTGGCCGGCGGCGGAGGCGGTGCCCGGCGCGGTCAGCGACAGGTTGTAGGTGGTGGAGCCGTCGACCACCGAGCGGGTCGAGGTGGCGGCTGAGGCGGAGCCGGCCAGGCCCAGGGTCAGGGCGGCGGAGGAGGCGACGGCGAGGCCCGCGCGGACAACGGTGCGGGAGGTGGGGACTCTCATGGGGACGGCCTTCCTGTCGATGAACACAAACTTAGGTAAGGCAAACCTAAGTACGATCTCCGGCCGATTGTCAACAGGCTGCGGGAAGCCCCAAATGGCCGATGGAGAAGGGGAGTTCGGGCATGCCGAGGAGCGGGCCGGGCGACCCGCTCCTCGATACGACTTCACGCGGCTTCCCATGCCGCTCAGTTCGGGGTCTCGACCTCGAACCCGACGCCTACCGCGCCCCGTTCACCGCCCACGGCGGTCAGCACCACCGTGTGACTCCCTTCCACGGCCCCCGCGTACACGGGGAAGGCGCGCGCGAGACGTCCTTCGGCGTCGGCAACCGCCTGGTAGCGCGTGTCGCCGTCGATCGCGACGAGCACGACGGCGCCGGGCGCGAAACCGGCGCCGGTGACCGTCTGTTCACCACCCGCGGCGAGGGCGGGGCGCCCCACCGCGGCGACGGGTCCCTCCCGCCTCCCGGACTCCGGGAACCGTCCGGACTCCGACGGCCCGGCGGAGGGCGCGGGAACGGCGGACGGCGACGGGCCGGTGACGGGGGTCGCCGGATCCCTTCCGTCCTGTGCGGCGGAGGCCGTGGAGGCGGTCACGTCCAGCGCGCCCAGCTCCTCACCGGCCTCGAACCGGGTCGTGCCCCAGGCGGACAGCAGCGCGGCCCCCTTCTCGGTGAGCAGGGCCCGCAGCCCGGTCCAGGTCACCCCGTCCGCGCGTACGACGGGTCCGGCACCGGGCACCACGATCTCGGCGAGCGCCAGCTCGTCCGCCCGGCCGTCGACGACCGTACGGACGTACAACGTGCCTTCTCCGTCGTCCAGTTCGAGGCGCAGCCCGCCGAGGACCAGCGGTCGGCCGGCCGGTCCGCCGAGGCGTGCCGCGCCGCCCAGTTCCAGTTCCAGCCCCGGCTCCGCGGAGCCGGTCCCGGCGCTCCCGCCCAGGGCCGGGAACCACGCACGGTCGGCGGCCTCCCGCACGGCGGGCGCGGCGACCCCGAGTGAGACGCCCCGGCCGGCCAGGGCGCTTTCGGCCGAGGACCACTCCATGTGCCCCCCGGACACCTCTCGGGCCGGCGGCCGCCCCTCGTCTGCCGTCTGCGCGGCCACCGCGCCCGGGCAGCACAGCGCCAACAGGGCGCCGGCCGCCAGGACGACGGCGCCTGGTCTCTTCGCCATCTTCGGTCCCCTTCCCGGGACATGAGGTGTGTCAGCTGGAGGACGGGGCGGCGGTGCGCCGTCGGCGCGCCCAGAGCCACGCGCCGGTGCCGACCGCGACGAGTCCGGCCGCGCAGAGGCCGAGCGGCAGCACGAGGCCCGATCCGGTGCTCGCCATGGAGCCGTCGTCGGTCTCGGTGGCGCCACCGTCACCGGACCCGCCGGTCGCGTCCGCCCCGGCCGTGGCGCTCGCGCTCGGCTTCGCGGAACCGGAACCGCTCGACGAGCCGCCCGCGTTCGCGAACGTCACCGGGACGCGGACCGTCTGGCTCTGGTCCCCGCCCCGGGTGTGGTCGTTGCGCGTGATGACGGCGCAGGTCACCCCGGCGGCGGCGCAGTCGGTGTTGGCGTCCTTGGCGCGCACCTTGATCCGCACCTCGAAGGTGCCCCCGTGCCCGCTGCCGCCGTAGGGCTTCGCCAGTCCCTCGCCGTAGGAGGGCGGATCGGAGGAGACCCACACCGAGGCACCCGACTCGCCGGACATGTCGACGCCGCCGACGCAGGGCGTGGGCGTCTTCCCTGCGCCGTTGTCGACGCAGAAGGCGACGTAGACGCCCTTCTCGGTGTTGTAGCCGGAGCCGGTCACGGTGACCGTCTCGCCCGCCGGGTCGAGCCCCGACGACCTGGAGACGGCGAGCCGCTGCCCTTCCGGTCCGACGGCCGACCCGTCGGCGGCCGCCACGGGCGGGGCCTGGAGCAACAGGGCGGACACCGCGGCGATCGCAAGAGAACAGCCGACTCCGCGGCCCCGCGGACCACTTGCCGAAGACATGGAACACCCCCACCACGTGATACTTAGGAAAGGCTAACCTAAGCTATTTCTCACGGTGTGTCAGGCGAGAGGAGAGGAAGAGGTCATGAGCGCATCCGGAAGGAGCCTGTCCGGCGGACGGTCCCGGCGAGGGCGTCTCGCCGCCCTGGGTCTGGCTGTCGTCCTGTTGACGGGGGCCTGCGGGACCACCGGCACGGGGACCGGCGGCACGGGGACCGGCGGGGCGTCGGGCGCGACACCGGAGCCCGCGAGCGCGCGTGCCGCCGCGGCCGCGAAGCAGCTGGCGAGGAACACGGTCGTCCCGCTCGACGGCGCGCCGCCGACACCGGAGCTGCCGGTCACCGTCGACTCCTCCGACGGCCGCGAGGTCACCGTGCGGGACGCCTCCCGCATCCTGCCGCTCAACGGGGGCGTGGCGGAGATCGTGTTCACGCTCGGGCTCGGCGACCGGGTCGTCGGCCGGGACGTCACGGCCACCTTCGCGGAGGCGGGGAAGCTGCCCCAGGTCACCAAGGCGCACGACGTGAGCGCGGAGGGCGTGCTGTCGCTGCGGCCGACGGTGGTGCTCGCCGACACCGACACCGGGCCGAAGGAGGCCGTCCAGCAGATCCGGGACGCCGGGGTCCCGGTCGTCGTCCTCGACCCGGCGACGAAACTGTCCGACGTGACCACCCGCACCACCCGGATCGCCGAAGCCCTCGGGGTCCCGGAGGCGGGCAGGGCGCTGAACCGGCGCATGAGCGACGAACTGACCGCGGCCCGCGCGGGCGTGCCCCCGGGCAGCAGGCCCAAGGTCGCCTTCCTCTACATGCGCGGCAGCGCGGCCGTCTATCTGATCGGCGGCAAGGGCTCCGGCGCCGACTCGCTGCTGGCAGCGGCGGGCGCGGTGGACGCGGGCACGGCGGCGGGCATGGACAGGCCGTTCACCCCGATCACCACCGAGGCCCTCGCCCAGGCCCGACCGGACGTCATCCTGATGATGACCAAGGGCCTGGAGTCGGTCGGCGGCCTCGACGGCCTCCTCCAGATCCCCGGCATCGCCCAGACCCCGGCCGGCATGAACCGTCGGGTCGTCGACCTGGAGGACGGCGTGCTCCTGGGCTTCGGCCCGCGCACACCACTGGTCATCGACATCCTGGTGGACCGCGTCCACCGGGCCGCCCGGAGCTCGTCCTCGGAGACCGGATCCGGAGCAGGATCCGGGTGACGGTGACGGCCTTCCCGTCCGGAGGGATCTCGCCGCAGGTCCGGCGGCAACCGGGCCCCCGCGACGTAGAGTGGAATGACCAGACACGTCGGGCGACTCGGAAGGGGGTCGTCATGGTCCAGGAACTCGTCGTGGCGGTCACGGCGGCCTGTTCCGCCTCGGTGATCTACGTCGCCGCCGCCGCCCGCGTCGTCAAGCAGTACGAACGCGGGGTCGTCTTCCGTCTCGGGCGGCTGACGGCCGAGGTCCGCTCCCCCGGGTTCACGATGGTCGTGCCCTTCGTGGACCGGCTCCACAAGGTCAACATGCAGATCGTGACCCTGCCCATCCCGGCCCAGGAGGGCATCACCCGGGACAACGTGACGGTCCGCGTCGACGCGGTCGTCTACTTCCGGGTCGTGGACGCGGCGAACGCCATCATCCAGGTCGAGGACTACCGCTTCGCGGTCTCCCAGATGGCACAGACCTCGCTCCGGTCGATCATCGGCAAGAGCGATCTGGACGACCTGCTCTCCAACCGCGAAAAGCTCAACCAGGGGCTGGAGTTGATGATCGACAGTCCGGCGATCGGCTGGGGCGTGCAGATCGACCGGGTGGAGATCAAGGACGTGTCGCTGCCCGAGTCGATGAAGCGGTCCATGGCCCGCCAGGCCGAGGCGGACCGTGAACGGCGCGCCCGGGTCATCAACGCGGACGCGGAACTCCAGGCGTCCAAGAAGCTCGCGGAAGCCGCCGGCGTCATGTCGGAACAGCCGGCCGCGCTCCAACTGCGCCTGCTCCAGACGGTGGTGGCCGTCGCGGCCGAGAAGAACTCCACCCTCGTCCTGCCCTTCCCGGTCGAACTGCTGCGCTTCCTGGAACGGGCCCAGTCGGGACAGCAGCCGGCGACGACCCCGGCGCGGCCGGAACCGCGGCCGGGCGGACCGTCCCCGGCGGAACGGCAGCCCGGCGTCGACCCCGTCGAGCCTCCCCCCGTGCAGGAGCGGCTCGGCAGGGCGCTTGGGGCACTCGGCCTTCCGGAGTCGTTCGCGGACACGGACGGGCTCGGGACCCCGGACACGTTCGGGATCCTGGGTGAGCCCAGGGTGCCGATGGAACCGGAGGGACCGGAGGACCCCGGGAACCCCGAACGGTTCGGGGGTGCCGGGGAGTTCGGGAAGGACGGAGGGGACCGGTCCGGGAACGCCCAGGAGAGCACGGAGCCCGAGGCGCCCACGGGGTGACCCGGGGCGACCTCCCGACACCCGCACGCCCGCGCCGTGCGGCACGCACCGGAGGAGCACGTCCACGACGCCGGGCGGCGGGCGGCGGGCGGCGGGCGGCGGGCGGCCCCTCCCCGTCCGGTCCGCCACTCCTCATAAGCTGGGGACATGAGAGCTGGAGACACGGGAGCCGGAGGCACGGGCGACGACCACTGCGCCACCACCGGGGCGGACGGGCCGGCCGGGCAGTTCCTGGACGCCCTCGACGCGGCGGGGCGGGACGGGACCGCGTACGCGGAGTGCGTGCTGTGCCGCGAGCCGACCGAGTACCCGGAGTCGCACAAGGGGATCACGCTGTGTCCCGTCTGCGCCTGGCAGGAGGCACAGCGCACCGCGTGTTCGGGCTGACGGGCACGGGTCCGCTCCCCGGCCCGGGCGGCTCCGGGACCCGTCCGCCGGGACCGTCCGGACCGCCAGGACCACTCCGTCCCCCGGGACCGTCCGGACCGTCCGTCCGGGGCGGATCTTCCGCCTGGCAGACTGGGAGGCGTGAGCAGCGACGACCCGACCCCCGCCGACGACGGCCCGTTCCGCGACGAGCCCACCGCACGTGACACGGCGCGGCAGTTCGTGCTGCCGCTGGTGGTGCACATCGAGAAGGCCGCGCCCCCGGCGCGCACCGATGCGCTGGAGACCGCCGCCCGGGCCGTGCTGACCATCCTCAGCGACGAGCGTTCGCTCGGGGACGGCGAATGGGCGCAGGCGATGCGGGACTGGCAGGACGCCCGGATCCGCAAGGTCGTGCGGCGGGCGCGCGGATCCGAGTGGCGGAAGGCCGAGGCGCTGCCCGGCATCACCGTGACCGGGCGGTCCGCGGAGGTACGGGTCTTCCCGCCGGTGCCGCTGGACGGCTGGCCCAAGGACCTGGCGAAGCTCCAGGTGTCCGGTACGGATCTCGACGATCCGCGGCCGCCGGCACCGGCCGATCCGGCGGCGCCCGTGCTGTGGCTCAACCCGGAACTCGACATGTCGGCCGGCAAGACGATGGCGCAGACGGGTCACGGGGCCCAACTGGCCTGGTGGGAGCTGTCGGAGAAGGAGCGGACCGCCTGGCGCGAGGCGGGCTTCGCCCTCTCGGTGCGCACCGCCGATCCGGCCCACTGGCGTGAACTCAGCGTCTCCGACGTGCCGTTGGTCCGTGACGCGGGGTTCACGGAGATCGCTCCCGGACTGACGGTCGCCGTCGAGGGGCACGACCGCGTGGGCGCCCTGCCGGGGCTCGCCCCGGATCCGGCGGGCTGACGGCGGCCCCTACTCGGCCAGCGTGGTGGCGAGTTCCGCGGTGACGCGGACGATCTCGGTGTCCGGCTCGGCGAGCAGGTGCTGGAGGGTGCCGTGGTGGGCGCGTACGGCCTGGCGGGCCTCGCGCTCCCAGCCCACCCAGTTCTCACGGCGGTTGAGGAGCTTGGGATAGGCGGCGGCCGTGCGCTCCCACTGCCGGGCCTCGGCGATGTCCCTCAGGAGCTGGATTATCTGAACGCGGCAGGTGACCTGCGGGAGTTCGGCGAGTTCCCAGAGGAAGGGGACGGTGGCGGCCGTCGCCTGCTCCACGACGAACCCGAACTGGCAGATTCGTTCCCTCAGGTCCTGCAGCGCCGCTCTGGCCGTTGCCGCGTCACCCCAGGCGACGGTGTTGAGCAGGAAGGGGATGGCTTCCGCCGACCCCTTGGAGTCCTTGATCTCGTCCCACGACACGCGTTCCAGGTTCCTGAGTGGTGTTGCCATTTCCGCTCCCTCCGAAGGCGTCGGACAGTGACAGGTGCGCGGGCGGGCCGAAGCCGTCCCGGACGATCACGCTCCCCCGGGAGCGCCTGAAACGACGTCAGTACGGGCCTCTGGTAACGAGGTTGACGCCACGGCTATTATCCACGCTGACAGCGTCTTCGTGCAATTGCACGAGAAATTGCACGAAGTCGAAGAGGTACGTGGGCCGCGTGAGGTCCGACCGGAGCCCGCGCCCCGGGCGGCCGGACGGGCGTACACCTGGTGGAACGTCAGCAAGGAGAGTGCGTTGGTGCCATCAGTGCCGAACGGAGTGCGGGCCAGCTCGCTGGGCGCCTCCTGGATCAAGAGCAGGCACAGCAATGCCGAGGGCAACTGTGTCGAGGTGGCCGCCCTGGGCGACGGCCGCATCGCGGTGCGCAACTCCCGCGACCCCGACGGTCCGGCCCTCGTCTACACCCCGGCGGAAGTGGCCGCGTTCCTGGCCGGAGCGAAGGACGGGGAGTTCGACCACCTGCTCTGAAACCCTGCCCCGGCGCTGCGAACTCCGCTGAAACAGAAGGATGGTTGTCCACTTCCGTCTCCCCGTGCGGCAGAGTCCGGCGCGGTGCGATAATTTTGACTGTCTTCTGCCGGTCGACTGGGAGTCAGGATGTCCGTCGAGTCACCCCGCGTCTCCCGCCTCGAACCGTATCTGAGCCGGGAGGAGCCCGCCCCCACTCTGCTGAAGATGCTGGTCGGCGTCCAGCTCGCCGGCGCCCGCGAGGACGCGGGGCTGTCCCAGGAACAGGCGGCGCGCTCCCTGGGGTTCAGCGCGGCGAAGCTGTCGCGCATGGAGGCGGGCAAGGGCCGTCGGCCACCGACGGAGGACGACGTCCGCGCGCTGCTCAGGCTGTACGGGACCGAGGACTACGAGGTGTCGGTCCTGCTCAGACTGCTCAAGCGCGCGGGTGAGCCCGGCTGGTGGCAGCGCTACGACAAGCGGCTGATGCCCGAGTGGTTCGACCGGCTGGTCGGACTCCAGGAGGCGGCCAGCGTCATCCGCACCTTCGAGATCCAGTACGTCCCGGGCCTGTTGCAGACTTCCGACTACACCCGGGCCGTGGTGGAGCGCGGGCTGCCGACGGCGCCCGCGGCCGAGGTGCAGCGCCGGGTGGAGCTGCGCACGCGCCGGCGGGAGCTGCTGGACCGGACGGACGCCCCCCAGCTGTGGGCCGTCGTCGACGAGTCCGTCCTGCTGCGCGTCCTGGGCAGCCGTGAGGTGATGCGCGCCCAGCTCGAGCACCTCATCGAGATGGCCCGGCGCCCCCATGTGGTCGTGCAGATCGTGCCGTTGGACGTCACCAACGCCTCGGCCCCCGCCATCCCCGTCACCTACCTGCGCTTCGGCGGTGTCGAACTGCCCGACATCGTCTACCTGGAGCACATACGGAGCGCCAACTTCCTGGAGGACCGCGACGAGACGGAGGAGTACCGCGTGGTACTGGACCGGCTCGCCGACGAGGCCCTGAGCCCCCGCGAGTCCCTGGCCCTGCTGCGCAGCACGGTGGAACAGCGCTACGCCCGGAGCTAGGACCTGTCCGGTCGATCAGACCGCAGGGGCCGGCGGGATCCGGCCGACCCCGCCGAACTCGATCCACTCCTGCGTGAGCTGGCGGGGCGCGACGTCGGTGTCCGGGCGCCAGGTGGACACCTCGACCAGTCCGGGTTCGAGGACGTCCATGCCCTCGAAGAACTCCTTCACGTCCTTCTCCTGGCGGACCCGGCCCCAGTTCCCCTGCGTCACGGTGTCCATGAAGCCGGTCACGAAGTCGCGGACCCCGGCGTCCTCACTGACCAGTTGGCACATGACCATGAAGCTGCCGGGAGCCAGCCGTTCGGCGACCCGGCGGATCACGGGGACGGGCCCGTCGGCCTCGCCGTCCGGGATGCAGTGGAACACCGAGTTGAACAGCACGGCCACCGGCTGCGAGAGGTCGATCAGCCGCCGGGTGTCGGGGTGGGAGAAGATCTCCTCCGTCCGCCGCATGTCGGCGTGGACGACGGCGGTCCGGTCGTTCTGGTCGAGCAGGGCGCGGCCGTGCACCAGCACCATCGGGTCGCTGTCGACGTAGACCACCCGGCACGTCCCGTCGACCGCCTGGGCGATCTGGTGCACGTTGTTCTGGGTGGGCAGACCGGATCCGTGGTCGAGGAACTGCCTGATCCCGTACCCGTCGGCCAGGGTACGGACCACCCGCTGGAGGAAGCGCCGGTTGTTCAGGGCGAGCGCGCGCGTGCTGGGCACGACCTTGTCCAGCTCTTCGCAGGCCGCCCGGTCGGCGGCGTAGTTGTCCTTGCCGCCGAGGTAGTGGTCGTACATGCGTGCGGCCGTGGGCACCTTGGCGTCGATCGACGTGGACAACTGCTCGCCGGGCTGCATCGTTCCCCCAGATCAGTGCCGGCCGACCGACCGGCGGTCCGTCCAGGAAAGCAGAAGTTGACGTTGCCGGTCCCCGGAGGAGGGACACCGGAAGACTTTCCGGCCGAAACTCGCCCATCGTTCGCCGTGGCGGCGCGAAACCTCAAATGTTGCTCTGAACGTCTGCCCCTGTGGGTTCGGACGCGACCCCGGGGGCCATGACCTGGTCACGCCGGTGTGCCGGCCGTCGTGGGGAGCGACGCAGGGCGGGCGCGGCCGGGGCCGTGACGGAGGAGGGGACATGAGGGAGCCGGGGCGGCTGGGTACGGGCATCGGATGGCGGCCGGAGATCGCCGGGACCGTGGAGGGGATGCCCGGCGTCGACTGGGTCGAGGTCGTGGCGGAGAACCTGTGCCCCGGCCACCTCCCCGAGTCGCTGGTGCGGCTGCGCGAGCGGGGGGTCACGGTGGTGCCGCACGGCGTCTCGCTGGGTCTCGGCGGCGCCGACCGGCCCGACGAGGCGCGGCTCACCGCGCTCGCGGAACGCGCCGAGGCGCTGGGCTCACCGCTCGTCACGGAACACATCGCGTTCGTGCGGGCGGGCGGCCCGCTCACCGCGTCACCGCTGCTGGAGGCCGGACACCTGCTGCCCGTTCCGCGCACCCGGGACGCGCTGGACGTCCTGTGCGAGAACATCCGCGCGGCTCAGGCCGCGCTGCCCGTCCCGCTCGCCGTGGAGAACATCGCCGCGCTGATCTCCTGGCCCGGCGAGGAGATGACCGAGGGGCAGTTCCTCTACGACCTGGCCGACCGCACCGGCGTCCGGCTGCTCATCGACGTGGCGAACCTCCACACCAACCACGTCAACCGCGGCGAGGACCCGGCCAGGGCGCTGGACGAACTGCCCGTCGAGGCGATCGCCTACGTCCACGTCGCCGGAGGCTTCGAGC
Source organism: Streptomyces sp. NPDC058751 (assembly GCF_042746485.1). Classification (NCBI taxonomy): domain Bacteria; kingdom Bacillati; phylum Actinomycetota; class Actinomycetes; order Kitasatosporales; family Streptomycetaceae; genus Streptomyces; species Streptomyces sp. NPDC058751. The sequence continues at coordinate 21,985 of NZ_JBHYPZ010000053.1, read as the reverse complement.
GCGACGGCGTGTGGCACGACAGCCACGCCCACCCCGTCCCGCGGCCCGTGCTCGACATCCTCGCCGACCTCGCCTCCCGGGTGACCCCGCCGGGGGTCCTCCTCGAACGCGACGAGAACTTCCCCGAACCGGCCGAACTGGAGCGGGAACTGACCGCGATCCGGGGGACGCTGGAGAAGGCGGAGGCCGCGCCCCGGCCGGCCGGGCGGGATGCGGCAGCCCCCGCGGACCGCCGCTCCGACGCCCGGGCGGACGCCGGGGAGGAGGCCCCCCGGCAGCGGGTGGCGCTGGCGCAGGCCGCCCTGCTGTCCGCGCTCGTCGCCGGGACCCCCGCGCCCGAGGGCTTCGACCGCGTCCGCCTCGGGGTGCAGGCGCGCGCCCTCGCCGCCAAGCGGGCGGACGTCGTGGCGAAGGTGGCACCGGAGCTGCCGGAGATCCTGGCCGACGGCTACCGGCCGGCGTTCCTCGCGTACGCGCAGCGCCGTCCGATGACCGGCGGCTACCGCCGCGACGCCCTGGACTTCGCCGAACACCTGCTGCTCACGGGCCTCCTGGAGGACGCCGGAACCCGGCGGCTGCGCGACTGGTGGCTGGAGCGGTCGGGTCCGGCCCCGCTCTCCGCGCGGCCCGTGGCCCGGCTGGCCCGCGCCACCCGCAGGGCACTGCTCCGCCGCTGAGCGGGCGCGCCGGACGGGTTCCCGCAGACGTGCCACCGCGTCCCGCCCCGTCCACGGCTTCCCGACCGCAACGAACGGAACATCACATACCGGTGACGGCTCCGTCCCACATCGTGAATGGAGCATGGCGCCCGCCCGGGATCGTCGCATAGAAAAATGCCATGTTCTGGGTCCTTCTCCTGATCCTCGCCTGGCTGGCGACCGGTGTCTCCTGCACCCGGCTGTGCCTGGCCGCGCTCCGCGCCGCGTCGCTCGACACCGGCGCGTCGCCCGACGCCGACGCGGCGCGCGGGCACGACCTCACGCTGTACGAGGCCGCGTTCCTGTCCGGCGGACCGGCCCGGGTGGCCGACCTGACCCTGGTGTCGATGGCCCGCCAGCGCCGCCTGCTGCTCGCGCACACCGGCTGGGCCACGGTCGTCGACCCGCGCGGACGCGACGACATGGAGCGCTCGGTCATCGGCGCGATCGGCCCCGAGGGCCAGTCCCGGATAGCACCGCTGCGGACGGCCACCGCCGCTGCCGACTCCGTACGCCGTCTCGCGGACCGCCTGGTCGCGGCCGGTCTCGCCGTCCCCGACGGGACCCGCACCACCGTCGCGGGCGGCGTCCGCCAGGTCCAGGCCGCCGCGGCCGCGGTCCTCGCGCTGGGCGCCACGGCTCTGCTGCTGCCGGGTCAGACCCCGGGCAGCGACGTCCCGGTGGCCGTCTGGTTCCTGCTCCCGCTCATCCTGACGGTGAGCTCTCTCGTCATAGCCCGGATCGAGGTGAACCCCGGCAGCCGCTGGGCCTCCCCGGCCGGACAGCGGCTGCTCGGCACCCTGGCAAGGCACTCCGCCGCGTCCGGTGACGACCGTACGTACCTCACGTCCGTCGCCGTCCTCGGCATCCGCGCGATCGGCGAGCCGGAGCTGCGGGCGGCCCTGGCGCACCGGGACCACGGCACCTCCTGACGGCGGGGAACCCGTCCTCGGCCCGCGCGGCCCGGGGGGCTGGAAGGAGCCCCCGGGGGCGCATCGGGGGCATTGGCGCCGACACCGGCGGGCGGTGCTTTACTTCGCCCGCCGCCGAACGAAGCATCCCTTCTGTCGCTGCCGCGCGCTGAAGGGATTCGCGATGAGAACCGCCGTCCTCCACGGAACCGCAGGGTCCCTGCTCCTGACCGGCCTCGTCGCCGCTCCGGCGGGCGGCGCACCGGCCCGGCCCGACCCGGCCCTGTCCGCCGGGACGCTCGGCACCGCCGTCGCCGCCGAGCGCGCCGCCGCCGCGGGCATCCGCTTCGGCAGGTGCCCCAAGGAGGAGCACCTGCCGTCGAGCCTCCAGTGCGGCACGGTCACGGTGCCCCTCGACTACTCCCTCCCCGACGGCAAGCGGATCAGACTGACCGTCAGCCGGGTGAAGGCCACCGGCAAGGACCCGCGCAACGCGAAGCACAAGGTGCCGCGCCAGGGCGCCCTCGTCTACAACCCCGGCGGCCCCGGCGCCTCCGGCATGCACTTCCCGCTGATCGGCCTCCTGCCCGAATGGAAGCGGATCGGAGCCGCGTACGATCTCGTCGGCTACGCCCCGCGCGGTGTGGGCCGCTCGGCGCCGCTGTCCTGCCGGGACCCCGAGCACCTTCCCAAGCCGCTCCTCCAGGCCCCGGCGGTCCCCTCGGAGTCGTTCAAGAAGGCGCGGATCGCGGAGGCCAAGGCGTACGCCCGCGGCTGCGCCCGGCGTACGGGCTCCGCCCTGCGCCACTACACCTCGCTCAACAACGCCCGTGACCTGGACGTGCTGCGGGCCGCGCTCGGCGAGCGGAAGCTGACGTTCATGGGTGCCTCGTACGGCACGTACTACGGTTCCCTGTACGCGGCGCTGTTCCCCTCGCACGTACGCCGCATGGTCTTCGACTCGGCGGTGAACCCCGACCCCGAGAAGGTCTGGTACGGCAACAACCTCGACCAGTCGGTCGCGTTCGAGGTCCGCTGGGCGGACTTCCGCGCGTGGATCGCCCGGCACGACAAGGTGTACGGGCTCGGCCGCACCGCCGAGGAGGTGCGGCGTTCCTACGAGAGGGCGCGGGCCAGGCTCGCCGCCTCGCCCGCGGGCGGGAAGGTGGGGCCGGCCCAGCTTCAGGGCACGTTCCTGCAGGCCGGGTACTTCGACGACCACTGGCCGCAGCGCGCGCTGGCGCTGTCCGCCTATCTGAAGGGCGACCCGAAGCCGCTGATCCAGGTGGCGGGGCCGCATCCCGAGGCGGCCGCCGAGCGGGAGAACGGCAACGCCGTCTACACGGCCGTGGAGTGCAACGACGCGCCCTGGCCGACCGACTGGCGCGTCTGGGACCGCGACAACACCCGTCTCGCGCGGGTCGCCCCGTTCGAGACCTGGGACAACGTGTGGATGAACCTGCCGTGCGCGTACTGGTCCGCGCCCCGGCAGAAGCCGCTCGACGTGCGGACGCCGCCCGGGAAGCTGCCGCCGACGCTGATCCTGGCCGCCGAGCGGGACGCGGCGACGCCGTACGAGGGTGCCAAGGAGCTGCAGCGACGGCTGGGGGGCTCGGTGCTGGTGACCGAGCGGGGCGCCGGGACCCACGGGATCGGGGGCGGCCCCAACAAGTGCGTCAACGGCCATCTGGACGCCTACCTGCTGGAGGGCCGGCTCCCCGGGCGGAACGCGGGCTGCGCCCCCCACCGGGAGCCGGTGCCGCGGTCGCGCTGACCGGCTCCGGAGAGCCGGAAGGCGGGCGTCCCGCGAAGGGACGCCCGCCTCTTCACCGGGACGGCCGGTGAGGTGCCGGGGCGGTCAGGCGAGACCCGCGACCAGGTCGGCGACGTCCTTGCGGCGGCCGGTGTAGAAGGGGACCTCTTCACGGACGTGCATCCGGGCCTCGGAGGCGCGCAGGTGACGCATGAGGTCGACGATGCGGTACAGCTCGTCGGCCTCGAAGGCCAGCAGCCACTCGTAGTCGCCGAGGGAGAACGAGGCGACCGTGTTGGCGCGCACGTCCGGGAAGCCGCGGGCCATCTTGCCGTGGTCGGCGAGCATCCGGCGGCGGTCCTCGTCGGGCAGCAGGTACCAGTCGTAGGAGCGCACGAAGGGGTAGACGCTGACGTAGTCGCGGGGCGTCTCGTCGGCGAGGAACGCCGGGATGTGCGAGCGGTTGAACTCGGCCGGCCGGTGCAGCGCCATGTTCGACCAGACCGGCTCCAGCGCGCGGCCCAGCTTCGTGCGGCGGAAGAGGTTGTACGCCTCCTGGAGCTGGTCGCTCGTCTCGGCGTGCCACCAGATCATGACGTCGGCGTCGGCGCGCAGCCCCGAGACGTCGTAGGTGCCACGGACGGTGACGTCCTTCGCGGCGAGCTGGTCGAACAGCTCCTGGACCTCGTCGGCGTAACCGGCACGGTCCTCGGGGAGCGCGTCTTTCAGCTTGAAGACCGACCACAGGGTGTAGCGGATGACCTCGTTCAGGTCCTTGGCCAGCTTGCCCTTGTTCGGGATCCTGGCGGACTCGGTGGTGGGGGCGTCGTCACTCATGGGGCTATTCTCCCGCGCCGCCGTGCAGGCTCTGCACCGGGTCGGCCCGCAGCGCCTCCAGTCCGGCGCCGTCACCGCCGAGCCCGTCGACGGCGGCGTACGCGGACGCGATGCAGGCCGGGATGCCGACCCCGTCGTACGCCGCGCCGCACACCACGAGGCCCGGCAGCTTCCCGACGTGCTCGCGGACGCGGGCCACGCGCGCGTGGTGGCCGACCGGGTACTGGGGCAGGCCGTCGTCCCAGCGGGTGACCCGGGTCTCCACCGGCTCGGCGTCGAGCCCGGTCGCCTCCCGCAGGTCGTGCCGGGACACCTCGACGAGGTCGGCGTCGGGCCTGCCGAGCACCTCCGTCTCGCCGTACCGCCCGAGGGAGGTGCGCACGACCACCAGGCCGGGATCCTGATCGGCGATCCAGCCCCACTTGCGGGAGGCGAAGGTGGACGCCTTGATGGTGTGCCCGTCGACCGGCGGCACCAGGAAGCCGCTTCCCTCGGGGAGGCTGACGTCCCCGCTGCGGTAGGCGAGGGTCACCAGGGCCATCGACGCGTACTCCACGGCGGCCAGCTCCGCGGCCGCGGCGGGGGCGTCCGCCCGCAGCAGCGCGGCGGCGGCCGGGGCGGGCAGCGCGAGGACGACCGCGTCGGCGTGCAGGACGCGGTCTCCCGCGACGACGCGCCACGCCGCGCGGGCCGCCTCGCCGTCGCCGGCCGCCGTGGTCCTGCGCAGCTCGGTCACCGGCGCTCCGGTCAGGATCTCGCCGCCGCGTGCCGTCACCGACTCGGCGACGGCGAGCGGCAGCCGGCCCACTCCGCCGTCGACGCCCATGAACACCGGGCCGCTCTGCCCGGCCGAGGCCGCCTTCTCCTGGATCTCGCGGACCGCCTCGGTCAGGGAGGTGTGGGTGCGGGCGGCGGCGTAGAGCTGGGGGACGGCGAGGCGCAGCGAGATGCGGTAGGCGTCGCCCGCGTACACACCGCCGAGGAGGGGTTCCACGAGGCGGTCGACGACCTCGCGGCCGAGGCGCGCCGCCACGTACTCGCCGACGGCGATGTCCTCGCCGACCTCGGTGCGGGGCAGGTCGGCGTCGCGCTCGATGCGGCGCAGGCCCTCGTCGGAGAGGACGCCCGCGACGGCGGACGCGGTGCCGGGTACGCCCATGACGTGGCCCCTGGGCATGGGGCGCAGGGTTCCGCGGGTCCACAGGGAGGCCGCCGCGGTGGCGGGCGGCTGGAGGTGGTCGCCAAGTCCCGCCTCCCGGGCAAGGTCCACGGCCTCCGGGCGGCGCGCCAGCATCGACTCGGCGCCGAGGTCCACGCGCGCGCCCGCGATCTCGCCGGCCAGCAGCTTGCCTCCGACGCGGTCGGACGCCTCCAGGACGGTGACGCGCGCGCCCCGTCCGAGCAGGCGGTGGGCCGCGGCCAGGCCCGCGATCCCTCCGCCGACGACCACGACGTGTCCCGAACCCGCTGGGGTGTCCTTTTCGCGCATGACCCCACCTTCTCAGATGCCCCCGGCACCTCCGGCGGCACCCGGTGTCCGGCACGAGCCCGGACCGTGACCGCATCGGAACCGGATTCGTCCAACGTCCCGGGCCGCTGCGGCGTCGAAGAAGCGTCAGTCGTCACCACCCTGGGGGTAGACCGCATGCTCACACGCAGTTCCGGACGTCCGGACCGACCCGTGCCACCCGTCCCGTCCGTCCTGTCCGCCTCACCCGTCCCACCCGGACGCACCGCCCGCCCGGCCCGGGTCCTCGCCGGGATGTTCCTCGTCACCACGCTCGCGCTGTCGGGGTGCAGCGCCGTCGATGACGCGGCCACCACCAGCAGCGACAAGGGGTACGCGCAGGACGCCGGGGACGCGAAGGCCGGCCCCGCGGAGCAGGCGGACTCGGGTGCGGCCGGCAGCGGCAGCTCGGGCGGGCGCAAGGCCGCCCCGCCCAAGGTGACGGTGAACCACATCATCCGCACCGCTTCCCTGACCGTCGAGGTCAAGGAGGTGACCAAGGCCCTGGACGACGCCCGGGCCACGGCCGAGAACGCCGGCGGCTACGTCGGCAACGAGACCACCACCCGTGACGGCAGGGGCCACGAGCGCACCCGCGTCGTCCTGCGGGTGCCCACCGAGCGTTACGACCAGGTGCTCGCCGACCTGGAGGGCGCCGGCAAGGTCGTCGAGCGGACGGCCGAGGCACAGGACGTCACCGATCAGGTCGTGGACGTGGAGAGCCGCGTGAAGTCGCAGCGCGCCAGCGTGGCCCGGGTCCGCGAACTGATGGACAAGGCGACCAAGCTCAGTGATGTGGTGGCCCTGGAAGGGGAGTTGAGCAGCCGGCAGGCCGACCTGGAATCGCTGCTCGCCCAGCAGGCGTCGCTGAAGGACCGCACGAGCCTGGCCACGATCACCCTCTCGCTGTCCGAGACCCCGGTGAAGAAGGCCGAGAAGAAGGACGAGGACCCGGGCTTCCTGGACGCGCTCCAGGGCGGCTGGGACGTGCTGGTCACCATGGTGCGCTGGCTGGCCCTGGCCATCGGGGCGCTGCTCCCCTTCGTGGTGCTCCTCGGCCTGATCACCCTGGTGTGGATGCGTTTCGTGCGTCCCCGTCTGCCCCGTCGCCCGGCCCCGGCGGTGGCTCCGGGTCCGGCCCCGAGTGCCGCCGCGCGGGCGTCGGCGGTCCCGGTTCCGGTCCCGGCTTCCCGCCCGGCTCCCGACCCGGCTCCCGACCCGGCTCCCGCGGGCGAGGCCGCGCCGCCCGCCCGCGGCGGAGCCGGGGAAGGCGGTGAGGAGGACTGAAGTGCCGGGCCCCCGTAGCGTGTTCGTATGAGCATGAGCGATACGAACGGTGCGGGCGGCGGACGTGGCGCCCGGGAACGGCTGGTCGTGATCGGGGGTGACGCGGCGGGCATGTCCGCCGCGTCACAGGCGCGCCGGCTGCGCGGTCCGGACGAGCTGGAGATCGTCGCCTTCGAGCGGGGCCACTTCACGTCGTACTCGGCGTGCGGCATCCCGTACTGGGTGGGCGGTGACGTCCCCGACCGCGACCGGCTGATCGCGCGGACCCCCGAGGAGCACCGCGAGCGCTCCATCGACCTGCGGATGCGCACGGAGGTCACCGAGATCGACGTCGCGGGCGCCCGGGTGCGTTCCCGGGACCTCGCCACCGGGGCCGAGGCGTGGACGTCGTACGACAGGCTCGTCGTCGCGACCGGCGCGCGTCCGGTACGCCCCGACCTGCCGGGCGCCGACGCGCCGGGCGTGCACGGCGTGCAGACCCTGGACGACGGGCAGGCGCTGCTCGACACGCTCACGGGGACCGGGGGCCGGCGCGCCGTGGTCGTCGGTGCCGGCTACATCGGCGTCGAGATGGCCGAGGCGCTCATCAACCGCGGCTACGAGGTGACCGTCGTCAACAAGGGCAGCGAACCCATGGCCACCCTCGACCCGGACATGGGCCGCCTGGTGCACACCGCCATGGAGGGTCTCGGCGTCACCATGGTCGGCGGCACCGAGGTCACCGGGTTCCTCACCGGCGACGGGGGGCGGGTCCGCGCGGTCGTCACGGACGACGCCACCTATCCGGCGGACGTGGTGGTGCTCGGCATCGGCGTGCGCCCCGAGACGTCGCTCGCCCGCGCGGCCGGGCTGCCGCTCGGCGAGCACGGAGGGCTGCTCACCGATCTGTCGATGCGGGTGCGCGGGCACGAGGACATCTGGGCGGGCGGCGACTGCGTCGAGGTGCTCGATCTGGTCTCGGGGCGCGAACGGCACATCGCGCTGGGCACCCACGCGAACAAGCACGGGCAGGTGATCGGCTCCAACGTGGCCGGCGGGTACGCCACGTTCCCGGGTGTCGTCGGCACGGCGGTGAGCAAGGTCTGTGACCTGGAGATCGCCCGCACCGGACTGCGCGAGAAGGACGCCCGCCGGGCGGGCCTGAAGTTCGAGACCGTCACCATCGAGTCGACGAGCCGCGCGGGCTACTACCCGAACGCCGCCCTCATGACGGTGAAGATGCTCGCGGAGCACCGGACGGGGCGGCTGCTCGGCGTGCAGATCGTCGGCCGTGAGGGCGCGGCGAAGCGGGTGGACATCGCGGCGGTGGCGCTGACCGCGGGCATGACGGTGGAGCAGATGACGATGCTGGACCTCGGTTACGCGCCGCCGTTCTCCCCGGTCTGGGACCCCGTCCTGGTGGCGGCCCGCAAGGCGGTGGCGAAGGTACGGCAGGGGGCCCGGTGACGGTCGCGGCGCTCGGGCGACCCCACCGGGCGGGCCGGCCGTTCCGGTGACGGGCGGAGCGCCCCGGCCACCGCGCCGGGCGGGCCGGCGGCCGAACAGCGGGGCCGTCGCCCGGCATCGAACGGGCCCGGTCCGCGTCGGACAGGACCGATCGGCGGGACCGCGCCCGACAGGCCCGGCGAGACCGTCGGCTCCGGGTCGGCGCCCGACCGTTCCGGACGAGACGCTCCGGGGCAGCGCGACAGGCCGGAACGGGACGGCCGACTCCGGGGCGGTGTCCGGGGTGCCGGACGAGACGACCGGCGACCGGCCCGCGTCGGACGGGCCGGTCGCCCGCGTACCGGCTAGGCGGACTCGTTCCCGGCCGTCCCGTTGATCCGGTCTATCGCCTGGCGGGCCTGTTCCGCCGGCTGGCGGGGCGGCAGCGAGGAGACCGAGCCGGCGGCGGTGGCCGCGGGCGGGGTCTGCGCCGACTTGGCGTGCGCCGCCGACCGGGAGGAGCGCAGGCGATGGCTGACGGCCTCGTCCAGGGTCACGGGCCGCTGCAGCCGGGCCGCGAGCCGTCCGGCCTCCTGGCCGAGCGCGGCGACGTCCTCCCACGGGAGGTGCAGCACCAGGGCGATCTCCGCCTCGCCGTCGGGCAGGGCGTGCATGGTCGGAGGAGTAACTCGGTCGCTCATGGCCTGTGTCCTCACGTCTTCACGTCGTCGCGTCGTCGTGCCCCGTCGCGTCGTGGCGCGGCGCGGGGGGGCTGAGAAGACATACGGCCTCGGGGGCACATGTGTTCAGTGCGTCCGGCGGGAACCGCTCCGGCGGCCGGGTACCCGACCGGGCCCTGTGCGGCGCGGATTCACCCCGCGCTTCGAGGGCAGTAGTTCCTCGTGGTCATTCCCGTCCATGACTTGAACCCGGTGCGGCGCACGCCCTACGTGACGTACGCGCTGATCGCCGCCAACGTGCTCGTCTTCCTCTACACCGTTCCTAGGGACTGAGCGGGAGTGAGTCCTGTTGCCGGGACTCACGCTCAGCCGCACGCCCCGGACGGTGTTGGGCGTGCTGGTCGCCCGCGTTCGCTCCGCGTCCAGGCGGCACGGATCGTGTCCGTGGTCCGGGGATGCGGGGGCGGGGTCCCTCACGCCCTGGGGTGTCCGGTCGGGCCTGGACGGTCCGATGCCCGTATCCATCGCTCTGGTGGGTACGGGGCGGTGCCGTCCGACGCCTGATCGGGTGCCCCAGGGCGCGCCTTCCGATCGCCACGGCGGCCGCGTCGTGGCGGGTCGTTCTCCTGGTGGTGCTGGTGAGGGGTTTCTGCCAGTGCCGGGCACCCCACTTCGAGGTATAGGCGGGGTCGACCGCCACCAGCGGGATGCCGAGCTCGGTGGCCATGGACACCAGGCGGGCGCGCAGCCGGGCCACGGGCATCCCGGAGATCAGCCGACGGAACTTCTTGCGGCGGCCGTGTTTCTCCCGGGTGGTCTCGGCAGTGAAGTCGAGGTCCTCCACCGCGATCGCCAAATGGTGGCGGCGGGCCCAGTGCAGCAGGCGGGTCAGGGCGTGGCGTACCTGGGCGTCGCGGTGGTCGGTGGTGCCGGTGAGGGTGTAGTCGAAGCGGCGTGGGGCGCCGACCGGGTTGCCATGCCGGTCCAGTCGCCAGGCGGCGAGGTGGTCGGCGTTGGTGTCGACGCCGACCAGGCCGCCTGTCCGGATGGTGGTCAGGGGCACGGCGGGGGCGGGTGGGAGGGTCCAGGAGGCGGTCAAATACCAGCGCTGGCGCTGGACGTCTTCGCGGATACGGTAGGCCACCGCCCGGTTCGCCCCGATGCGGTCGCGCCAGGTATCGCCCCGGTGGGCGAAGGACACCCTCGCGGTGAGGACGTAGCGGCCGTGCGGAGCGTTGGCCAGGCGGGCGAGCGGGGCCGGGAGCCGGATACTGACCTGCCCGTCGGGGCTGACGCGGATCGTCTCGTTGCCGTACCGCTTCCCGGACTCGCCGTCCGCCTGCAAAAACCGGCGCGACGCCTCCCACCGCCCACGCCACTCCTCCTCGCCGAGCCGGGCCTCTTGAAGATGGTGGCGGGTGTTGAGCAGCCGTTTCCCGCCCCGTACCACCCGCACCCGACCGGCCGCCCAGTCGGCCCTGGCAGCGGCCAGCCGGTCCTCCAGCACCCCCAGCCGACGCGCCTTGGCATGCCACTCCCGCCGACTCCGATAACCACCCGCAGCCCGCTTGCTGCCCTTCTCGCCCAGAGGGAGGGACAGCCGGTGCCGGATCGCGTCCACCCCGGCCTCCAACTGCCGGATATGCGCCTGCTGACCGCGCCGGGCCAGCTCCCACACATCATGCGTCGCCTTCGTCAACGACCCCGCCCACCGCGACGACGACAACCCCGTCAGCTCCCGCTTACGCGCCGCCCACGACTCGCTGTCGTGCTCCAGGCCGGCCGCACACCGCGCCTTCAGATCACCCGACGCCAGCGAACCCAGATGATCACCGACCAGCCGCAGCACCCTCTCGTCTTGAGCGCTCAGGCCCTTGAGTCGGTCCCGGACCGCCACCCCCGACGGACCGGGCACCACGAACGACGCCCCCACCGACCGCAGACCACCCACACCGCCACCCCCAGCCCCATCCAGCCCGAACAACCCCTCACCCCACCCAACGACCACCACCCACAGAGGTCACGCATTCGAGGAAGGAACCCCCGTTCCCTCCCGCACCTCGCACGAGCAGAGGCCATCGACACTCACTCACACGCGCCAGAACACGCTTACGCACAGTCGACAGGCAACAGCTGCCAACCCCCGGTCTGGCCGGATCGGCGGCGGGCGACAGCGCCCTGTCGCGGCTGTGTCATCTGCAGGCGTTCATGGACCACTACGCCGCCGTGCCGCAGGAACTGATCCACCATCGGACGCCCGGCCCGGTGCCCACCGGCGAGGTCGGCGGCGGGCCGCACGGCCCGGGCTGTGTGCTGGGACCGCGGGACTACGGCAAGTCGCCGCCGCTGTCGGTGCTCACGGCCATGTTCCTGCACGGGAGCTGGCTGCACCTGCTGGGCAACATGCTCTTCCTGCTGATCTTCGGCAACAACGTCGAGGACCGGCTCGGACACGTGCGCTTCACGCTGTTCTACGGGGCGTGCGGTTTCGCTGCGACGTACGGCTTCGCCCTGGTCAACGAGGACTCGGGCGATCCCCTGATCGGCGCCTCGGGGGCGGTCGCCGGGGTCCTCGGCGCGTATCTGGTGCTGTATCCGAGAGCCAGGGTCTGGGTCCTGGTGCCGTTCCTGGTGTTCCTGCCGCTGCGGCTGCCCGCCTGGCTCGTGCTGGGCTTCTGGTTCGTGCTCCAGGCCGCGTACTCGTCCGGCGCCGCCGTGCCCTCCGCGGGCACCGTGGCGTACGCGGCGCACGTCGTCGGCTTCCTGGTCGGCATGCTCCTGGCCTGGCCGCTGCGGCCGGGCACCCCGCCACCGCCCGAACCGCGCCGCCTGCTGTGGGGCAGACAGGCACGGCACGGCTGGTGAAGGGGCGGAGGGGGCCTAGCGGGCCGTCTGCGTGTGGACGTACTCCACGAGACGGGTCAGCGCGTCCGGGTCCATGCTCGGCATGACACCGTGCCCGAGGTTGAAGACGTGGCCCTCCAGACCGGCGGCGGCGTCGAGGACCTCACGGGTCTTCGCCTCGACGGCCTCGGTGGAGGCGAACAGGACCGCGGGGTCGAGGTTGCCCTGGAGCGCCTTGCCGGGGCCGACGCGGCGGGCGGCCTCGTCCAGCGGGACGCGCCAGTCGACGCCGACGACGTCCGCGCCGGCCTCGCCCATGAGGCCGAGCAGCTCACCGGTGCCGACGCCGAAGTGGATGCGCGGCACGCCGTAGGAGGCGACGGCGTCGAAAACCTTCGACGAGGCGGGCATCACCGAGCGGCGGTAGTCGGCGGGGGCCAGGGCGCCGACCCAGGAGTCGAAGAGCTGGACGGCGCTCGCCCCGGCCTCGATCTGCACCTTCAGGAAGGCGGAGGTGATCTCGGCGAGACGGTCGAGCAGATCGGCCCACAGCTGCGGGTCGCTGTACATCAGCGCCTTGGTGTGCTCGTGGTTCTTGGACGGGCCGCCCTCCACGAGGTAACTCGCGAGGGTGAAGGGCGCGCCCGCGAAACCGATGAGGGGGGTCTCGCCGAGTTCGGCCGTCAGGAGCCCGATCGCCTCGGTGACGTACCAGACGTCCTCGGGGCTCAGATCGCGCAGCTGGGCCAGGTCGGCACGGGTGCGGATCGGGTTCTGGACGACCGGGCCGACGCCCGGCTTGATGTCCAGGTCGACGCCGATGGCCTTCAGCGGGACCACGATGTCGCTGAAGTAGATCGCGGCGTCCACGTGGTGCCGGCGGACCGGCTGGAGCGTGATCTCGGCGACCAGGTCGGGCCGCATGCAGGACTCCAGCATGGGGACGCCCTCGCGCACCTTGAGGTACTCGGGCAGTGAGCGCCCGGCCTGCCGCATGAACCACACCGGCGTGTGCGGCACGGGCTCGCGCCTGCACGCCTTGAGGAAGGCGGACTCGTACGTGGCTGTCGGCTGCTGCCCGGCGGGGCTGTGGTTGGCGCTCACGACGGAAAGTCTCCCACGGTTCACGGACGCCCCCGCCCCGGGTTCCGGCACGCCCGCCGTCCCCGCTCCGGGCCTCCGGACGTCCCGCCGACGGGACGGTGCCCGCGCGGCGTGATCCGGACAGGGGTCCCACGCACGGGTGTCTCTCCCTGCGCGCGGGCTCCGTTCCCCTTAATCTTCCCGGCATGGCTGCGGCTCAGGGACGACTGTCGGACGGCGCTGGCGGAATGGACGAGGCGAGGGGGAAGAAGGAGGGGGACAGGAATGCGGCGGAGACGGCCCCGTTGCCCTTCCGGGCGGCCGTCGAGGCACTGCGGGCCGCCCGGCCTCGGCCGGACATCGAGATCGACCCGACACGACCACCGCAGCGCCTGGCTCCGTACGCGTACGCGCTGGAGGCCGCGGTCGTCGCCGACGACGAGGACCTGGCGGACGGCCGCCTCGTCCTGCTGCACGACCCGGCCGGGCACGACGCCTGGCAGGGCTCCTTCCGCCTGGTGACCCTGGTCCGCGCGGAGCTGGAGCCGGAGATGGCCGCCGACCCGCTGCTCCCCGAGGTCTGCTGGTCGTGGCTGACCGGCGCGCTCCAGGCCCGCGGCCTCTCGTACGGCGAGCCGAGCGGCACCGTGACCCGCGCGAGCTCGCACTACTTCGGCGGGCTCGCGGAGCGCCCGGCCGCCTCGCAGATCGAGATCCGCGCGTCCTGGACGCCCCGGGAGGGGCTCGGCGGCGTACCGGACACCGCCGCGCACCTCGCCGGCTGGTGCGACCTGCTCTGCCAGGTCGCCGGGCTTCCGCCGGTGACCCCGGGCGACGCCTCGGTGGTCACCCTGCCGCAGCGCCGGGGACCGCAGTCCCGCTAGACCACCGCCGGACCACCGAGAGGGGCGCGCCGACGCGCGCCCTTTCCGTTTTCCCGCCGCCCGTTCCCTCACGTCCGCATGTCGATACGACCACTTTCGGCCGCGTATCGACGCGGAACGATACGGAACGAATCGGTTCGATCTTCGGATGATCGATCGCGCGTCCGAATTGCGCGGATTTTTACTCACCCCATCGTGATCATTCTCTAAAGGTCGACAGGTTTAGTGCCGAAGACGTCTGTGACCTTGAAAGCACGGTTCGTCCTGGCTCGCCCCCCAGAGCCGGTCCCGTCCCGCACCCCAGGAGGCCTGGTGTCCGTTCTCCTCGAGCAGCCCGCAAGCCTGGTCGCCTACCGCCCGAACAAGCCGACCGCCATGGTGGTCGTGGCCGACCCCCGGGTCCGTTCCACCGTCACCCGCCACCTGTGGGCGCTCGGAGTGCGCGACGTCATCGAGGCGTCGTCCGTCGCGGAGGCCCGTCCCCGAATCGGCAACCCGCGCGACATCTGCGTCGCCGACGTCCACCTGCCGGACGGTTCCGGCCTCACCCTCCTCTCCGAAACCCGAGCCGCGGGCTGGCCCAACGGCCTCGCCCTCTCCGCCGCCGACGACATCGGCGCCGTGCGCAACGCCCTCGCGGGCGGCGTCAAGGGCTACGTCGTCACCGGCACCCGTACGAACGTCGGGCTCCCCACCCGGCCCGGCGCCGCGCCCATCGGCTCGGCCGCCGCCCGCATGCACCGCCGCCCCCCGGGTGCCCCGAGCCACCCGGGCGGCTACCGCGAACTGTCCGGACGTGAGGTCGAGGTCCTGCGACTGGTCGCGGAGGGCCAGTCGAACAAGGCCATCGGCGTCTCCATGGGCCTGTCCGCGCTGACCGTCAAGAGCCACCTCGCGCGGATCGCCCGCAAGCTCGGCACGGGCGACCGCGCCGGAATGGTCGCGGTGGCCCTGCGGACCGGAATCATCCACTGACCCCTCCTCCGCCTCCTGCGTCCCTGCCCACGCCCCCTCCTCCCGGTGCCCCGCCCCCCGGCACCGAGCGGCCTCCCCTCCCCCGGCCGCCTCCCGGCGCGTGAACCGCGCCTTGCGTTCACCTGACTGGTTTACGACCATCCGACGCCCGTCGACGGAACGTTCCGTCGACGGGCGTCGTCCATCCACGGATACTCTTGACAGGTGACCGACGCCCAAGAGACCGCAGCAGACAGCTCACTGCGAACCACCGGAGGCGGCCCTCCGGACGACGTCGAATCGGCGCCGACCCCTTTGCTCGAGCCCCGAGAAGGCATCCCGCCGGTGATCGCCGACGACGCCGCGCTCGCCGAGGTGATCGCCGCCTTCGCCGCCGGCTCCGGCCCGGTGGCCGTCGACGCCGAGCGCGCGTCCGGGTACCGGTACGGCCAGCGCGCCTACCTGGTGCAGCTGCGCCGCGAGGGCGCCGGAAGCGCGCTCATCGACCCCGTCGCCTGCCCCGACCTGTCCGCTCTCGGCGACGCCGTCTCCGGAGCCGAGTGGGTCCTGCACGCCGCCACCCAGGACCTGCCCTGCCTGCGCGGCATAGGCATGGTCCCCACCAGCCTCTTCGACACCGAGCTGGCCGGACGCCTGGCCGGGTTCCCCCGGGTGGGCCTCGGCGCCATGGTCGAGAGCGTCCTCGGCTTCGTCCTGGAGAAGGGGCACTCCGCCGTCGACTGGTCGACGCGCCCGCTGCCCGAGCCGTGGCTGCGCTACGCCGCGCTCGACGTGGAGCTGCTGGTCGACCTGCGCGACGCCCTGGAGAAGGAGCTCGACCGGCAGGGCAAGCTGGAATGGGCCCGGCAGGAGTTCGACGCCATCGCCCAGGCCGAGCCCGCGCCGCCGCGCAAGGACCCCTGGCGCCGCACGTCCGGGATGCACAAGGTGCGCCGCCGCCGGCAGATGGCCGTCGTGCGCGAGCTGTGGGAGACCCGGGACCGGATCGCGCAGCGCCGTGACATCTCACCGGGCAAGGTCCTCGGGGACGCGGCGATCGTCGAGGCGGCGCTCGCCGTGCCCGCCAACCTGCACGCCCTGGCCGCCCTGAACGGCTTCGGGCACCGCATGGGCCGGCGCCAGCTCGAACAGTGGCAGGCCGCGGTCGACCGCGCGAAGGCGCTTCCGGACTCCGAACTGCCGCAGCCCGGACAGCCGGTGACCGGGCCTCCCCCGCCGCGGGCCTGGGCCGACAAGGACCCGGCCGCCGCCGCCCGGCTCTCCGCCGCGCGGGCCGCGGTCTCGGCGCTGGCCGAGCGGCTGAACATGCCGCAGGAGAACCTGATCACGCCGGACACCGTGCGGCGCGTGTGCTGGGAGCCGCCCACGGTGCCGGACACGCAGTCCGTCGGCGCGGCGCTCGCCGCCTGCGGTGCGCGGCCCTGGCAGATCGAGCTGGTCACCCCGGCACTGGTGACCGCGCTGGCGCTGAAGACCGTCTAGGACAGGCCCTAGTCGCGCCGGTCGCGCGACGCCGTACGGAGGGCCTCCTGATCCGCCCCGGCTCAGGAGGGCCTTTCCTCAGGAGGGCCTTTCCCTGTCCGCGGTCTCCCCCGCGTACCGCCGCGCCCGGGCCACGACCGCGCGGCGCGCCCCCGCGCGCCGGTCCCGCGTCGCCGCGCCCGGCGCACCGGCGTGCGCCGAGCACTCCGTACGCACCGCGCGCACCCGATCGGACGTACCGGCCCGGTCGGGTGCGCCGACGCCCTCCGGTCGCGCGCCGGACCCGGGCCGCCCCACCCGCGCGCCGGCCCCGGCACCCCGCGCCGTCGGCACTACGCCGAACGGGTTCTCGCGGCGGGGTCGGCGCGTCGAACGGGCGACGAGATCACGCCAAGATCCCGGGGCTCCCGAGCACGCTCCGCTTCCCCGGCCCCGGGCTCGCGCGAAGCGGCGTCGCGGCAGGCCGCGGGGCCGCGGGCGGAGCGCCGGCCGCGGGGCGCGGCACGGCTGACACCGGGTGACGGGCCGGTGCCGGGACGGCCGGGCGCGAGAGGCCGGGCCGGAACTCACGGGCCTTCCGGATGTGACCTTCGCCGCTCCGGGCCGCGGGACTGGGCAGGCTGGTTACTCGTAAGTAGCATGGTGCTGAGCGCGCGCTCAGGCGTGTGTCGCGCAGCAGTGCCATCCCGCATCTGGAGGAGAGCCATCGTGCCTCGTACCGTCAGGGACGTCGTCTTCGTCGACGGCGTCCGCACCCCGTTCGGCAAGGCGGGCCCGAAGGGCATCTACCACGAGACCCGCGCCGACGACCTCGTCGTGAAGGCCATCCGGGAGCTGCTGCGCCGCAACCCCGGTCTTGACCCCAAGAAGATCGACGAGGTCGCCATCGCCGCGACCACGCAGATCGGCGACCAGGGTCTGACCCTGGGCCGCACGGCCGGCCTCCTCGCCGGACTGCCGCAGTCGGTCCCGGGCTACTCCATCGACCGCATGTGCGCGGGCGCGCTGACCGCCGTCACCTCCGTCGCGGGCTCCATCGGCTTCGGCGCGTACGACGTCGTCATCGCCGGCGGTGTCGAGCACATGGGCCGTCACCCCATGGGCGAGGGCGTGGACCCGAACCCGCGCTTCGTCAGCGAGAAGCTGGTCGACGAGTCCGCCCTGTTCATGGGCATGACCGCCGAGAACCTGCACGACCGCTACCCCACCATCACCAAGCAGCGCGCCGACGAGTACGCCGTGCGCTCGCAGGAGAAGGCCGCCAAGGCGTACGCCGACGGCAAGATCCAGCAGGACCTGGTGCCGATCTCGGTGCGCAACACCAACCCGGACGCCGGTGAGACGGGCTGGGGCCTGGTCACCGCCGACGAGCCGATGCGCCCGGGCACCACGCTGGAGAACCTGTCCGGCCTCAAGACCCCGTTCCGTGTGCACGGCCGGGTCACCGCCGGAAACGCGGCTGGTCTGAACGACGGCGCCACCGCGTCGATCATCGCCAGCGAGGACTTCGCCCGCGAGAACGGCCTGCCCGTCAAGATGCGCCTGGTCTCGTACGCCTTCGCGGGCGTCGAGCCGGAGGTCATGGGCTACGGCCCGATCCCGGCCACCGAGAAGGCCCTCGCCCAGGCCG
The DNA here is from genome assembly GCF_042746485.1 of Streptomyces sp. NPDC058751. Lineage (NCBI taxonomy): Bacteria > Bacillati > Actinomycetota > Actinomycetes > Kitasatosporales > Streptomycetaceae > Streptomyces > Streptomyces sp. NPDC058751. The sequence goes on along the minus strand of NZ_JBHYPZ010000053.1, from coordinate 3,989 downwards.
GTCTGTCGATCGAGGACATCAACCTCTTCGAGATCAACGAGGCCTTCGCCGTCCAGGTGCTCGCCTTCCTGGAGCACTACGGCATCGCCGACGACGACGCGCGCGTCAACCAGTACGGCGGCGCCATCGCCTACGGCCACCCCCTCGCCTCCTCCGGCGTCCGTCTGATGACGCAGCTGGCCCGCCAGTTCGAGGAGCAGCCTGAGGTCCGTTACGGCCTCACCACCATGTGCGTCGGCTTCGGCATGGGCGCCACGGTGATCTGGGAGAACCCGCACCACAAGGACGCCGGAGGCGACAAGTGAGCACCGCTGAACTCCTCAAGGGAGCAGCCGAGCTGTTCCCCGACGAGGTCGTGACCTCGGCGAACGTACGCCACCTCGACCTGCCGTTCGGTGCCGGGCGCTTCGCGCTCATCACCCTCGACAACGGCTTCGACCACACCAAGCCGACCACCTTCGGCCCGGCGTCGCTGGCGAACCTGAACACCGCCATCGACCAGGTCGAGCGGGAGGCCGCGGCCGGCGAGATCGTCGGTGTCGGCGTCACCGGCAAGCCGTTCATCTTCGCGGTCGGCGCCGACCTCAAGGGCGTCGAGCTGCTGAAGCGCCACGAGGACGCGCTCGCCATCGGCAAGGGCGGCCACGAGGTCTTCAAGCGCCTCGCGGGCCTCGCGGTCCCGACCTTCGCGTACTACAACGGCGCGGCGATGGGCGGTGGCGTCGAGGTCGGTCTGCACTGCACCTACCGGACCGTCTCCGCGGCCCTGCCGGCCTTCTCGCTGCCCGAGGTCTTCCTCGGTCTGGTCCCCGGCTGGGGCGGCTGCACGATCCTGCCGAACCTGATCGGCGCGGACAAGGCCGTCTCGGTGATCATCGAGAACTCGCTGAACCAGAACAAGCAGCTCAAGGGCGGTCAGGTCTACGACCTCGGCATCGCCGACGCGCTCTTCGAGGGTGCGGACTTCCTGGAGCAGTCGCTGCTGTGGACGGCCTCCGTCCTCAAGGGCGAGATCGCGATCGAGCGTCCGGAGATCGACCGCGGCGAGGCCTGGGACCAGGCCGTCGCCCGTGGCCGGTTCATCGCCGACAGCAAGGTGCACGGGGCCGCCCCGGCCGCCTACCGCGCGCTGGACATCATCGCCGCGGCCAAGGACGGCGACCTGCAGAAGGGCTACGACGCCGAGGACGTGGCGCTCGCCGACCTGATCATGGGCGGCGAACTGCGCGCGGGCATCTACGCCTTCAACCTGGTCCAGAAGCGCGGCAAGCGTCCGGCGGGCGCGCCGGACAAGTCCCTCGCGCGCCCGGTCACCAAGGTCGGCGTCGTGGGCGCGGGCCTGATGGCCAGCCAGCTCGCCCTGCTCTTCCTGCGCCGCCTCGAGGTCCCGGTCGTCCTCACGGACATCGACCAGGAGCGCGTCGACAAGGGTGTGGGCTACGTCCACTCCGAGATCGACAAGCTGCTGCTCAAGGGCCGCGTCAACCAGGACAAGGCCAACCGCCTCAAGGCCCTGGTCTCCGGTGTCCTGGACAAGGCGGAGGGCTTCTCCGACGCGGACTTCATCATCGAGGCCGTGTTCGAGGAGATCGGTGTCAAGCAGCAGGTGTTCGCGGAGGTCGAGGCTGTCGCCCCGGCGCACGCGATCCTCGCGACCAACACCTCGTCCCTTTCCGTGTCGGAGATGGCGTCGAAGCTGAAGAACCCCGAGCGGGTCGTCGGCTTCCACTTCTTCAACCCGGTCGCGATCCTCCCGCTCCTGGAGATCGTGCGCGGCGAGAAGACGGACGACGCCTCGCTGGCCACGGCGTTCGCCGTCGCCAAGAAGCTGAAGAAGACCGCGGTCCTCACCAAGGACGCCCCGGCGTTCGTCGTGAACCGCATCCTGACCCGCTTCATGGGCGAGATCCAGAACGTCATCGACGAGGGCACCCCGGTCGAGGTCGCCGAGAAGGCGGTGGAGCCGCTCGGCCTGCCGATGTCTCCCCTCGTCCTCCTGGAGCTGGTCGGTCCCGCGATCGGTCTGCACGTCTCGGAGACCCTCAACCGGGCCTTCCCGGACCGCTTCACGGTCTCCCCGAACCTCGCGGCCGTCGTCAAGGCGGGCAAGCGCGGCTTCTACGTCTACGACTCCGGCAAGCCGGAGCTGGACCCCGAGGTCGCCGCTCTCCTCCAGCAGGGCGACGTCGTCCTGACCGAGGAGCAGGTGCGGGACCGGGTCCTCGACGCGGTCGCCCAGGAGATCGGGCTCATGCTCGACGAGGGCGTCGTCGCCGAGGCCCAGGACATCGACCTCTGCCTGATCACCGGCGCGGGCTGGCCCTTCCACCTGGGCGGCATCACGCCGTACCTGGACCGCGAGGGCGTCTCGGAGCGCGTGACCGGGAAGCGTTTCCTGGACGCGGGCGTGGCGTCGGTTCCGGCGTAACGGCCTTGTAGCTCAAGGGAAGAGGGCCTCCGCCACCCGGCGGGGGCCCTCTTCCCGTTGCGCGCCGGCGCGCCGGGCCCCGGATCACCCGGGCCGTGTGACGGTCCGCCAGGCAACGCCCGGCCGATGTCGCCGACCCGGGACGCACACGCGCCCGAACGCATGTCTATAGTGCAGGTCAGCCCGGCAATGCACGGACCGGCCACTCCCCCGCCCGAGTCCTCAGGCCATCGACATCGCCCGTACCAGGGCACGACCAGCTAGGACCCGGACCAGGATGAACCATGTCCCGACGCCCCAGCCCACCACGTCCGACGTTCCGCCCGGGGACGGTGGCGGGAGGCGGAGAGCCGGACCCGAGCGCACCGGCGGCCGTCGGATCGGCAGGAAGATCCTGCTGGGTCTGACCGTCCTCGTCCTCGCGGCCGGAGGCACCGGCTACTGGCTCTACAGCGGCCTCGACGGCAACATCAAGGGTGTCGACCTCGACAAGGCCATCGGGGACGACCGGCCGGCGAAGCTGCCCACCTCCGGGCAGAACATCCTGGTCCTCGGCTCCGACTCGCGCGCCGGAGCCAACGCCGCGCTCAAGACGGGCGACGTCTCCGGGGCGCGTTCCGACACCGCGCTGGTGATGCACATACCCGAGGGCCGTCAGAAGGCCGTCGCGGTCAGCATCCCGCGCGACACCCTGGTGACCCGCCCCGAGTGCACCGAGGACGACGGCACGAAGGTCCCGTCCGCGAAGCGGGTCATGTTCAACTCCGTCTACTCCCAGGTCGGTTCGGCCTGCGTGGTGAAGACCGTGGAGCAGATCTCCGGAATCCGCATGGACCACTACATGGAGATCGACTTCGCCGGCTTCAAGGACCTGGTGGACGCGATAGGCGGCGTGACCGTCACCGTGGACAAGGACATCCGCGACAACTCCAGCGGCCTCGACCTGACCGCCGGAACGCACCGGCTGGACGGCACGCAGTCCCTCCAGTTCGTACGGACCCGGCACGGTGTCGGTGACGGCAGCGACCTCGGACGCATCGGTCTGCAGCAGCAGTTCATGACCGCGCTGCTCTCCGAGATCAAGCAGCAGGACCTGCTGGGCAGCCCCGCGAAGACGTACGGGATCGCCGACAGCCTGACCCAGGCGCTCACCACCGACTCCGAACTCGCCTCGCTCACGGCGCTGGCCGAGTTCGGCCGGAGCATGAACGGCGTCGACCCCGCCACCATGGAGACGATCATGCTCCCGGTGGCGTACGACAAGGCCGACCCGAACCGGGTGGTGGCGGCCGAACCGCAGGCCTCGGCCCTGTGGAAGGCGCTGCGCACCGACTCCGAGGTCCCCGAGTCGGCGAAGAAGTCGCCCGCCACCGGCGGGAGTTCCTGACCCGCCGGACGCCGGGCGGCCGTGCCCGGGGGCTTTCCTCCAGCGTCGAGGGCCCGGCCGGGGCGCCCCCGGGGGGCCGGCGCGCCCCCCCCCCCCCCACCCGGGGCGCAACCCCCCCCCCCGCCCCAACCCCGGGAGCCCCCCGACCGAGAGGGCGGGGGGGCGGGGGGTTGC
>NZ_JBHYPZ010000052.1:0-63092 GCF_042746485.1 Streptomyces sp. NPDC058751 | reverse complement strand
TACGGGCCCGGCCGGTACGGGCCCGGCCGGTACGGGCCCGGCCGGTACGGGCCCGGCCGGTACGGGCCCGGCCGGTACGGGCCCGGCCGGTACGGTGCCTTCGGTGGTCACCTGCCAGGACCGCTGGGCGGGCAGGGCGCGCACGGACGGCCGCTGTGTAACCTCCTGCGCCGGCTTGGGCTCGAACCGCACGGGCAGTTCGACGAGGTGGCGCGAGGACATGGTGCTCCGCCAGCGCAGGTCGCTCTCGTCGCAGTCGAGTTCGACGTCCGGCAGCCGCAGCAGCAGGGCGTCGACGCCGACGTCGGCGATGGCACGGCCGATGTCCTGTCCCGGGCACTCGTGGGGGCCGCCGCCGAAGGCGAGGTGGGAGCGGTTGCCCTGCATGCTCGCGGCCAGGTCGGGACGGATCCGGGGGTCGACGTTGCCGGGCGCGATCCCGAACAGCAGTCCGTCGCCCTTGCGGATGCGCTGGCCGCCCAGCTCCGTCTCCTGCTTGGCGAAGTAGCCGAGGACGGCGCTGAACGGCGGTTCGTTCCACAGGGACTGCTCGACCGCCTCGGGCACGGTCATCTGCCCGCCGTTGAGCTGGGCGCGGAAGCGCGGGTCGGTGAGCAGCATGCGCAGCACGTTGGCGATGAGGTTGGCGGTGGCCTCGTAGGCGGCGAGCAGGACGAGCCGCAGGTGCTGGGCCACCTCGTCGTCGGTGAGCCGGGCCGGGTGGTTGATGAGGTGGCTGGTGAAGTCGTCGTCGGGCTCGGCGCGGCGCCGCAGGGTGTGCTGGGTCAGCACGCCCATGACGTACTCGTTGCTGGCGATGGCGGTGTCGGTGCCCTTGAGGAGGTCGCGGGTGGCGTGCACCATCCGGTCGTTGTAGTCCTCGGGCATGCCGATGATCTCGCAGAGCACGGACATCGGCAGGTGTTCGGCGAACTGTCCGACCAGATCGGCCCTGCCGAGCGGGCAGAACGCGTTGACCAGGCGCTGGGTGGCGCGGTTGATGTAGCGCCGCAGGCTGCGGAAGTCGATGGTCGTCATGGCGCCGGTGACGGCGCCGCGCAGTCTGAGGTGCTCGTCGCCCTCGGCGTGGGAACAGATGGGCTGCCAGGCGATGTGGGGGGCGAGCGGATGGTCGGCTCCCGCCGTGCCGTCCTGGACGGCGGTCCACAGCCGGCTGTCGCGGGCGTAGTGCGAGGGGGTGCTGACCATGTGCAGGTTCTCGGCATGGCCGAGGACCACCCAGACGGGTACGTCGTTGTGCAGTAACACGGGGGCGACGGCGCCGTGTTCGGCCCGCAGCTTCTCGTACAGCGCGCCCAGGTCCTCCGCCTCGGGCCCGTACAGGCGGCGCAGTCCGCCCGGACCGGTGCCGGGGCCCATGGCGTGGGCGGGGCAGCCCGGCGGGGGGCCGAACGCGGGTTCCTCCGTACCGGCCGGGGAATGGGATTCGGTCGTCACAATGATCGCTCCGAAGCTCAAGTACGTTCTATGGGTTGGCAGTTGGCGTACGGATGTCGTATCCACGGTACGTCGTTCAGCGGGGCGCCGACGTGATCGCCAGGGAATGCAGGAACCGCATCAGGGTCATCAGGGTGTCGCGGCTCGACGCCCTGCGGCGGGCGTCGCACCGCACGATCGGGATCTCCTCGGCGAGGTCGAGCGCGGCCCGCAGGTCCTCGACCGGGTACCGGGGCGAGTCGGGGAAGTCGTTGACCGCGACGACGAAGGGGACACCGCGCTCCTCCAGGCGTCCGATCACGTCGAAGCTGACTTCCAGGCGGCGGGTGTCGATCAGGACGACCGCGCCGAGCGCTCCCTCGAACAGGCCGTTCCACAGGAACCAGAAACGCTCCTGGCCCGGGGTGCCGAAGAGGTAGAGGACCAGTCGGTCCGTGATGGAGATCCGGCCGAAGTCCATGGCCACGGTGGTGGCGGTCTTGGTATCGGAGCCGTAGTCGTCGTCGACGCCGATACCGGCCTGTGTCATGGTCTCCTCGGTCGTCAGCGGCCTGATCTCGCTGACGGAGCCCACCATGGTCGTCTTGCCGACTCCGAAGCCGCCCGCGATCACGATCTTCACCGCGGCCTGAGCGGTGTGCGGGAGGTGGTCCTCGGCGCGAGGGCCCGTGACGGTGTCAGAGCTTCTGGAGTCCATGCATCACCGCTTCGAGGAGGGAACGGTCGGGGAGCGCCTGACGGACGACCGGGGCGCGCGCCTGCACCAGCCCGGCCGCCAGCAGTTCGGTGAGCAGGACGGTCACCACGCTGAACGGCAGGTCGAGATAGGCCGAGATCTCGGCCACGGACAAGGGGGTCCGGCACAGCCTCAGCAGCGCCGACTGCTCCGGCTGGGTGGCGGGCGGCGGTGTGACGGCGCGCGCCACGACCAGCGTGACCAGGTCGACCTCGGCCCGGTCGGCGCCCTCGCCGCCGCCCGTGAGCACGTACAGGCGCTCCGGGTTCTCCGGTCCGCCCCGGCCCTCCTCCCCCTCGGCCCCTTCCGGGCCGGCGCGGGGGGCGGGCGGCGCGGGGGGTTTCGGGGGCTGCTCCCCCGGCCCGCGCCGTCGGCGTTGCGGAGGGCTCATACGGTCTGCCCGTTGCGGCGCGGCGGACTGGTGAGGTGGGCGCCGATACGTACGACGAGGTCGCGCATGCGGTTGCTCATCAGCCCGGGGTCGGCGGTCTGGTTGGCGAGCACGGCGAGGTAGGCGTTGGGCCCCGCCGACATCAGGTAGAAGTAGCCGCCGTCGACCTCGATGATGACCATCCGCATCCGGCCGTCGCTCCTGGGGATCTCTCCCGCGACGGCTCCCGCGAGGCTCTGCAGGCCCGCGCAGGCCGCGGCGACCCGGTCGGCGGCGTCCGGGTCGCCGCCGTAGCGGGCGATGCGCAGTCCGTCGGCGGAGAGCACCACGATCTGCTGGATGCCCGGCACTCCGTCGGCGAGTTCCTTGAGCATCCAGTCGAAGTTGGCTCGCTGCTGGATCACTTGGGGTCCCCCTCCTCGGCGGCCTCGGCAGGGGCCGGCTGGTCGTCCGTGCTGAATGCGGTCGGGTCGGGGTCGCCCTTGAGCCCGTTCATGAACGCCTCGACCCACAGACCGGGTTCGGGCTCCTTCTCCCGCGGCCCGGGACCGGGTTCCCGCGAGGCGGCGGCCCCGGCGGCCTCCTGCTCGGCGCGCGCCTCGGCGTAGCGCCGGCTGAGCGGGACCTTCACGCGGCTGCGGCGCTGCGGAAGGCCGCCCGGCGTCCGTTCCGTGACGACCGGGACGTCGTCCTCACGGGGGTCGCCGCTCGACGAGGGGATGCGGGGGCCGGTGGTCGGGCGGCGCTTCTTCGGCTTGCGCGCGGGACCCTCGACACCGCCGTTGTCGATGCCGGCCACGGAGCCGGCCCCGATGCCGTGCGCGAGGCCGGGGGCGAAGTCGGTGGTGAGCATGGAGCGCGGTGCGACGAGGACGGCGCGGACACCGCCGTACGCGGACTGCCGCAGCGAGATCTGCATGCCGTACATCTGCGCGAGCCGTCCGACGACGGCCATGCCGAGCCGGGGCGCCTGGCCCATGGTGTTCGGGTCGACGCCCGCCGCGGCCAGCCGGAGCAGTTCCTCGATCCTGCCGCGGGCCTCGTCGCTGAGGCTGACGCCGCCGTCCTCGATCTCGACGGCGATGCCGGTCTGCACCTCGATCGCGGTGACGTGCACCTTGGTGTGGGGCGGGGAGTACCGGGTGGCGTTGTCCAGGAGCTCGGCGAGGGCGTGGATGAGCGGTTCGACGGACACGCCCTTGACGGCGATGTCGACGATGTTGTGCAGCTCGATGCGCCGGTACTCCAGGATGCGGGACATCGCGCCGCGCAGAACGCTGAACAGCGGTACGGGCTCGGGCCACTGGCGTCCGGGACGACCGCCGCCGAGCACGGCGATGGAGTCGGCGAGCCGGCCGATCAGCGCGGTGCCGTGGTCGATGCGCAGCAGGTCGTCGAAGACCTCGGGGTTGCGCCCGTGGTCCTCTTCCATCTCGCGGAGTTCGCTGTTCTGCTGGTGGACGATGGCCTGGACGCGCCGGGCGATGTTGACGAAGGAGCGCTGGGCCGCGTCACGCGTCGACTCCTCGGCGTCGATGACCTTGAGCAGCTTCTTCAGCAGGTCCTTCTGGGACTCGGCGATCCCGCGGAAGTCCGGGTCGTCACGGCCCAGGGTCCGGACGACCTCCGCGGGCGAGTCCCCGTCGTGCAGCCGGTCGATCGCGTACGGCAGGACCTCCCGGGTGAAGCGCACGATCTCCTGGTCGTGCGCCGCGACGCGCCGTTCCAGGGAGGCGGTGCGGCGCGCGCACTCGGCCCGCAGTTCACGGGCGACGCGGCCGCGGCGGACGGCCTCGCCGCCGACCGCGACGACCAGCAGTGTGGCGAAGCCGCCGCACAGGGCCACCGCGCCCCGGGCCGGCTCGGTCACGACGGCGACGGCGGCGCCGGTCACGACCGCCATCAGTACGGCCGGCAGCAACAGCACACGCGCGTAGGGAAGTTCACTGCCACCGGGAGGCGATTGAACACTCACCATGTATGCCCTCTGAGACAAGTCGGCTGGGGGTGGGGGAGTTTCACGGGGGAAACGGCACAGATCGGATGGGGCGAACCGGATCTTCGGATCCTTTGGGAACAAGCGCACGAATTAACCCCAACTCGGTGCGCCGCGGGCGAGCTTAGTCCGACCGGATCATCGCGGTGTCATATTCCGCAAGCACCTGAAACCACCCATAAGACTGGAGTACCCTCAGCCTCATTTGCACGCTGAGCCCCCGTTCACACACGCTGCGTGACGACGTTCGGGCGTGCGAACAGCACGTCGGCAGCAGCCGGAGAGAGCCGAGGCCGTACGACCCTCCACCGAGCGCCCCCACGCCTGTACGCCGGTGCTCCGACACGGCAGAGCTCCCACGGCCGGCCGGCCGTGGGAGCTCCTGGACGTCGTCGGCACCACCGAGGTCCGGCGGTGCGCCCACCCGGACGCGGGACGGCCGCTCCTCTCCGGCCGGGGCCGGGCCGGCGCCGGTCAGCCGACCGACGAGTAGGCCACCACCCCGCGCAGCAGGGCGTCGACCGCCTTGCGGGCGTTCTTCGCGACCGTCGACTTCTCCCCGCCCGAGACGGGGGCTGCGGCCGCGATCTGGCCGAGGACGTCGATGACCTGCTTGCACCAGCGCACGAAGTCACCGGCGGGCATCTCGGCCTCGCGCAGCACCTCGTCCAGGCCCTTGCCGGACGCCCACTCGTGGGCGGCCCAGGCGAAGCCGAGGTCCGGCTCGCGCTGGCCCACGCCCTCCGTCTGGTTGATCCGGAAGTCCTCCTCCAGCGCGTCCAGCCGGCCCCAGATGCGCACCATCTCACCGAGCGCGGCCTTGGCCCTGCCGGACGGCACCTTCGGCGCCATCGCGTCGTCCGCCATCCGGGACTCGTACACCAACGCCGAGACACAGGCGGCCAGTTCCGCCGGGGACAGGCCGTCCCAGACTCCGGCGCGCAGGCATTCACTGGCCAGCAGGTCGAGTTCGCCGTACAGCCTGGCGAGCCGCTTGCCGTGCTCGGTGACCTCGTCGCCGCGCAGGTAGTCCAGCTCGGTGAGCAGGGCGACGATCCGGTCGAAGGTACGGGCGATGGTGTTCGTCCGGCCCTCGATCCGGCGCTCCAGCTGCGAGGTGTCCCGCTTGAGCCGGTGGTAGCGCTCGGCCCAGCGGGCGTGGTCCTCGCGGTCGTTGCAGCCGTGGCAGGGGTGCGCGCGGATCGCCGTGCGCAGCCGGGCGATCTCACGGTCGTCGGCGGCCTCGGAGCGCCTCTTGCGGTGCCGGTCCGGGACGATGTGCCCGGCCTTCGTGCGCAGCGCGGAGGCGAGGTCCCGGCGGGACTGCGGCGAACGCGGGTTGAACGACTTGGGGATCCGCATCCGGTCGAGCGCCTCGACCGGCACCGGGAAGTCCATCGAGGCCAGCCTCTTCACCTGCCGCTCGGCGGTCAGCACCAGCGGGCGCGGACCGTCGTGCTGCTCGAAGCCCCGGTGGCCGTTCGAGCGGCCGGCGGGCAGCCCGGGATCCAGCACGAGCGCCAGCCCCGCGTACTTGCCGGTGGGCACGTGGATCACGTCACCGGGCTTCAGCTTCTCCAGGGCGACGGCCGCCTCGGCACGGCGCTGGGACACGCCCTGCCGGGCCAGCTCGGTCTCGCGGTCCTTCAGTTCGCGGCGCAGCCCCATGTAGGCGTCGAAGTCGCCGAGATGGCAGGTCATCGACTCCTTGTAGCCCTCGAGACCCTCCTCGTTGCGCTGCACCTGCCGGGAGATCCCGACGACCGACTTGTCGGCCTGGAACTGCGCGAACGACGTCTCCAGCAGCTCGCGCGAACGGTGCCGGCCGAACTGCTCGACCAGGTTCACCGCCATGTTGTACGACGGCTTGAAGCTGGAGCGCAGCGGATAGGTGCGGGTGCCCGCGAGCCCCGCGAGGTGCTCGGGGCTGAAACCGCGCTGCCACAGCACGACCGCGTGGCCCTCGACGTCGATGCCGCGGCGGCCGGCACGGCCGGTGAGCTGGGTGTACTCGCCGGGCGTGATGTCGGCGTGCTGCTCGCCGTTCCACTTGACGAGCTTCTCCAGCACGACCGAGCGGGCGGGCATGTTGATGCCCAGCGCGAGGGTCTCCGTCGCGAAGACCGCCTTGACGAGACCGCGGACGAAGAGCTCCTCGACGACCTCCTTGAACGTGGGCAGCATGCCCGCGTGGTGGGCGGCGATGCCGCGCTCCAGGCCCTCCAGCCACTCGAAGTAGCCGAGGACGTGCAGGTCCTCGTCGGGGATGGAGGCGGTGCGCTCCTCCACGAGCTCGCGCACCCGCGCACGGGCCGCGTCGTCGTTCAGCCGGAGCCCCGCGTACAGACACTGCTGCACGGCGGCCTCGCAGGCCGCGCGGCTGAAGATGAACGTGATGGCGGGCAGCAGCCCTTCGGCGTCGAGCCGCTCGATGACCTCGGGCCGGCCCGGCGTCCAGATCCGCGAGCGCTGTCTGCGCTCGCGCTCCCGGTCGGCCTCGCGCATCGCACGGCCGCGTCTGCGGTCCTGGTACGACGGACGGCTCGCCTCCATGCGCGCCATGCGCGTGAGGTCGGGGTTGACGGCCCTGCGCTGGCCCTCGCCCTCCTCGAAGAGGTCGTACATCCGCCGTCCGGCCAGCACGTGCTGGAACAGCGGGACGGGCCGGTGCTCGGAGACGATCACCTGGGTGTCGCCGCGCACGGTGTCCAGCCAGTCACCGAACTCCTCGGCGTTCGACACGGTCGCCGACAGCGACACCAGGGTCACCGACTCCGGGAGGTGGATGATCACTTCCTCCCAGACGGCGCCGCGGAAGCGGTCGGAGAGGTAGTGCACCTCGTCCATCACCACGTAGCCGAGACCGAGGAGGGTGTTCGAGCCCGCGTACAGCATGTTCCGCAGGACCTCGGTGGTCATGACGACCACCGGTGCCCCGGAGTTGACGCTGTTGTCGCCGGTGAGGAGGCCGACCTTCTCCGCGCCGTAGCGGCGGCACAGGTCGGCGTACTTCTGGTTGGAGAGCGCCTTGATCGGCGTGGTGTAGAAGCACTTCTTGCCCTGCTGGAGGGCGAGGTGGACGGCGAACTCGCCGACGATCGTCTTGCCCGAACCGGTGGGCGCGGCCACCAGCACACCCTTGCCCGCTTCGAGTGCCTGGCAGGCCTCTATCTGGAAGGGGTCGAGGCCGAAGTCGTACATCTCGCGGAAGGAGGCGAGCGCGGTGGCCTGCTCGGCAGCGCGCCTGCGTGCTGCCGCGTACCGCTCGGCCGGTGAGAGGTCCTCTGTCATCGTGCTTTCGAGACTACCGGGAGGCACTGACACAAGGACGATCATTATCCGTATCAGCGGCTGTGAAACCCCGGATCCCCGCAGCTCAGGGAAGTGCGACGCGCACCGCGGCCCGTACGCACTCCGCCGTGAGCGGCAGCGGGCCCAGCGGCTCCCCGTCCGCGTAGCCGGTTATGCCCTCGGCCAGGAGCTCGACCCGGGCCGCCCGGTGCACGCTCACCGCGGGATGGCCGACGTGGGTGCCCCGGTAGACCCGGGGGAAGATCTTGAGGAGGGTGGAGCGGGAGCAGTCGCCGACCACCGTGATGTCGAACAGCCCGTCGCCGAGGCTCGCCCCGGGGCAGATCCTCATGCCGCCGCCGTACGACGATCCGTTGCCGACGGCCACCAGCGTCGCCTCGGTCTCCAGCGTCTCGCCGCCGTCCAGCGTGAGGCGGTACGGGACGGGCCGGAAGGCGGCCAGTTCGGCGACCATGGCGACGTCGTACTTGAAGCGTCCGACGGGCAGGCGCATCCGGTTCCCGCGGTCGTTGACCCGGGAGTCGAACCCTGAGGCGAGGACGGTGCCGAACCAGGTGCCGTTCACCCGGCCCAGGTCGACCTCGCGCAGCCGGCCGCCCCTCAGCGCCTCCGCGATCATGCGTCCCGCGGCGGCCGGGTCGCCCACGGGCAGGCCGAGGGCCCGCGCGAAGTCGTTCCCGGTGCCCGCCGCGACCAGGCCGAAGGGTACGGAGGTTCCGGCGACGGCCTGGAGCGCCAGGTTCGCCATGCCGTCCCCGCCGACCGCGACGAGGGCGCCGGTGCCGCCGGCGACCGCCGCGCGTGCCCGCGCGAGGGCGTCCACCGCGTCCTCGCCCTGGACCGTGTCGACGGTGAATCCCGCGGCACGCAGAGCGGAAGCGGCCGGAAGCGCCGCCCGGGCGCCCCGGCCGCGGCCCGCGGTGGGGTTGACGAAGAGGGTGATCTCGCTGGTCACAGGCTGACCCTATGAGGTCGCGGACTCCGTCAGGTCACGTCGCCATAACCGTTGCCCCGGTCCGCGGCCGAACGCCGAGCGGGGCCCGTCCGGGATTCGGACGGGCCCCACTCGTGGTTCATCTGCCGGTCACGCTCTCCCTCACGGGCCGGAGCCTCGTCTCAGGTGACGTCGTCGTAACCGTTGATCCGGTCGCTCTCGCCGGTGTTCTGCTCCGGCAGCGTGCGACCGCCCGTCACCGGCTGCACCTCACCGATGTCCTCGGGGGTCAGGTCGAGCTCGGAGGCCTCGTCGTCGGCGGGGCCCCGGGCCGCGCGACGGGCGCGCCGCCGGTCGTTGAGCAGGGCCACACCCGTGCCGACGAAGTACAGGAACCAGATCGGCCCCGCCAGCGCCAGCATGGAGACGGGGTCGGTGCTGGGCGTGGCGATCGCCGCGAAGAGGGTGATGCCCATCACCATTCCCCGCCACCAGCCCGCCATCCGCTGCCCCGACAGGACACCGCCGAAGTTCAGCATGACCAGCAGCAGGGGAAGCTCGAAGGAGAGCCCGAAGACGACGATCATCCGCATGATGAGCTGCAACAGGTCGTCGAGGGGCAGCTGGTTGTCACTGCCGATGATCGAGAACTCCAGCATCACCGACGCCATCTTGGGCAGCGTCCAGTAAGCGAAGTAGGCACCGGTGACGAAGAGGGGGAAGCCCGCGGCGACGAAGCCGAGCGCGTACTTCTTCTCGCTTCCGTGCAGACCGGGCGCCACGAAGGCCCAGAGCTGATACAGCCACACAGGGGACGCCAGCACGACACCGGTCGACATCGACACCGTCAGCGCCAGCGTGAACGGACTGAGCAAACCGTTCTGCACGATGCGCGCGCACTGGATGCTGTCGGGGTTCTGGGCCAGCTCCGCGAACCTGTACTTGCATCCGACGGCGTCAAGGATGGGGTTCGTGAGGAACTCCATGATGTCCTTGTAGAAGAAGGCGGAGATGATCATCCCGACGATGATCGCCAGCACACTCTTCACGAGCCGGTTGCGGAGCTCACGAAGGTGCTCCGCGAGGGGCATCCGCCCCTCCGGATCCTTCGCTTCGTTCTTGCGGGCAGACTTGAGCAACCCACGTCCTCATCTCAAGCGGCGGGCCGGATGTCTCCCGGCCCTGCGTCAGCGCTGGGTCGTGTCCGTCGGCTCGTTGACCGGGCGCGAGCTGGTCACGTCGCCGGGAGCGGCCTGGATGGTGCGCTGCGCGGGGGGCTGCTCGCCGGTGGCGGGCGGACCGGCCGGGGCCGGGTTGCTGCCCTCGTCCTTCATCGCCTTCGCCTCGCTCTTGAGGATCCGGGCGGACTTGCCGAGGGAGCGCGCCATGTCCGGAAGCTTCTTCGCGCCGAACAGCAGGATGATGACGACGAGGATGAGAATGATCTCGGGAGCTCCGAGCCTTCCGAACATAAGTCTTTACCTTCTCACCGAGGCTGCATGGTCGGGGTGCTGGCAGATCGATCGGACACTTGTCCGGTCATCGTGGTGTCAGCGATCGTAACGCTCAGGGGTAAACGCGGGGCAATCCCTGTGCGTACGCCCAGTTCGCGGTCCGCGCCTCGTTCTCCGGGCCGCGTCACTGAGGGTACCTGGCCCGGACACGAAGTCGACAGGCTGGCATGACGCATTGTGCGCGTCCGGAACGGCTCAGACGGCGTCCACGGAGCGCGCCGCTCCGACCGCCGCCCGCTCCAGATCCTCGGAAGCCGTACTGATACGGCGTGCGGAATCGGCCACCTGGCGGCCCAGACGTTCCGCTTCCAGGAAGACACGGACGGCGAGGACCCCAAGAACCGCAATTCCCAGGAAACCCGCGGCGATCGCAAACATCGGCCAGAACATGACGTCGACCCTAGAGGGTGGAGTGCAGCCGCAGCGTACGCACCCCACCCCCGGTGAGGAGTTCGACGATGCGTTCCCCCGCGGGCTTGCGGACGGCGGACCCGCACGCGGGACAGGTGAACGAGTAGAACGTCGTGCGGCTGCTGGCGCCGATGGCCAGGCGCAGGGCACCGGGCGTGAGCTCGAAACCGGCCCGGCAGTCGGGGCAGGCGGCCCTGAACATCACCTCGACGACCCGGCGCATCCCGGCGAAGGCCGTCCCCACCGACATCTCCGGCGCGCCCGGGGCCGACCCGGAACGCCCCGGCACACCGGCCCTCCGCGCGGAAGCCCGCTTCACCGGGCCGCCCGGCCTTCCCTGCGCCCCGGACACCGACGACGTCCTCAAAGCCTCTGCTCCCGCCCCTCGTACGGATCGTCCCGGACCCCCCCGGTCCCGTCCGGCGCGTCGTAGGCGGCGAGCGCCTCGCGGGCCGCGCTGCGGGCGCTGTCCGCGAGAGCCTGCGGCGAGACGATCCTGCCGTCACCGCCCAGACGCAGGGCCAGCCGCCGCAGCGACGCCGGATCGGGGGTCCGCAAGGTGATACGCAGCCCCCCGTCCGGCAGTTCATCCGCGCTGTCGTGCGGGTAGTACTCGGCGACCCAGCGCCCGCCGGGACCCACCTCGACGATCACCTCCGGATCCTCGGCCGCGGGCTGGACGAGCCCCTCGGACAGGTCCCGCAGTTCGATCTCGGGCGGCGCGGACGGCTCGTCCAGAATGCGGATCTCGGCGACCCGGTCGAGCCGGAAGGTGCGGCGCGCCTCCGAGCGGCGGCACCATGCCTCCACATAGGTGTGCCCCACGCTGACCAGGCGAATCGGGTCGATCTCGCGTTCGCTCAGCTCGTCCCGCGAGGGCGAGTAGTAACGGACCCACAGCCGCCGCCGCTCGGAGATCGCCCGGTCCACGTCGGCGAAGACGCCGCCCTCGGACTCGAAGGTCACCGACAGCCGGGAACTGGCGCCCGCCGCCTCGCCCGAAGCGGCCTCCACCTTGGCGGTGGCCCGCAGCAGCGCCTGCCGGTCGCCCTCGCGCAGGCCGGGCAGGGTGGACACCGCGCGGGCGGCCACCAGCAGCGCGGTCGCCTCGTCGGCAGCGATCCGCAGCGGCTCGGCGACGTCGTCGGGGTTGTGCCACCAGATCCGGTCACCGTCGGTGTCGATGTCGAGCAGATCCCCGCCGCGGAAGCTGGTCCCGCACAGCGGCAGCACGTCGAGATCGGAGATCAGCTCGTCCTCGGTGATCCCGAAGGCACGGGCCACGTCACCGACGCGTGCGCCGGGGCGCTCGCGCAGGTACGTCACCAGGGAGAGCATCCGCCTGGTCTGGTCGATCGCGTTCGCGGGCCTGGCCGGTTTTCCTGCCACTTTCTTGCTTCCCCCTCAGCCCTTGGCCACGGCGCGCAGCCGGTCGACCACATCGGCCCGCAGTTCGGCGGGCTCCACGACCACGACGTCCGGCCCGAACTCGACGAGCCAGGCGTCCAGACCGTGACCGTACGGAATCTCCAGCTCGTCCCAGCCGTCACCCGCCTCCCGCACCGAGACGGCCTTGGCCCGCAGCGGGTAGCCCGCTCCGGAACGCAGCCGGATCAGCGCGGAGCGGTCGGCGGTCTCCCCCGCCCAGCCGGCCACCGTCTCACGCACGGTGACGACATCGGGGACCTCGGCGGTGTACCGGCCCGCACGGGCCCGGACCTTGCCGGTGATCCGTGAGAGCCGGAAGACCCGCTCGGCACCGCGGTCGCGGTCCCAGCCCGCGAGGTACCAGTGACCGCGCCAGCACTCCAGGGCCCAGGGCTCGACGTGCCGGGTCCCGGGCTGCGCGGCGTTGGCCTTGCGGTAGTCGAAGACGACCGGGCGCCGGTCGCGACAGGCGAGCATCAGGGGCTCGAAGGCGGCCTCGTGGACGGGGATGTGCGGCTCGAGGGCACCGTGGGACTCGTAGGGGTCCACGTCCTCGGGCAGGCCCGCGGCACGCAGCTTCTGCAGCGCGCCGCTCGCGGCACCGGCGAGGCGGGCCTGCTGCCAGACCTTGGCGGCCAGGCCGAGGGCGGCGGCCTCCTCGGCGTCGAGGGTGATCGGAGGCAGGCGGTTGCTGTCGCGGCGGGCCAGGTAGCCGACCTCGCCGTCGAGGTTCTCCACCGTCTCGATGACCAGGCCGAGTTCGCGCAGATCGTCCTTGTCCCGCTCGAACATCCGGTTGAAGCTGTCGTCCGACCCGGCTTCCAGGTAGGCCTCGATGGACCCGCGGAGTTCCCGCTTGCTGAGCGGCCGCCGCGTCCCGAGCAGACACAGCGCGAGGTTCATCAGCCGCTCGGCCTTGGCAATGGCCATCGGTGCCCTTCCTATGGTGCTTCCGACCGATGACCGTACCGCTCCGAAGTGTCGCGGCAAAAGCCGAGGGCCCATGCCCGGACAGGCATGGGCCCCAGATCATCGGATCAGGATCGAATCCGGTCCGCCGCGATCAGACCGCGATCAGGTCGACCACGAAGATCAGCGTCTCACCGGGCTTGATCGCCGGGGTCGGGCTCTGGTCGCCGTAGGCGAGGTGGGCGGGGATGGTCAGCTGACGACGGCCGCCGACCTTCATGCCCTGCACACCACGGTCCCAGCCCTTGATGACACGGCCGCCACCGAGCGGGAACTTGAACGGGTTGCCCCGGTTCCAGCTCGCGTCGAACTCCTCACCCGTGCTGAACGACACACCCACGTAGTGCACCGTGACGTTCTGGCCGGCCTCGGCCACGGGACCGTCGCCCTCCCAGATGTCCTTGATCTCAAGGTCCGCCGGCGGCTCGCCCTCGGGAAAATCGATCTCGGGCTTCTCGATGCTCACGTCTTTGCTCCTGCTTGTGTACGTAAGGACAACACGGACAGTCTCACATCCCCGCAGGGTTTACATCTTCGCCAGGATGTCCACCGAGAAGACGAGCGTGGAGTCCTTCTTGATACCGCTGTTGGCCGGCGGGTTGTCGCCGTAACCCAGATCCGGCGGAATCACGATGAGCACACGACTGCCCACCTTCTTGCCCGTCAGCCCCTGCGCCCAGCCCTTGACGACCTGCTGCAGCGAGAACGACGTCAGCTGCCCCCGCTTGTACGTCGAGTCGAACTCCTTGCCGCTGTCCCACAGCACACCCTCGTACTGCACGAGGACACTGCTGTCCGCCTTGACCTCGTCGCCGTCACCCTCGATCACGTAATTCGCCACGAGCTTCGAGGGAGCGTCCTTCTTCGGCACCGTGATCTTGGGAGCCTGGCCGTCCGTGTTCGTGCCCACCGTCGGCAGCGCGGCGTCCTTCTGCGGCACGTTCTTCCCCTTGGCGGAGCTCTTCGAGTTGAACGTGTCCTCGATGTCCACCACGAACACCAGCGTGTCGGTGCCCTTGATACCCGCCTGCGCATTGCCCTGCGAGCCGTAACCCCAAGTCGGCGGAACCGCCATCTGGACACGGCTGCCGGCCTTCTTGCCGACCAGACCGTAACGCCAGCCGTCGATGATGCCGCCCTGCGCCAGCTGGATGACCAGCGGCGTCCCCCGGTCGTAGGAGTTGTCGAAGACCTTCGCCGTGGCCCAGACCTGCCCCAGGTAATTGGCCTGGATGTAGTCGTTCTCCGCGACCGTCTTCCCGTTCCCCGCGATCACCGTCCTGACCGCGAGGTCCTTCGACGGCTCCCCGCTGCCCTTGGCCACGGTCGGCTTCTCACCGAACTTCGTACCGGCCGTGATCGCCGGCAGCGGACCGTCCACGATCTTCGGCGGCGGCACGGAAGCCGGGGCCGAGGGCGAGGGTGACTTGCTGGACTCCGCCGTGTCTGACTTGCCGTCGTCGTCACCGCATCCGGCGAGCGTGACCAGTCCAGCGGGTACGGAGAGAAGGAGTGAGCGTCGGCGCACGGTAGGAGCCTCGTATCGGTCGATCTTGGTGGATGGCGTGCGCGCAACTCTACGACGTGAGAAGAGCGCCGTACGGAAAACGTACGGCGCCCCGCGTTGCGTTCCGCGTCGCCCGCGGAACCCCGCCTCACATGCCCGCGATGAGCTTCTCCACCCGGTCGTCCACCGCACGGAACGGGTCCTTGCACAGCACCGTGCGCTGCGCCTGGTCGTTGAGCTTCAGGTGCACCCAGTCCACGGTGAAGTCCCGCCGCTGCTCCTGCGCACGCCGGATGAAGTCACCGCGCAACCGCGCCCGAGTGGTCTGCGGCGGCACCGACTTGCCCTCGAAGATCTTCAAGTCGTTGCAGATCCGCGCGGCTTGCCCCTTCCGCTCCAGCAGGTAGTAGAGACCACGACGACGGTGGATGTCGTGGTAGGCGAGGTCTATCTGCGCGACCCGCGGATGCGACATGGTCATGTTGTGCTTCGCCCGGTACCGCTCGATGAGCTGGTACTTCATGACCCAGTCGATCTCCGTGCCGATCCGGTCGAGGTCCTCGGCCTCGATCGCGTCGAGCGTACGGCCCCACAGCTCCAGCACCTGCTCGACCGTGCCCGTACGGATACCGCGGCGCTCGCAGAAGTCCACGGCCTTCTCGTAGTACTCGCGCTGCACCTCCAGCGCGGAGGCCTCACGGCCACTGGCCAGCCGCACCTTCCGCCGGCCCGTGATGTCATGACTGACCTCGCGGATCGCCCGGATGGGGTTCTCCAGGGTCAGGTCACGCATGACCGTGCCCGCCTCGATCATGCGCAGCACCAGGTCCGTGGCACCGACCTTGAGGAGCATCGTCGTCTCGGACATGTTCGAGTCGCCGACGATCACATGCAACCGGCGGTAACGCTCGGCGTCCGCGTGCGGCTCGTCACGCGTGTTGATGATGGGCCGCGACCGGGTCGTCGCGGAACTGACACCCTCCCAGATGTGCTCCGCCCGCTGGCTGACGCAGTACACCGCACCGCGCGGGGTCTGCAGCACCTTCCCCGCACCGCACAGCAACTGCCGCGTCACCAGGAACGGGATGAGGATGTCCGCCAGCCGGGAGAACTCCCCGTGCCGGGCCACCAGATAGTTCTCGTGGCATCCGTAGGAGTTTCCGGCCGAGTCGGTGTTGTTCTTGAACAGATAGACGTCGCCCGCGATCCCTTCCTCGTGCAGGCGCCGTTCGGCATCCACCAGGAGACCTTCGAGAATGCGCTCGCCGGCCTTGTCGTGGGTGACGAGCTCCGTCACGTTGTCACACTCGGGTGTCGCGTATTCCGGATGTGATCCCACGTCGAGATAAAGGCGGGCGCCGTTCCGCAGAAAGACATTGCTGCTGCGGCCCCATGACACGACACGGCGGAAGAGGTACCGCGCCACCTCGTCGGGAGACAGCCGGCGCTGTCCCCTGAACGTACACGTGACGCCGTACTCGTTCTCCAGCCCGAAAATGCGGCGGTCCATGACTGAACATTACGCCCGATCCCCTGAGCTGAAACGGGGTTCGACGGCTCGGTTTGGATCATTTTCCGATGAGGCCGCAACAACCCCGCCCCGCCCGGCACCCGCGAGCACCCGGCCCGTGGCCAGCAGAACCACCAGCGCGGCAGCACCCGCGACCCCCGGAACGGCGAACCCCCGCCCCGCCCCGCCCCACTCCACCACCGGCCCCGCGACACCCGTTCCCACCGACGCACCCACGGTGAACGTCGTCACGAGCCAGGAGAACGCCTCGGTGACCGTACCCGCCGGCGCGTGCCGGTCCACCAGCACGAACGCACACGCGATGCTCGGCGCGAGAAACACCCCGGCGAGGGTCGCCAGAGCCGTCATCGCGACCGGACCCGGCACCAGCACCAGCGGGACATAACACACCGCCAGAAGAGCGACCAGCACCCGCAGTCGCCGCTCCGGCGCCCCGCGCCACCGCCGCGCGCCGTAGACCACACCGCCCAGCAGCGCGCCGAGCCCGATGCCCGCCATCAGCCAGCCGTACACCACGTCCCCGCCGTGCGCGTCCGCGTACGACACCGCCGCGACCGTGATCGAACCCAGCGCCATCCCGATGAACAGGAACGCCCCGAGCAGGGCCAGCAGCCCCGGCGAGCGCAGGGCACCCAGCCAGTGCGCCTCGCGCGGAGCCGAACGCCACGCACGCGAGGGCGGCGAGAGGACCACGGAGAGGGCACCCAGGACACCGACCACGGCCAGGATCAGCAGCGCGGCCTGCGCGGACCAGAGCGCGACGCACAGCGTCACCAGAAGCGGCCCGACGGTGAACATCACCTCCTGCGCCACCGCGTCCATGGCGTACGCGGTGTGCACCTGCTCCTCCTCGCGCAGCACGGACGGCCACAGCGCCCGCAGACCGCCCTCCAGAGGGGGCGTGAAGAGCCCCGCCACCACCATCGCCGCGCACGCGAGCCCCACCGGCTCCGTCCCGGCCAGGGCGAAGACACCCATGCCGAACGCCGAGACGACCGCCGCGGGCAGCTGCACCCGGGGCTGGCCGTGCAGATCCACGAGCCGGCCGAGCAGCGGCTGCCCCACCGCGTTGGCCACCCCGTACAACGCCGCGAGCGCCCCCGCGAGGCTGTACGTGCCGCCCTCGGCCCGCACGAACAGCACGACGGCGATGGCGGCCGTCGCGTTCGGCAGCCGCCCCACCAGCGTCCCCACGAGCAGCCTGGCGGCGTGCCTCGCCCTGAGGATCTCCAGGTATCCCGCAGCCATGGCGTGCCCTTCCCTTAGCGTGCGACCCTCAAGTGTTACGTATAACGTCCGCCTCAATACGTACCATGTGCGCTGACCGCGAGTCCACACGAAGGAGCAGGCCCACGGTGGCAAGAGGTAGCACGCGCCCCACCAGCCGGGACGTCGCCGAGGCCGCCGGGGTCTCCCAGGCAGCCGTCTCCCTCGTCCTCGGCGACAAATGGCGCGGCCGCGTCTCCCCCGCCACCGCCGAACGCGTCCGCGACGCCGCCCAGGAACTCGGCTACCGCCCCAACCTCGCCGCCCGCAACCTCCGCCTCGGCCGCACCCGCACCGTCCTCCTCGTCGTCCCCGCCCTCACCACCGAATTCTTCGCCGGCGTCTACACCGGCGCCGCCCGCGTCGCCGGACAGCACGGCTTCGGAGTCGTCCTCTACCCCTCCCCCGAGGGCATCGGCCCCGCCCGCGACCCCTTCGGCTCCGCCCAGGCCGCCCTCGACGGCGTCATCGCCTCCTCCATGGCCGCCGACGCCCTCACCGCCATCCGCGGCGACCAGCTCCCCCTCGTCATGCTCGACAGCGACCCCGCAGGCAGCCAGAGCGCCGCCACCGTCAACCTCGACATCGCCGACGGCGTACGCCAGGTCACCGACCACCTCCTGGAACTCGGCCACCGCCGCTTCCTGCACCTCGCCGCCGACATCCCCTCCTGGACCTTCGAGGTCCGCGCCCGCGAACTGGCCTCCTGCCTCGTCGAAGTCCCCGGAACCAGCCTCCGCGTCGCCCGCTCCCCCATCTCCTTCGAAGACGCCCTCGCCGCCACCCACGGCGCCCTGACCACCCCCGGCCCCCGCCCCACCGCCGTCGTCTGCGACGACGACAAACTCGCCGCCGGCGCCTACAAAGCCGCCCGCCGCCTCGGCCTGCGCATCCCCGACGACATCTCCATCACCGGACTCGACGACCTCGCCCTCGCCCGCGCCCTCGACCCCGAACTCACCACGGTCCGCCTGGACGCCGAACGCTTCGGCGAACAAGGCATGAAAGCCCTCCTCGCCGTCCTGGACGGCCGCACACCGCCCCAGGACGACATCCCCGTCCAACTCGTCGTACGCGGCTCCACAGCCCCTCCAGCCGCCTAGAACACCCACCCCCCGCCTAGAGGGGCACCCACCCTCGCCCCGGACACACGGAAGGGGCCGCACCGGTCTCCACCGGGGCGGCCCCTTCCGATACGAGCACCCGGCACACGGGCACCCGGTCCTGCCGAAACCTCACTCGTCGTCGGCGTCCTCGGCCTCCGTCGCGGTCTCCGCACCCCCGGCCTCCAGCAGCCGGGACAGCTGACGGCCGACGATCCGCTTGAACTTCCGCTGCTGCGGCCTCGTCCGGTCCAGCACCGCGACCTCCAGCCGCTCCGCCGGAATCTCCCGCTCACCACCGTTCGGCTCCCGGGACAACGACTGGACGGCCAGCTTCAGCGCCTCGGCCAGCGACATCCCGTCCTGGTGCCGGGCGTCCAGATAGCTGCTGATCTGCTCGGCGTTCCCACCGACGGCCACCGAACCGTGCTCGTCCACGATCGAACCGTCGTGCGGCAACCGGTAGATCTGGTCACCGTCCGGAGTCTCACCGACCTCCGCGACCACCAGCTCCACCTCGTACGGCTTCTCCGCCGCCGACGAGAAGATCGTGCCCAGCGTCTGCGCGTACACGTTCGCCAGACCACGGGCCGTCACGTCGTCACGGTCGTACGTGTAGCCACGCAGATCGGCATACCGCACACCACCGATCCGCAGGTTCTCGTACTCGTTGTACTTGCCGGCGGCCGCGAAGCCGATCCGGTCGTAGATCTCGCTGAACTTGTGCAGCGCACGGGACGGGTTCTCGCCGACGAACACGATGCCGTCGGCGTACTGCAGCACGACCAGGCTGCGGCCACGGGCGATGCCCTTGCGGGCGTACTCCGCCCGGTCGGCCATCGCCTGCTGGGGTGAGACATAGAACGGCGTCGACACCGGCTATCCGTCCCTTTCTGTCGAAGTCACTGGATCACCTGGAAGAGAGACGGACGATCAGTACAGCGCGGCACGCGGGCCGTCGGGCTGCTGCAGTCGCCTCTCCAGGATCACACGGGCGATCTCGGACGACTCCTCGTCCGTGAGCCGGCGGAAACCGCTCTCGGTGATCACGGTGACGATCGGGTAGATACGGCGCGCGACATCGGGACCACCCGTCGCCGAGTCGTCGTCGGCCGCGTCGTACAGGGCCTGGATCACCAGCGTGGTGGCCTGGTCCTCCGTCAGGTCCTTGGCGTAGAGCTTCTTCATGGCACCGCGCGCGAAGAGCGAGCCGGAACCCGTGGCCGCGTAGCCGTGCTCCTCGGAACGGCCGCCCGTGACGTCGTAGGAGAAGATGCGGCCCTTGCCGCGGTCCACGTCGTAGCCCGCGAAGAGGGGAACCACGGCAAGACCCTGCATGGCCATGCCGAGGTTGGAACGGATCATCGTGGACAGGCGGTTCGCCTTGCCCTCCAGGGAGAGCTGCGCGCCCTCCACCTTCTCGAAGTGCTCCAGCTCCAGCTGGAACAGCTTCACCATCTCCACGGCCAGGCCCGCCGTGCCGGCGATGCCCACCGCCGAGTACTCGTCGGCCGGGAACACCTTCTCGATGTCGCGCTGGGCGATGACGTTCCCCATCGTGGCCCGGCGGTCACCGGCGAGGACGACCCCGCCGGGGAACGTGACGGCGACGATGGTCGTGCCGTGCGGGGCCTCGATCACGCCCTGCGTCGGGGGCAGTTGCCGCTTGCCGGGCAACATCTCCGGCTGGTGGTCGGAGAGAAAGTCCATGAAGGACGAGGAACCGGGCGTCAGGAAGGCAGCCGGTAGACGCCCGGTGCTACGAGTGTTGGCTTCCACGCGTTTCCTTCCACGTATGCGGCAGCCCGCCTTATGGCATCGGGCCGATCCTTGAACTGCCCCAGTGCGGCATTGCAGCTGAAGCACAGTACGCCTCGGACACTACCCGTCTTGTGGCAGTGATCCACATGCGCCGCCGGGGCTGACAAACATATGCAGCAGACGCCCCCTTGAGAAGCGATCAGCTCGTCACGCTCGGCTTCGGTGATGCCGTACTGACGTTTCAGATGGTCCTGCCGCCCCTGAACCGCCCGGCACGCCTTGCAGCGCGTGGACAGCCCGTCCGATGCGGTGGCGTTCCGATGCCATTCGTCGTGCGGCTTCACCTCACCGCACGCCCGGCAGAGCTTGTGCCCGGCCGGAACGTCCACCTTCTCCCGTACCGGCTTACCCATGGCCTCCCGGCGGCGCCGGTAGTGCGCGGCGCTGTACTCCGCCACACACTCCCGGCATCGCGGCTGCAGGCCATCACGCCGGTTCCTGTCGCTCGCGAACGCCTCAAGAGGCAAGTCGCGCCGACATCCCGTGCAATGTTTCACGTTCAGATCGCCTGTCACCCCAATCCCCCGCAACCTTCAATTCGAAGGCTAGGGGTGCGAATTCCCTCTACTCGCCACCTTTTTGCACGAAGGAGCGCACGAAATCCTCGGCGTTTTCCTCGAGTACATCGTCAATTTCGTCAAGAACCGAGTCGACATCGTCGCTCAGCTTTTCCTGGCGTTCCTTGAGGTCGTCGGTTGCCTGCGCGTCCTGCGACTGTTCCTCGACCTCCTCGGTGGAACGCGTCGCCTTCTGCTGTCCGCCGCCGGTGTCCTTGGTCGCCATAACCCTCACCCCGCTCGGTTCGACGTTCTTGATCAGACCCTACAAGCAGGGTCCGACATCGGCCCCGCAGTTGCCACAACGTACGGGGACCATCTCGATGATTCCCGTAACGCCGGGTGTTCCACCCTGTCCGGCCCGTGCCGTCCTGGGGGAAGCTCAATTGTTGCCCGAAAGGACCCTGACCAGATCCTCCGCCGTCCGGCAGCGGTCCAGGAGCGCCTTGACGTGATTACGCGTTCCGCGAAGCGGCTCCAGGGTCGGGACGCGCTGGAGCGAGTCCCGGCCGGGCAGGTCGAAGATCACCGAGTCCCAGGAGGCCGCCGCCACGTCGTCCGCGTACTGTTCGAGGCAGCGTCCGCGGAAGTAGGCGCGGGTGTCCTCGGGCGGTGTCGTGCGGGCCCGCTCGACCTCGTTCTCGTCCAGCAGGCGCTTCATCTTGCCCCGGGCCGCCAGACGGTTGTAGAGGCCCTTCTCGGCGCGTACGTCGGCGTACTGGAGGTCGACCAGGTGCAGCCGGGCGGCGTCCCAGTCGAGGCCGTCACGGCGCCGGTAGCCCTCCATGAGCTCCCGCTTGGCGACCCAGTCGAGTTCTCCGGAGAGGCTCATCGGGTCGTTCTCCAGGCGGTTCAGGGTGTCCTCCCAGCGCAGCAGGACGTCCTTGGTCTGCTCGTCCGCGTCGGCCCCGAAGCGCTCCTCCACGTACTTGCGGGAGAGCTCGAAGTACTCCATCTGCAGTTGCACGGCGGTGAGTGTGCGGCCGCTGCGGAGCGTGACCAGGCGCTTGAGGGTCGGGTCGTGGGAGACCTGGTGGAGGGTGCGTACGGGCTGGTCGACGGCCAGGTCGACGGCGATGAAGCCGTCCTCGATCATGGAGAGGACGAGTGCCGTCGTGCCGAGCTTGAGGTAGGTCGAGATCTCGGAGAGGTTCGCGTCCCCGATGATCACGTGCAGCCGGCGGTACTTCTCGGCGTCGGCGTGGGGTTCGTCGCGGGTGTTGATGATGGGGCGCTTGAGGGTCGTCTCCAGGCCGACCTCGACCTCGAAGTAGTCGGCGCGCTGGCTGAGCTGGAAGCCGTGCTCGTGGCCGTCCTGGCCGATGCCGACGCGGCCCGCTCCGGTGACGACCTGGCGCGAGACGAAGAACGGCGTGAGGTGGCGCACGATGTCCGAGAAGGGGGTCTCCCGCTTCATCAGGTAGTTCTCGTGCGTGCCGTAGGAGGCGCCCTTGTTGTCGGTGTTGTTCTTGTAGAGGTGGATCGGCTGGGCGCCGGGGAGCTGGGCGGCGCGTTCGGCGGCCTCGGCCATGATGCGCTCGCCGGCCTTGTCCCACAGGACGGCGTCCCGCGGGTTGGTGACTTCGGGGGAGCTGTATTCCGGGTGTGCGTGGTCGACGTACAGCCGTGCACCGTTGGTGAGGATGACATTGGCCAGGCCGATGTCCTCGTCGGTGAGCTGGCTGGCGTCGGCGGACTCCCGGGCGAGGTCGAAGCCTCGCGCGTCCCGCAGCGGGTTCTCCTCCTCGAAGTCCCAGCGGGCGCGGCGCGCCCGGTGCATCGCCGCCGCGTAGGCGTTGACGATCTGGGACGAGGTGAGCATGGCATTGGCGTTGGGGTGACCGGGGACGGAGATCCCGTACTCCGTCTCGATGCCCATTACTCGCCGTACGGTCATGCGGCCCTCCTTGCCCGGCGGCGCCCTCGGTCGGGGGCGCTGCTCAAGTACCGCTGGCGCTCCGGTGCGTGTGCGGTGCCCGTCCCCGCACTGCGCGACTCGGCGGTACGAAAGAGCCTAGAACGCCTCTGCGCTGGTGGGGAGATCATTTGCGTCATTGCTGTGCTTCGGCTTGACCGGAAAAGCAGGCGGCTGCGGATACCCGTGAAGGGCACCCGCAGCCGCCCTGCGTTTTACAGGTACTGACCGGTGTTGGCCACCGTGTCGATGGAGCGTCCGGTGTCCGCGCCCTGCTTTCCGGTGATGAGCGTACGGATATAGACGATCCGTTCGCCCTTCTTTCCGGAGATCCTGGCCCAGTCGTCGGGGTTGGTGGTGTTGGGAAGGTCCTCGTTCTCCTTGAACTCGTCCACGCATGCCTGGAGGAGGTGGGAGACCCGGAGGCCCTTCTGGTCGTGTTCGAGGAAGTCCTTGATGGCCATCTTCTTGGCGCGGCCCACGATGTTCTCGATCATGGCGCCGGAATTGAAGTCCTTGAAGTAAAGGACTTCCTTGTCGCCGTTGGCGTAGGTGACCTCCAGGAAGCGGTTCTCCTCCGATTCGGCGTACATCTGTTCCACGGCGGTCTGGATCATGCCGTGGACGGTGGCCGCCTTGTCGCCGCCGTGCTCTCCGACGTCTTCGGAGTGCAGGGGGAGGCGTTCGGTGAGGTACTTCTGGAAGATGTCCTTGGCCGCTTCGGCGTCCGGGCGTTCGATCTTGATCTTCACGTCGAGCCGGCCGGGTCGCAGGATGGCGGGGTCGATCATGTCCTCGCGGTTGGAGGCGCCGATGACCACGACGTTCTGCAGGCCTTCCACGCCGTCGATCTCGGCGAGGAGCTGCGGGACGATGGTGTTCTCCACGTCCGAGCTGACGCCGGATCCGCGGGTGCGGAAGAGGGATTCCATCTCGTCGAAGAAGACGATGACGGGGGTGCCCTCGCTGGCCTTCTCCCGGGCCCGCTGGAAGACGAGGCGGATCTGCCGCTCGGTCTCGCCGACGTACTTGTTCAGGAGCTCGGGGCCCTTGATGTTGAGGAAGAAGCTCTTGCCGGTGGCCTGGCCGGTGACTTCGGCGACCTTTTTGGCCAGTGAGTTGGCCACGGCCTTGGCGATGAGCGTCTTTCCGCATCCGGGGGGTCCGTAGAGGAGGACTCCCTTGGGGGGCCGCAGTTCGTGTTCCTTGAAGAGGTCGGGGTAGAGGTACGGGAGCTCGACGGCGTCGCGGATCATCTCGATCTGGCCGCCCAGGCCGCCGATCTGCTCGTAGCCGATGTCCGGGACCTCTTCGAGGACGAGTTCCTCGACCTCGCTCTTGGGGACGATCTCGTAGACGTAGCCGGAGCGGGGTTCGAGGAGGAGGGCGTCTCCGGGACGGATGGTGACGTCCAGGAGCGGTTCGGCGAGCCGTACCACCCGTTCCTCGTCGGTGTGCCCCTGTACGAGGGCGCGCTCGCCGTCCTCCAGGATCTCCTTGAGGGTGACGATGTCGCCGACGCTCTCGTACTCCATGGCCTCGACCACGTTGAGGGCTTCGTTGAGCATCACTTCCTGGCCGCGCCTGAGCTCGTCGAGCTCGACGCTGGGGCTGACGTTCACGCGGAGTTTGCGGCCTCCGGTGAAGATGTCGGCCGTGCCGTCCTCGTTCGCCGCGAGGAAGACCCCGAAGCCGGCCGGCGGCTGCGCGAGCCGGTCGACTTCTTCCTTGAGGGCCACGATCTGGTCACGGGCCTCACGGAGCGTGTTCGCCAGTCTTTCGTTCTGTGCGGACACGCCGGCCAGGTTGGTCTGCAACTCGACGATCCGCTCTTCGAGAATCCTCGTGTGTCGCGGAGAGTCGGCGAGCTTGCGTCGCAGGACGGCGATCTCCTGCTCAAGGTAGGCAATCTGCCCGGCGGGGTCATCGGACCCTCTTCCCGGGCGGATGCCGCGGTTCATGTCGTCGTCGTGGGCTGCCACGGTCCTCACCTCCTCCAAGGGGAGCTGGACGCTTCCAGACCCTACCTGGGTGGGTGTCGATTGAAACCCCTAGATCACAAAGACTGTCGGGGTGTGTCCGATCTTCACCCTTGCGCTCTCCCTCACGCCAGGGGAATACCCACCGAACATGGTTGGGAAGCGGGCGGAGGTAGGGTCGAAGTGTTCAACACCCGTCAGAGCTGGCCCGATTCCCCAGTCTTCGGTTCGCTCGACGCAGAAAACGGCAGGAGAAATGACCGTGCAGCAGGAGGCCGGAGTCGGCGGCGAGGCGCTTGAGGTCTGGATCGACCAGGATCTCTGTACCGGTGACGGGATCTGTGTCCAGTACGCGCCCGAGGTCTTTGAGCTGGACATCGACGGTCTGGCGTACGTGAAGAGCGCCGAGGACGAGCTGCTGCAGGAGGTGGGTGCCACAACGCCCGTGCCCCTGCCGCTTCTGCGTGATGTGGTGGACTCGGCGAAGGAGTGTCCGGGCGACTGCATCCACGTCCGTCGCGTTTCGGACAAGGTCGAGGTCTTCGGACCCGACGCGGAGTGACCTCTCCGGCACTCCGCGTCATCGTCCGACCGGTTCCTCGCACCCTCCGCGCCGCGGAGGGTGTCGTGTTTTGTTCGGGTATTGCGCCGGGGGCGCGCTCGGCGCCCTACGCTTCGGGCGGTGTGGAGCGGATGAACGCGCCGTTCTTCCACTGCCACTTGGCGTTCTCCTCGATGTCCGGGCAGCAACTTGGCACGTCGGCCGAGGAGTAGCCGAGGAGGGTTGCGGTGACGGCTCCGTCGCGGACCGCGAAGTCCGTGACGCTGAGCCGGTCCTTGGGGTCGATGAGGGTCGCCACGACCCTGGGCTTCTCGTCTCCCTCCGCCTGGACGAGGACGTAGACGCCGCTGGGCGGGGTGCCCGAGCCCGCGTCGCAGCGGACGACGGCCACGGTCTCCGGGCGGCCGTCGCCGTCCAGGTCTCCGGACGCCTTCTTCTCGACGAGGACCTCGGCGGGGCCGCAGACGATCGGGAAGTCCACGCCTGCCGGGTCGGGGGCGGCCGCGGGGGCCGCCGCCGGGGACGGCGCCGAAGCCGTTGCCGAGGCCGTCGCCGTTCTCGGGCCGGCGCCGGGCTGGGCCGCCGTCGCCGGGTCCGGCTGGACGAGGGAGGACAGGGCCACGACTCCGGCGATGGCGGTTGCGGTGGCGACCCACTGGATGGGGCTGGTCTGCGTGTGTGCCAGTTCCGGGACAACGGTTTGCTGCACTGGGGGTGTCTCCCGCGAGGGCTGTGCCGGTGGGGTGGGTGTCCCGCATGGTGCCACACGTCACAGGCCGGTGGAACGGCGGGGTCCGGACTCGTGGAGAGTCCCGTCCCGGTTTCGGGCGGCCCGCGGGCCGGGACACCGGGGCACCCGCACCAGGACATCCCCGCCGGGACACCCGGCGCCCGTCCCCGCCGGCGCTGCGCGGGAACGCCGGGACGCTGCCCGCGCAGCGCCGGCGGGGACACGGGCGGGCCCACGTACGGGGCCGGGTGCCCCCTCTGCCACCACCCCCATCACCACAGCGCCTCCGCCGGGCTGCCGGGAGAGGCCCTGAGGGGCAGCGGACAGGGCTCGCGGACCATGTCGGTCGGGCTCACGGCCGGGACGGGGCGATGGGGTTTTCCGTGCTTCCTCGGCCCGCGGACGCGCGTGGGGGCGTGGCGGGGCTCCCGTCGGCCTGGACGGCGGCCTCCTGGGCCCAGGTGCGGGCTGCCGGGCAGTGGTCTGCCGGCCCGCCGGCCTGTCGGCCCGTCGGCCTCAAGGACGGGACCACCGGGATCCGGCCTCCTGACCTGCGACACCGAACCTGGGACACCGGACCGGGGACACCAAACCCCGGACACCGGACCATCGGAGGCAGGGCTCCGTGCCGCCGGGCGGACGGCACCGTACGGGCCCGGATCCGGCCGGATTGCCGCGACGGTCCGGTGCCGGCCCGGCCCCGTCGGCGGGCGTCGGCCGAGGGACTTCCCGGGGGAGCCGACCGGCTCGCGCCGGGGGCTGCCCCGGGTCGAGGTCCCGGCGGTTCGCCGGGTCCCCTGCCCGGCGCACCCCGCTGTTCCCGCGGGCCTGCCCGCCGTGCGGCCCCGCGCCTTCGCGAGGGCGCGCCGAGCGACCGCGGAGGCGGACCCGCGTCGCGGCTTCTCCGGTCGGGGCGAGGGTTTCTGGTGGTGCGTCAACGGAAAAGCGCTGTGGCCGAGTTACCGGAGGGTTCCGGGAACTCGGCCACAGCGGCGGTGCGTTGGAGGTGTCAGCGGCCGGCGCCGCCGTCGGCGTTCGGGCCGGCGTAGTCCTCGCCGTAGGCGCCCTTGGCGGGGCGGCGTCGGCGCATGGGCGGCTCGACGCCGTCCGCGAGGCGGCGGGCGGTGAGCAGGAAGCCGGTGTGGCCGATCATCCGGTGGTCCGGGCGGACGGCCAGGCCCTCGATGTGCCAGTTGCGGATCATCGATTCCCAGGCGGTCGGCTCGTTGAAGCAGCCGATCTCGCGGATGGACTCGACGGTGCGCGCGAGCTGGGTGGTGGTCGCCACGTAGCAGCAGAGGATGCCGCCGGGGACGAGTGCCTTGGAGACGGCCTCCAGGCATTCCCAGGGGGCGAGCATGTCGAGGATGACCCGGTCGACGTCGGTGTCGCTCAGGTTGTCCTGGAGGTCGCCGACGGTGAGCTGCCAGGCGGGGTGGGGGCCGCCGAAGTAGCGCTCCACGTTCTGCTGGGCGATCTCGGCGAAGTCCTCGCGGCGCTCGTAGGAGTGCAGCATGCCCTGGTCGCCGATGGCGCGCAGGAGGAAGCTGCTCAGCGAGCCGGAGCCGACTCCCGCTTCCACGACGCGTGCGCCGGGGAAGATGTCGGCGAAGGCCAGGATCTGCCCCGCGTCCTTGGGGTAGACCACGGCGGCGCCGCGGGGCATGGACAGGACGTAGTCGGGGAGCAGGGGGCGCAGCGCGAGGTAGGCGACGTTCCCCGTGGTGCGGACAACGCTGCCCTCGGGAGCGCCGATCAGTTCGTCGTGGGGGAAGGAACCCTTGTGGGTGTGGAAGTTCTTCCCGGCCTCGAGCGTGAACGTGTAGTGGCGGCCCTTGGGGTCGGTCAGCTGAACCTGGTCCCCGACCTTGAAGGGCCCGCGCCTGCGGGCGGCACCGGTCGGTTCGGACATGTGAACAGCCTACCGGTCCTGGGCGGGGCCGCCGACCATGGTCAGGAGGGGCGGGCCATGGCTTTGACGAAGGCGCGTTCCACGTCGGCGGCGGAGAGGACGCCGTAGATCTCTCCGGAGTCCTCGACGACGAGGTATTCGGTGGCGGGGTTGGCGCGCAGGGCGTCGAGGAGGTCTTCTCCGGCGAGTTCGGCGGAGACGCGCATGCCGTCGGTGAGGTCCTGGGCGAGGCCGCTGACGGCGACCCAGGGGCGGCGGTGTTCGGGTACGCCGACGATGGCGGCTTCGCGGACGAGGGAGAGGGGTTCGCCGTCGGCGTCGACGACGACGAGGGCGCGGGCGCCGACGTCGTTGGCGCGGCGGAGTGCTTCGGAGAGGGGGGTGGTGGTCTCGACGGGGACGGCGCGGCGGGTGAGGGAGCGGGCGCGCAGTTGTGGGAGGTGTTCGCGCAGGCGGGCCATGCGGAGGCTGTTGCCGGCGCCGGTCCAGATGATCGCCGCGAGGATGGCGGCGAGGAGGGCGTCGGTGATGGTGTCCATGCTGCCGGCGTTCTCGGGGTTGGTGCCGAGTGTCTCGGACTGGGTGAGGAGGGGCAGTCCGATGAGGACGGAGACGGCGAGGGCGCGGCCGACCCAGGCGGCGGCGATGGTTCCGGTCATGGCGCGGCCGGTGATCTTCCAGACGACGGCGCGGAGCATGCGGCCTCCGTCGAGGGGGAGGCCGGGGAGCAGGTTGAAGGCGGCGACGATGAGGTTGGAGATCATCAGGCCGGCGAGGAGGACGCCGGGGACGGTGCCGGGCTCGACGGGGAGCATGGCGAGGTAGAAGAGGCCGGCGAGGACGAGGGAGAGGAGGGGGCCGACGAAGGCGAGGACGAATTCGCGGCCGGGGGTCTCGGCTTCTTTCTCGATCTCGGAGACGCCGCCGAAGAACTGGAGCTGGATGCGGCGTACGGGGAGTTTGAAGCGGAGGGCCGCGATGGTGTGGGCGAGTTCGTGGACGAGTACGGAGGCGTAGAAGGCGACGGCGAAGAAGAGGGAGACGAGGTAGCGGGCGGCGCCGAGGTCGGGCAGGACGCGGTCGAGCTGGCCGCCGAAGACCCAGGTGATGAGGGCGGCGACGAGGAACCAGCTGGGTGCGACGTAGACGGGTACGCCGAAGGGCCGGCCCATGAGGAGTCCGCCGCCGGGTTCTTTGGGGCGGTGCGGGGGGCGTCCTTTGGTGGTGCCGGTGCGGGCGGGGGTGCGGTGGGGGCCGGTGGGTTGGTGGTGGTTCCGGTCCTGGTCGTCGGGGGGCCCGGCGGGCTGGGGGTGTGCCGGGGGTTCGGGGGTGGCGGCGGGCCTGGGGGACGTCAGGGGCTCGGGGGCCTGGGGTGCCGGGGAGGTCTCGGTGGCCTCGGCGGGCTGGGCGGGTTCGCCGTGGGGGGCGGTCTCTTCGGTGCGCCCGGTGGCGTCGTGTTCGGGGGCCGTGGGGTTCGGCCCGGTGGTCTCGGGTGCTGCCGGTCCGGGGTGCGTGCCGGAGGCCGGGCCGGTGGAGGCCGTGGGCCTCTCGTGGTGCTCGGTCGTCCCGCCGCTGCCGGACCGCGGCTGCCCGCTCCCGCCGCTCTCGTCCACGATGTCCCCTCGTTCGAAGCGTCCCCCGCCCCCGGTCGTGCGGAGCGGGAGGGTCTGGGGTCGATGGTATGCGGCCGTCGCGGCTCGTTCCGCCCCGGCACCCCTTCTGTTTTCCGTGCCGTGGTGCCCGTCGGGGCCGGTTCGCTGTCGGTGGCGGGCCTTATGGTCGTTGTCATGGAAACCAGCACCGAGGGCGCCGTGCCCGAAGAAGTGGCCGGGACCGGCGAAGAGGGCGGGCCGGCCCGTGTGGTCGCGCGGCCGCCCGCCTCGCTGTCGCCCTCGCGTGCCAGTGACTTCATGCAGTGTCCGTTGCTGTACCGGTTCCGGGTGATCGACAAGCTGCCGGAGAAGCCGAGTGAGGCGGCGACGCGGGGGACCTTGGTGCACGCGGTCCTGGAGCGGTTGTTCGACGCTCCGGCCGGGGAGCGTACGGCGCCGCGTGCGAGGTCGTTGGTTCCCGTGCAGTGGGAGCGGTTGCGTGAGGCGAAGCCGGAGGTCGTGGAGCTGTTCGCGGACGACCCCGGGGGTGAGCGGCTGGCGCGCTGGCTGTCGGAGGCCGAGCGGCTGGTGGAGCGGTGGTTCACGCTGGAGGATCCGTCGCGGCTGGAGCCTGCGGAGCGGGAGCTGTTCGTGGAGGCGCGGCTGGATTCCGGGCTGATGCTGCGCGGGATCATCGACCGGGTGGACGTGGCGCCGTCGGGTGACGTCCGGATCGTGGACTACAAGACGGGGAAGGCGCCGCGGCCGGAGTACGCCGAGGGTGCTCTGTTCCAGATGAAGTTCTACGCGCTGGTGGTGTGGCGGTTGAAGCGGGTGGTTCCGCGCCGTCTTCAGCTGGTGTATCTGGGCAGTGGTGACGTGTTGACGTACGACCCCGAGATCGGGGATCTGGAGCGTGTCGAGCGCAAGCTGCTCGCGCTGTGGGAGGCGATCCGGGAGGCGACGGAGACGGGGGTGTGGCGGCCGCGTCCCACGAAGCTCTGCGGCTGGTGTGATCACCAGGCGGTGTGTCCGGAATTCGGTGGTACTCCCCCGGCATATCCGCTCCCGGTCAGGGCGCCCGGGTCGGGCGCCGGGGAGCAGGGCAGAATGGGGCCGGACTAGCGAAGGAGACTTACGTGGCCATCCGCGTCCTACTGGTCGACGACCAGCCGCTGCTGCGTACCGGCTTCCGGATGATTCTGGAGGCGGAGCCGGACCTGGCGGTCGTCGGCGAGGCCGGTGACGGTCTTCAGGCGCTCGATCAGGTACGTGCGCTGCAGCCCGATGTGGTTCTGATGGACATCCGTATGCCGCGGATGGACGGGGTCGAGGCGACCCGGCAGATCACGGGTCCGGGCCGGGACGGTCCGGCGAAGGTTCTGGTTCTGACGACGTTCGACCTCGACGAGTACGTGGTGGAGGCGTTGCGGGCGGGTGCCAGCGGTTTCCTGCTCAAGGACGCGCCGGCCAATGAGCTGGTGCAGGCGATCCGGGTGGTCGCGGCGGGTGAGGCGATGCTCGCGCCGAGCATCACGCGTCGGTTGCTGGACAAGTACGCGGGTCATCTGCCGTCGGGGGACGAGCCGGTTCCGGACACGTTGCACACGTTGACCGACCGTGAGGTCGAGGTGCTGAAGCTGGTGGCGCGTGGTCTGTCGAACGCGGAGATCGCGGCCGATCTGTTCGTCAGTGAGACCACGGTGAAGACGCATGTGGGTCATGTGCTGACGAAGCTGGGGCTGCGGGACCGGGTGCAGGCCGCGGTGTACGCGTACGAGAGCGGGCTGGTGCGTCCCGGGGCGCAGTAGCGCCGGGGCCGGTCCGTCCGGGCAGCGCGAGAGGGCGCCCGTTCCCCCGGGGAACGGGCGCCCTCTCGTGTGGAGCGGCTTCGGGCCGTGGCCGGCGGGACGCGGAGTGCGTGTCCGCCGTCGGGCCCGGGGGACCCGGGACCGTGGGGTCCCGGGTCGGTGGGTCAGGTCACTCGCTGACGCCGCGGCCCAGCTCCCAGAGCTGGAGGGTGGAGGACGAGTTGAGCGCCCATTCCGAGCCCGTGATGTCGTCACGCGCGGCGATGTACTGCTTGCCCTGCCAGAGCGGGATCAGCGGGACGTCGTTGGCGACGATGTCCTGGATGGTCGTGATGCTCTTGGAGGCGGTGCGGTCCTCTTCGCGGCGGGAGTCCGGGATGAGGTTCTTGATGATCTCGGGGTTCGAGTAGGGCGACTTGAGGAAGTTGTCCTTGTCGAGGAACGGCGCCAGGTAGTTGTCGGCGTCGGGGAAGTCGGGGAACCAACCCATGCCCCAGACGTCGTACTTGCCGGCGCGCTCGGCCGGGACGAACTTGTCCCAGGTCGCGCCCTGGATGGTGACGTCGAAGAGGTTGCTCTTGTTGAGCTGGTCCTTCAGGACCTCGAACTCCTTCTCGGTGACCGAGCCGTAGTGGTCGGTCGTGTAGTGGAGGGTGACCTTGACCGGGGTGGTGATGCCGGCCTTGGCGAGCAGGCCCTGGGCCCGGCTGACGCTCGGGTCGCCGTACTTGTTGAAGAACGTGTTGGTGTGGCCCGTGATGGTCGCGGGGACCATCGAGTAGAGGGGCTCGGCCTGCGAACCGTAGACCTTGGAGACGAGCTCGCCGCGGTTGATGATCTGCGCCATGGCCTGGCGGACGGCCGTGGACTTCACCGAGGCGGAGTTGGTGTTGAAGGCCAGGTAGCGGATTTCCAGGCCGGGCATCTCGTTCAGGTTGATGTTGCCGTCCGCCGCGTTGTCCAGCTTGGTGATCTGGTCCGGCGACATGGAGCGCGTCATGAGGTCGATGTCGCCCTTTTCGAGGGACTCGCCCATGGCGTCGGCGTCCGCGAAGGAGCGCAGCTCGACCTTGTCGTTCTTGACCTTCAGCTGTCCCTTGTAGTGGGAGTTCTTCGTGAAGGTGGCCTTGACGACGACGTCGTCCCTGACCTCGGTCTGCAGGGTGTAGGGGCCGGAGCCGGAGACGGAGAAGCCGTCGCGCAGGGCGTTCTTCTCGTAGTCGGCCGGGTTCACGATGCCGGCGACCGGGGTCGACAGCTTGAAGGGGAAGGTCGCGTCGGCGCTGTTGAGGTGGAAGATCACCTCGCGGTCGCCGCGGGTCTCGACGGTGTCGACCGTGGACAGCAGGGCGAAGACGCCCGATTCGGCCTCGATGGACATGGCGCGGTCGATCGAGAACTTGACGTCCTTCGCGGTGATCGCGTCACCGTTGGAGAACTCCAGGCCCTCGCGCAGCGTGCACGAGTAGCGCTCGTTGCCGCTGTCGGTGAACCCGCACTTCTCGGCGGCCTCGGGCTGCGGGTCGCCTTCGCCTCGCGGCTGGACCATCAGCGTCTGCACGGTCTGCCGGAGCACGTTCCAGGTGCCGACGTCGTAGGCGTAGGCCGGGTCGAAGGGTGCCGGGGCTTCCTTGGACGCGGTGAACTGGTCCGTGGTACCGACAACGATGGCATCGCCGCTGTCGCCCCCGCTGGCGGACCCGCCGCACGCGGCGAGCACTGGGGCGAGCAGACCGACCACGGCCGGCAGCACCAAAGTCTTGCGGTTCATGCTCGTGTTTCTCCAGAGCTGTAGGTTCCGCGAACCGGCATGCAGGGGTGGCGCGGCGGTCACGGGGATACGGCGATGTTCTCGCGACGACATTAGTCCGCACCACAAGGTGGACCGGCCGGTACGGGAAACGCCTTTCGCTCACGCTGTGAAACCGGGCGTGGACGCACCGATAATCCAACACGGGAAGGATTAGTGCAGGGTTTCACTAATCGGGACACAAGGGCACGTCACGGCTTCGCGAATGGGTGGTGGGGGCACAAGCAGACCCCACTGTCGACCCTCTGTTATGTGGCGAACATCACACCGCGAAATTGGTTGAGGCGTACCGGAATTCATCGATCCGCCCCGTTGTAAATGCCGGGGCCCCGTCGCCCGCGCTTACCACAGAGAGCGGCCGGAATTTTCCGGCGCATTCAAGTCGGCACGCTGCGTGACGAAATGGTTGACGTTCCGTGATCGTTCAGACGGCTTTTGTCATCAGTCGGTGCAGGAAGGGCAGGTCGACCTCTTCGAGGGAATTCACGACGGTACGGCGGGGGGCCGGGGCGATGGGTGCGACGGAGGGCACGGCGATCACCTGGCAGCCCGCGGCCTCGGCGGAGGCGACGCCGGTCGAGGTGTCCTCGATGACGGCGCAGCGTGCCGGTTCGGCACCTAGCCGGGCGGCCGCGAGGAGGTAGGGGTCGGGGAACGGCTTGGTCCGCTCCACCTCGTCGCCCGCGACGGTCAGGGCGAAGAAGTGGGAGCCGACCGCGCCGAGGACGCGGTCGATGATCCGCCGGTGGGAGGCGGAGACGAGCGCGGTGGGGATTTCGTGGGCCGCGAGTTCGGCGAGGAGTCTGGCGGCGCCCGGCATCAGGGGCAGGGAGTGGCCGATGCGCTCCTCGAAACCGTCGTTGAGCAGCACGGACAGTTCGGCCAGGGTGATGTCGGCGCCGGTGGCCTCGATGAGGAATCCGGCGCTTCGGGTCATCGGGCCTCCGACGACCACGGGGCGCCACGACTCTTCCAGCGCGTGTCCGAGGGCGGCGAAGACCGCGACCTCCACGTCCCACCAGAAGCCCTCGGTGTCCACCAGGGTTCCGTCCATGTCGAGGAGTACGGCCTGCAGGGCTGAGCCTTCGGCCGTACGGGTTCCGAGCGCGGGGACTGTACTGGTCATCCGGGCGCACCTCCTTGAGGGACGGCCAGGCCGGTCGCTCCCTGGTGCGCCAGGGGACAACCGGCCTGCGATGGACCGACCAGTGTACGACTTATCCGATCAGTGTGCGTCGCGGTGCGTCCCGCGGCGCGTCGGGGCGGTCACCGTGCGTTGAAGTACGTGGCCTCCGGGTGGTGGATGACGATCGCGTCGGTCGACTGCTCGGGGTGGAGCTGGAACTCCTCGGAGAGGTGGACGCCGATGCGCTCGGGTTCCAGGAGCTGCGCGATCTTGGCGCGGTCCTCCAGGTTGGGGCAGGCGCCGTAGCCGAGGGAGAAGCGGGCGCCGCGGTACTTGAGGGCGAACATGTCGGTGATCTCGGAGGGGTCCTCGCCCGCGAAGCCCAGCTCGGAGCGCACGCGCGCGTGCCAGTACTCGGCGAGGGCCTCGGCGAGCTGGACGGACAGGCCGTGCAGTTCGAGGTAGTCGCGGTAGGCGTTGGACTCGAAGAGCTTGGCGGTCTCCTCGCCGATCCGGGAGCCGACGGTGACGACCTGGAGGCCGACGACGTCGGTCTCGCCCGACTCCTCGGGGCGGAAGTAGTCGGCGAGGCACAGGCGGCGGCCGCGGCTCTGGCGGGGGAAGGTGAAGCGGGTCCGCTCGTTGCCCTGTTCGTCCAGGATGATCAGGTCGTCGTCCTTGGAGACGCACGGGAAGTAGCCGTAGACGACGGCGGCTTCGAGCAGGTTGTCGCGCTGGAGGCGGTCGAGCAGGCCGCGCAGCCTGGGCCGGCCCTCGGTCTCGACGAGTTCCTCGTAGGTGGGGCCGTCGCCGGTACGGGCCTGCTTGAGGCCCCACTGGCCCTTGAAGAGGGCGCCCTCGTCCAGCCAGGAGGCGTACTCCTTGAGCTGGATGCCCTTGATCACGCGGGTGCCGGTGAAGGGGGCCTTCGGTACGGGGTTGTCGGTGGAGACGTCGGAGCGGACGTGTCCCTCCTGCGGGCGCTCCTCGACCTCGGCGGACGCGGTGGCCCGTACCCGGCGCTGCTTGAGTTCGGGCAGGACCGCGCCGGGCACTCCGCGCTTGACGCCGATGAGGGCGTCCATGAGGCGCAGGCCCTCGAAGGCGTCGCGGGCGTAGCGGACCTCGCCCTGGTAGATCTCGTGCAGGTCCTGCTCGACGTAGGCCCTGGTCAGCGCCGCGCCGCCGAGGATGACGGGGTAGTCGGCGGACAGACCGCGCTGGTTGAGCTCCTCCAGGTTCTCCTTCATGATCACCGTGGACTTGACCAGGAGCCCGGACATGCCGATGACGTCGGCCCTGTGTTCCTCGGCCGCGTCCAGGATCGCGGAGACCGGCTGCTTGATGCCGAGGTTGACGACGTTGTAGCCGTTGTTGGACAGGATGATGTCGACGAGGTTCTTGCCGATGTCGTGGACGTCGCCGCGGACGGTGGCGAGCACGATGGTGCCCTTGCCCTCGGCGTCCGACTTCTCCATGTGGGGTTCGAGGTAGGCGACGGCCGACTTCATGACCTCGGCGGACTGCAGGACGAAGGGGAGCTGCATCTGGCCAGAGCCGAACAGTTCGCCGACGACCTTCATGCCGTCGAGCAGGGTTTCGTTGACGATGTCGAGGGCGGGGCGGTCCTTCAGGGCTTCGGAGAGGTCGGTCTCCAGGCCGTTCTTCTCGCCGTCGATGATCCGCCGCTTGAGGCGCTCCTCCAGCGGCAGCGCGGCCAGTTCCTCGGCCTTGCCCGCCTTCAGCGACTTGGTGGTGGCGCCCTCGAACAGGGCCATGAGCTTCTGCAGCGGGTCGTAGCCCTCGGCGCGCCGGTCGTGGATGAGGTCGAGGGCGGTGGTGACCTCCTCCTCGCTGAAGCGGGCGATCGGCAGGATCTTGGAGGCGTGCACGATCGCCGAGTCCAGGCCCGCCTTGACGCATTCGTCGAGGAAGACCGAGTTGAGCAGGATGCGGGCGGCCGGGTTGAGGCCGAAGGAGATGTTGGACAGGCCGAGCGTGGTCTGGACGTCGGGGCGGCGGCGCTTGAGTTCGCGGATCGCCTCGATGGTGGCGATGCCGTCCCCCCGGGACTCCTCCTGGCCCGTGCAGATGGTGAAGGTCAGACAGTCGATGAGGATGTCGGACTCGTGGATGCCCCAGTTGCCGGTGAGGTCCTCGATGAGCCGTTCGGCGATGGCGACCTTGGTCTCGACCGTACGGGCCTGGCCCTCCTCGTCGATGGTCAGCGCGATGAGCGCGGCACCGTGCTCGCGGGCGAGCTCGGTGACCTTCGCGAACCGGGACTCGGGACCGTCGCCGTCCTCGTAGTTGACGGAGTTGATGACCGCGCGGCCGCCGAGGCGTTCCAGGCCGGCGCGGATGACCTCGACCTCGGTGG
The DNA here is from genome assembly GCF_042746485.1 of Streptomyces sp. NPDC058751. Lineage (NCBI taxonomy): Bacteria > Bacillati > Actinomycetota > Actinomycetes > Kitasatosporales > Streptomycetaceae > Streptomyces > Streptomyces sp. NPDC058751. Next base: position 26,341 of record NZ_JBHYPZ010000052.1, on the reverse strand, counting down.
AGTCGAGCACGATCGGCAGGGTGGAGGCGGTGGCGAAGCGGCCGGCCAGTTCGTCCATGTCGGCGACGCCGTCGCGGCCGACGTAGTCGACGCACAGGTCGAGCATGTGCGCGCCCTCGCGGATCTGGTCGCGGGCCATCTCGACGCAGTCGTCCCAGCGGGCCTCCAGCATGGCCTCGCGGAACTTCTTCGACCCGTTGGCGTTGGTGCGCTCGCCGATGGCCATGTAGGCGGTGTCCTGGCGGAACGGGACGGTCTGGTAGAGGGAGGCGGCGCCGGGCTCGGGCCGCGGGCTGCGCTCGGCGGGCGTGAGGCCGTTCACCCGCTCCACGACCTGGCGCAGGTGCTCCGGGGTCGTGCCGCAGCAGCCGCCGATCAGGGAGAGTCCGTAGTCGCGTACGAAGTTCTCCTGGGCGTCGGCGAGGCCCTCGGCGTCGAGCGGGAAGTGTGCGCCGTCCTTCGTCAGGACCGGCAGACCGGCGTTGGGCATGCACAGCAGGGGGATGCGGGAGTGCCGGGTGAGGTAGCGCAGGTGCTCGCTCATCTCGGCGGGGCCGGTCGAGCAGTTCAGGCCGATCATGTCGATGCCGAGGGGTTCCAGCGCGGTCAGCGCGGCGCCGATCTCGGATCCGAGCAGCATGGTGCCGGTGGTCTCGAAGGCCATCGAGACGAACAGGGGCACCCGGACGCCGGTCGCCTCCATGGCGCGGTGGGCGCCGAGGACGGAGGACTTCGTCTGCAGCAGGTCCTGGGTGGTCTCGACGATCAGCGCGTCGGCGCCGCCGGCGAGCAGGCCCTCGGCGTTGGCCTGGAAGCCGTCGCGCAGGGTGCCGTAGGAGACGTGGCCGAGGGTGGGCAGCTTGGTGCCGGGGCCGATCGAGCCCAGCACCCAGCGCTGGCGGCCGTCGCGGGCGCCGAACGCGTCGGCGGCCTCGCGGGCGATCCTGGCGCCGGCCTCGGAGAGTTCGTTCACGCGGTCCGCGATGTCGTACTCGGCCATCGCGGAGTGGTTCGCGCCGAAGGTGTTCGTCTCGACGCAGTCGACACCGGCCTCGAAGTACGCCTCGTGGACGGAGCGCACGATGTCGGGCCGGGTGATGTTGAGGATCTCGTTGCAGCCTTCGAGGTTCTCGAAGTCCTCGAGCGTCGGGTCCTGCGCCTGGAGCATCGTGCCCATCGCGCCGTCGGCCACCACGACCCGGGTGGCGAGCGCTTCTCGGAGTGCGTCGGTTCGCTTCCGGCCTTCGGAGAGGCCTGACGAAAGGGACGGGTTCGGCAACGAGGCCATGAAGGGGCTCCCTGGAGTGCGACGGCTGTCGGCTTTGCGCTTCCCGTGGAAGGCGCACGCCGTCAGGGTAGCCCGGGGCACCGGAGATGGGGCACGGGCGTCCACGAGGCGGACGGGGGTGGCGCGGGTGACGGCGGTGTGGAGGGGGACGGAACGCGGGGCGACCACCCATTGGCAAGAGTTCGGTGGCGACCGGTAGTGTTCGACATTGCCGAACGGCAGCGGGTTGTCGCGCCGGCGGTCGAAGGGGACGGAGGCAGCACGGCGATGGCACGGAACATCCAGTCGCTCGAACGGGCAGCGGCGATGCTGCGGCTGCTCGCGGGCGGCGAGCGACAGCTCGGTCTGTCGGACATCGCCTCCTCGCTGGGACTGGCCAAGGGCACGGCCCACGGCATCCTGCGCACCCTTCAGCAGGAGGGGTTCGTCGAGCAGGACACGACCTCCGGGCGCTACCAGCTGGGCGCCGAGCTGCTGCGCCTCGGCACCACCTATCTCGACGTGCACGAACTGCGGGCGCGCGCGCTGGTGTGGACCGACGACCTGGCGCGCTCCAGCGGCGAGAGCGTCTACCTGGGGGTGCTGCACCAGCAGGGCGTCCTGATCGTGCACCACGTCTTCCGGCCCGACGACAGCCGGCAGGTCCTGGAGGTGGGGGCGATGCAGCCGCTGCACTCCACGGCCCTGGGCAAGGTGCTGTCGGCGTACGACCCGGTGGCGCACAGCGAGGTCCTGGAGGTCGAGCGCAAGGCGTTCACCCCGCGGACGATCAGTGAGCTGGACGCCTTCGAGGGCGTCCTCGACGTGACCCGCGCGCGTGGGTACGCGGAGGACGTCGAGGAGACGTGGACGGGTGTGGCCTCGGTCGCCGCCCCGATCCACAACCGGCGGCGCATGCCGGTCGGCTCGGTGGGCATCACCGGGGCCGTGGAGCGGGTGTGCAAGGGCGGGGAGCTGCGTCCGGAGCTGATCGCGGCGGTACGCGACTGCGCCCGCGCGGTGTCGCGCGATCTGGGCGCCGGGCGGTTCTGAGGCGAGCACCGTCCGCCGGGCCACCCCGCGGCACGCCGTTCACCGGGCCGCCTTGCCGCCTTGCCGCCTTGCCGCCTTGCCGCCCGCAGGGCTGCCCCGCCACGCGCCGCACACCGAGCCGCCCCGCCGTCGACCGCCCTGCCGCACGCAGGGCTGCCCCGCCGCGTCCACCCGGCCGCCCTGCCGCACGCCATCCAGCGGACCGCCCTGCCGCACGCCATCCAGCGGGCCGCCCGGCCGTCCACCGGGCCGCCCCGCCGCGTGCCGTCCGCCGGACCCTCGTGCCGTTCGCCGTTCCGCGTCCCGTCCGCCGGGCGGCCGGCGGCACCGGGGTTCGTGTGAGCCGTCCCCGCGCGCACACCGGCTGCCGGGTGGGCGGGACGCGAACACCGTTCACCTGACGGCTTTCCCCCGTACGGATCCGCCGGACGGCTGACCACTCGAACACCGTCCGCACGGCCGCCCTGCCACGGACACCTTCCGGCCGTCCGCCCAGACGCGTGCACGGCCGCCCGACGGCCGGGACGCGTACACCGTTCGCGGAACCGTTCCGGGGCGCACGGCGCGGCGGGACAGTGCCGGAGCGGGCGCGGACCGTCACCCGCTCCGGCCTGCGACGCTTCCGGTCCCGTACGGAAAACGGGGCCGGGAGGCGCAGCGACCGAGGCCGGGAAGCGGAACGCTTCCCGGCCTCTTCCGCGTGCCTTCGGACGGGCGGCGACGCACTGATAGCACAAGACCATCAATAACGATCGCGTTTTCGATAACCGAACCCTTGACGAGGTGGCGAGACGGAGACAAGACTCCCGCCCATCGGTCGGCATTGTCGAACACCTACCGGCAATAGACGTTAAGGTGTGGCGATGCCGGGGCCGATCTCGCTCTCACTCCCCGAGAGCACGAACCACCGGAGGGACCCGGGGTTCGGCTTCCCCTGGACGAAGGACAAAGGAGTCGCGGGTGTCCAGCTCCGACATCTTCATCGGCGAGACCATCGGTACCGCCGTTCTCATCCTGCTGGGCGGTGGCGTGTGCGCCGCCGTCACACTGAAGGCCTCCAAGGCGAGAGCCGCCGGATGGCTGGCCATCACCTTCGGGTGGGGCTTCGCGGTCATGACCGCGGTCTACATCTCGGCGCCGCTGTCCGGCGCTCACCTCAACCCGGCCGTGAGCCTGGCGCTCGCCATCAAGGACGACAGCTACGGCGACCTCGCCACCTACTGGGGCGGGCAGATGCTCGGCGCCATGATCGGCGCGGCACTGGTCTGGGTCGCCTACTACGGCCAGTTCCTCGCGCACCTCACCGACAGCGAGATCGTCGGGGTTCCCGAGGAGAAGGTCGCGAAGGCGGTCGAGGCGGAGGAGCCCGGCGCCGGCCCGGTGCTCGGCATCTTCTCCACCGGCCCCGAGATCCGCAACGCCGTGCAGAACCTCGCCACCGAGATCATCGGCACCGTGGTGCTGATCCTCGCGGTCCTCACCCAGGGACTGAACAACGACGGCAACGGCCTGGGCGTCCTCGGCGCCCTGGTCACCTCCTTCGTCGTGGTGGGCATCGGCCTCTCGCTCGGCGGCCCCACCGGCTACGCGATCAACCCGGCCCGTGACCTCGGTCCGCGCATCGTGCACGCCCTGCTCCCGCTGCCCAACAAGGGTGGTTCCGACTGGAGCTACGCCTGGATCCCGGTCGTCGGCCCGCTCATCGGCGGCGCGATCGCGGCAGGCATATACAACGTCGCCTTCGCCTAGGAGCCTCGCTCCAGCACGCTTGGAAGCCGCGCCCCACGAGCCATGAACCATGAGCCGCACAGCACCGCTTTGAAGCACCGCGCCGTATACAGCCCCTCTCCCACGGACACCAGGAGCACCAAGTGACCGACGCACACACCGCCGGCCCCTTCATCGCCGCCATCGACCAGGGCACCACCTCGTCGCGCTGCATCGTCTTCGACCGCGACGGACGCATCGTCTCCGTCGACCAGAAGGAGCACGAGCAGATCTTCCCGAAGCCGGGCTGGGTCGAGCACGACGCCGCCGAGATCTGGACCAACGTCCAGGAGGTCGTCGCCGGAGCCATCTCGAAGGCCGGCATCACCCGTGACGACATCAAGGCCATCGGCATCACCAACCAGCGTGAGACCACGCTGCTGTGGGACAAGAACACCGGTGAGCCCGTCCACAACGCGCTCGTCTGGCAGGACACCCGCACCGACGCGCTCTGCAAGGAACTCGGCCGCAACGTCGGCCAGGACCGCTTCCGCCGCGAGACCGGCCTGCCGCTCGCGTCGTACTTCGCCGGGCCCAAGGCCCGTTGGCTCCTCGACAACGTCGAGGGCCTGCGCGAGCGCGCCGAGGCCGGGGACATCCTCTTCGGCACCATGGACACCTGGGTCATCTGGAACCTGACCGGCGGTGTCGACGGCGGCAAGCACGTCACCGACGTCACCAACGCGTCCCGCACCATGCTGATGAACCTGCACACCCTGGCCTGGGACGAGAAGATCGCCGAGTCGATCGGCGTCCCGCTGGCGATGCTGCCCGAGATCCGCTCCTCCGCCGAGGTGTACGGCGAGGTCACCGGCGGCCCGCTCGGCGAGCTGCTCGGCGGCATCCCCGTCGCCTCCGCGCTCGGCGACCAGCAGGCGGCCCTGTTCGGCCAGACCTGTTTCGCCGAGGGCGAGGCCAAGTCCACCTACGGCACCGGCACGTTCATGCTGATGAACACCGGTGACAAGATCATCAACTCCTACTCGGGGCTGCTGACCACGGTCGGCTACCGGATCGGCGACCAGGACCCGGTCTACGCCCTGGAAGGCTCCATCGCCGTCACCGGGTCGCTCGTGCAGTGGATGCGCGACCAGATGGGCCTGATCCAGTCCGCCGCCGAGATCGAGACGCTCGCGTCCTCGGTCGAGGACAACGGCGGCGCCTACTTCGTGCCGGCCTTCTCCGGTCTGTTCGCCCCGTACTGGCGTCCCGACGCCCGCGGTGTGATCGCCGGTCTGACGCGGTACGTCACCAAGGCGCACATCGCGCGCGCCGTCCTGGAGGCCACCGCCTGGCAGACCCGTGAGATCAGCGACGCCATGACCAAGGACTCCGGCGTCGAGCTCACGGCGCTCAAGGTCGACGGCGGCATGACCTCCAACAACCTGCTGATGCAGACCCTGGCCGACGTCCTGGACGCCCCCGTGGTGCGCCCGCTGGTCGCCGAGACCACCTGCCTCGGCGCCGCCTACGCCGCCGGTCTGGCCGTCGGCTTCTGGACCAACACCGAGGACCTGCGCGCCAACTGGCGGCGGGCCGCGGAATGGACCCCCAACATGGCCGCGGACGTCCGCGACCGTGAGTACAAGAGCTGGCTCAAGGCCGTGGAGCGGACCATGGGCTGGCTCGAGGACGAGAACTGACGAGGAGTAAGAACCCGCAATGACCAGTCAGTCCACCCTGCAGTCCGTGCCTGCCCTCGGCACGCGCCCGGCCTCCGGCTCGAACCCGAGCCGCGCCGAGACCCGGGAGCAGCTCTCCAAGGCGACGTACGACCTCCTCGTCATCGGCGGCGGCATCCTGGGCATCTCCACCGCCTGGCACGCCGCGCAGTCCGGGCTGCGGGTGGCGCTGGTCGACGCCGGTGACTTCGCCGGCGCCACCTCCTCCGCGTCCTCCAAGCTCCTCCACGGCGGTCTGCGCTACCTGCAGACCGGCGCGGTGAAGCTGGTGGCGGAGAACCACTTCGAGCGCCGTGCGGTCTCCCGCCAGGTGGCCCCCCACCTGGCGAATCCGCTCACGTTCTACCTCCCGGTGTACAAGGGCGGGCCGCACGGCGCGGCGAAGCTCGGAGCGGGCGTCTTCGCCTACTCCGCCCTGTCGGCGTTCGGTGACGGCGTGGGACACCTGCTCAGCCCCGCCAAGGCGGCGCGGGACGTGCCCGAGCTGCGCACCGAGGACCTCAAGGCCGTGGCCGTGTACGGCGACGACCAGATGAACGACTCCCGCATGGCCCTGATGACGGTCCGCGCGGCCGTCGAGTCGGGAGCCGCGGTCCTGAACCACGCCGAGGTCACGGGTCTGCGCTTCACCCGGGGCCGGGTGACGGGCGCGGAACTGCGGGACCGGCTGTCCGGCGACGAGTTCGGCGTGGACGCCCGGCTCGTGCTGAACGCGACCGGCCCGTGGGTCGACCACCTGCGCAGGATGGAGGACCCGAACGCGGCTCCGTCCATCCGGCTGTCCAAGGGCGCGCACCTGGTCCTGAAGCGGACCTCCCCGTGGAAGGCGGCGCTCGCCACCCCGATCGACAAGTACCGCATCACCTTCGCCCTCCCCTGGGAGGACATGCTGCTGCTCGGCACCACCGACGAGGAGTTCGAGGGCGACCCGGCGGACGTCTCGGTCACCGAGAAGGACACGGCCCAGATACTCGACGAGGCCGCGTTCTCCATCCGCGACCAGCAGCTCTCGCGCGACCTGATCACCTACGCGTTCGCGGGTCTGCGGGTGCTGCCGGGCGGTCCCGGCGACACGTCGAAGGCCAAGCGCGAGACGGTCGTCACGGAGGGCCGCGGCGGCATGCTGTCCGTCGCGGGCGGCAAGTGGACCACCTTCCGGCACATCGGCCGGACCGTCATGAAGAAGCTGGAGTCGCTGCCCGGCCGTCCGCTGGGCGAGGACTTCGAGCCGATCTCCGAGCTGCCGAGGAAGCTGCCGCTGCCCGGTGTCGCCAACCCGCGCGCGGTCGCCCACCGTCTGCTGGTGGACCGTCCGGCGCCCGGTCCGCGCATGGCCGCCGACACGGCCCGGCACCTGGCCACCCACTACGGCTCGCTGGCCTTCGACATCGCCCGGCTGGCGAACGAGAACCCGGCGCTCGGCGAGCGCGTCCACCCGGACGCCCCGGAGATCTGGGCGCAGGTCGTCTACGCCCGGGACAACGAATGGGCCGAGACGGCGGACGACGTGCTGCGCCGCCGTACGACGCTGACGATCCGGGGTCTCGCCACGGACGAGGTCCGCGGCAAGGTGCAGGGGCTGCTGGACGGCAAGTAGGCGTCCGCGCGTCCACGGCCGGGTGAGGGGCGGCTCCCACGGGGGGTGCCGCCCCTCACCCGTGCCCGGACACCGCGCGCCCGCGGGCACTTCCGCCACGGCAACGCTCGTGGTTGACGGACCGGTTGGCGGCGAGCGGGCCGGGCGGGGGTGCGGGGCGGGGTGGTGGGCTCGCGTGTTTCCGGGCCTTCGACGGGGCAGTGATCCGTTCACTCCCCCGTGCAAGGGGGCTGCGGAGGTCCCCTCGGCACGCCGTAAGGTTGAGGCGTACGCGAGGACACATCGGAAGGAGGCGCTGGGTGATCGAGCTGGAGGGGGTTCCCGAGCTGATCGACCCAGTCATGGTGGCCGCGTTCGAAGGCTGGAACGACGCCGGCGACGCCGCCTCCGCCGCGGTCGCGCACCTGGATCGGGAATGGAAGGGCGAGGTGTTCGCGGCGCTGGACGCCGAGGACTACTACGACTTCCAGGTGAACCGTCCGACCGTGTGGCTGGACGGTGGCGTACGCAAGATCACCTGGCCGACCACACGGCTGTCGGTGGTCCGGATCGGCGGCGAGAAGCCGCGCGACCTGGTGCTGGTCCGGGGCATCGAGCCGTCGATGCGCTGGCGCTCGTTCTGCAACGAACTGCTCGGTTTCGCGCACGAACTGGGCGTGGAACTGGTGGTGATCCTGGGCGCGCTGCTCGGCGACACCCCGCACACCCGCCCGGTGCCGGTCAGCGGAGTCACCTCCGACCCCGATCTGGCCCGCACGATGGATCTGGAGGAGACCAAGTACGAGGGCCCCACGGGCATCGTCGGCATCCTCCAGGAGGCGTGCACGCACGCGGGCGTACCGGCCGTGTCGCTGTGGGCGGCCGTACCGCACTACGTGTCGCAGCCGCCCAACCCGAAGGCGACGCTGGCGCTGCTCAACCGCCTGGAGGACCTCATCGACCTGCGCATCCCGCTGGGCGAGCTGCCCGAGGACGCGCGGGCCTGGCAGCTGGGCGTCGACCAGCTGGCCGCCGAGGACAGCGAGGTCGCCGAGTACGTGCAGACGCTGGAGGAGGCCCGGGACACCGCCGAGCTGCCGGAGGCGTCCGGCGAGGCGATCGCCCGCGAGTTCGAGCGCTATCTGCGCCGCAGGGACGGCGGCGGTCCGGCGCCGGGGGCCCCGGGCCACGCGACGGAGGGCGGCGAGCCGGCCTCGTACCTCCGTGACACCCCCGGCGGCCGCACCAGGCCGCCGCTGGCCCAGCGTCCCGAGTCCGGCGGCGGGCAGGACACCGGGTCCGGGGAACCGCGGAAGGCGGCCGACCAGGGCGAGGGCTCCGGCCCGGACGCCCGGGACCGCGCGTCCGGCTCCGACGACTCCCCGGGTCCTTCGGACGCCTCCGGCGCGCCGGGGTCCGGGGACACACCGGGCACCCCGGACGGGACGGACTCCTCCGAGGACTGAACTCCCGGCGGGAACACCGGGATCGAGCCCACGGGCCGGCCGTCCGGACCGGCCGGGAAGGGGGGGGTCCCGTGTAGGGTAACGGCCCCTGCGGGGGGGCGGGGCGGGGGCGCCCCCAGGCCGGCCCCCCCGGGCCGCCCCGCCCGGGACGCCCCCCGCCGAGTACTCCCCCCCGGGCGGCACCCCCGGCTCCCCCCCCCGGGCCCGGCGCCCCGCCCGGGCGGGGAAGGGGCTGCCGGGGTGACGCGTACCCCCCCTTCCGGCTGTCCGGGCCGCTGCCGCCACGAGGCCGGCCGCCGCTGCCGTCCCGTCACATGACACCCGCCTCCATGGCATTCGGCCTGAATCAGGCGTGACATCTGTTTCAGGACGGATTGCACACGTTTCCCAATTCAACTTGTTCTCAAACCAAGTTGGCGAATTCGGGGTGGACGGGACGCTCCGCGCGTGCCAGGTTGTGCGGCGTACGGCACACGCAGGGACCGGCAGCCCAGTGATCGAAGGGAGCGGTACGCGATGACCGACCAGGCACAGCCGGCGCGGGGCCCGGGATCGACCGGGCCGGGACCCGACGGAGCGGGATTCACCTACCGGGGGGTCGAGCAGGAACTGATCGTCGTCGCCCGTCCGGAGGCCAGGCTGCGCGCACGGGCCGAGGGCGTCCACTCGGCGGCGGGCGCCGACGTCTCGGCCCTCGACATGTTCCTCAGCGACGAACAACTCGCCCTGGAGCCGCTGTTCGGCAGCGAGGACCGGCTCCGGCCGTCCACGCCGGCGGGCACCGGGAGCGGGCCCGACCTCGCGCTCTTCTACCGGCTGCGCGGCGCGGGCGGCCGCGCCCAGGAACTGCGCGCACGCATCGCCGCGCTGCCGGGGATCGACGCGGCGTACGTGAAGCCGGGTGCCGTTCCCGCGGTCACGGAACCGGCGCCGTGGACCGGACGGAGCGCCGACGACGGCCGGCGGCTGAAGGAAGGGGCGCCGGTCACCCCGGACTTCGCCAGCAGGCAGGGCTACCTGCGTCCGGCGCCCGAGGGCGTCGACGCGCACTGGGCGTGGCAGCGGCCGGGCGGTTCGGGCCGGGGCGTCACGGTGATCGACGTGGAGGGCGCCTGGCAGCTCGGGCACGAGGACCTGTCCTCGAAACTCGCCGGGGTCGTCGTCGGCACGCCGCACACGGACCTCGCCTGGCGCAATCACGGAACCGCCGCGATCGGTGTGATCGGCGGTGACCGCGACGAGCGGGGGATCACCGGGATCGTGCCGGAGGCCGTGACGGCGGCCGCGTCCTTCCGGGGCATCGGGACGGCCGCGGCGATCCACGCGGCGGCGGAACGGCTGGGTCCCGGCGACATCGTCCTGGTCGGACTGCACGCTCCGGGGCCCCGGTTCGACTTCGAGGAGCGCGACGGCCAGGAGGGCTACATCGCGCTCGAATGGTGGCCCGACGACTTCGCCGCCGTCCAGGACGCGACCTCGCGGGGCATCCTCGTGGTGGCGGCCGCCGGCAACGGCGCCGAGTCGCTGGACGACGCGCTCTACGAACGCCGGCCCGCGGAGTTCCCCGAGTGGTGGCGCAATCCGTTCAACCCCTCCAACCCGTCCTCCGGGGCGATCCTGGTCGGCGCGGGCGCGCCGCCGCCCGGCACGCACGGCCGGGACCACGGCCCGGACCGTTCACGGCTCGCGTTCTCCAACCACGGCGCGCGCGTGGACGCGCAGGGCTGGGGCCGCGAGGTCACGACCACCGGCGGCTTCTGGGACCGGCCCGGCGATCTGCAGGGCGGGGCCGAGGAGATCGCCTGGTACACGGACACGTTCTCCGGGACCTCCTCCGCCTCCCCGGTGGTGGCCGGTGCCCTGGCCTCGTTGCAGGGCATGCTCAGGGCCGCGGGCCGACCGCCGATGGACCCGGAACGTGCGCGCGTCCTGCTGCGGACCACGGGTTCCCCGCAGCAGGACGCGCCGGGCCGGCCCGCCTCCCAGCGGATCGGCAGCCGGCCCGACATCAAGGCGGCGGTCACCCGGCTGCTGCCGGAGGCGGTCGGCTCGGGCCGGGCCGAACGGTACTGGGACGAGCTGCTGCCGTATCCGCGCGAACTCCCGCCGAGGCTCCGGCTGTACGTGTCCGGTGCCTGGCGCAACCTCGACCGCCCGTCCCCCGAGATCCGCCAGGCGGTGCACTCCGCCTTCGCGACGGGACGGCCCGACGTACGGGTCTGGTTCTCGGACGACGAGATCGTCGGCCTGGTCGTCACGGGCTGAGGACGTGGTCCCACCGGACCGGACGGAACGCAACCAACCACGGAACGCAACCGACCACGGAACGCAACCAACCACGGAACGCAACCAACCACGGATGGAAGGTGGCACCCCGCATGAACGTGATTCCGCAGACGAGCCGGCAGGAACAGCAGCAGTATCCGAGCACGTCGCCCTACCAGCAGCAGGGCATCGCCCAACAGCTGCCGTTCGGGCAGCAGATGCCGGCCGGTCAGATGCCCATCGGACAGCAGATGCCCATCGGGCAGCAGACGCCCATCGGCCAGCAGGCACCGATCGGGCAGCAGGTTCCGCAGCACCTTCAGCAGCAGCTCCAGCAGCTCGGTCAGCAGCAGCCGTTCCAGCAGCTGCTGCAGCAGCTCGGCGGCCAGCAGCAGTACCAACAGATCCAGCAGATCCAGCAGATCCAGCAGGGTGAGCCGCTGGTCCTGCCGAGCGCCGTCGAGACCCGGGCTCTGGCCATCGGCGTGGCCCAGCACTTCCAGGACGTCGTGACCCCGCTGCCGGGCCAGCCGCAGGCGCTGTACCTGTTCATCGACAACGGCTGGCGCAGGCTCGTGAACCCCGGCCCGGTGACCCACGACGTGGTCCAGAAGGCCTTCGCCTACGGGCAGCAGGTCTACGGGATCTACGACACCGGCACCGGTGCCGTCCAGTCCGTCATCGTGGCCAGGTAGGAGCGCGGGTTCCGGAACGCCGGGTGCCGGGCGGAGGATCTCCGCCCGGCACCCGGGTGTCGTGTCACGCTCGTGGAGCGCGGCGGGACGAGGTCCTACAGGGCGACGCCGAGGAGGGCGTCGACGGCCCGCGAGACGATGCCGGGGGCGGCCTCGTCCGTGCCCCCCGTCTCGTGCTGGAGCGCGGCCCAGCGGTCGACCGCGGCGAGCGCGGCCGGTGCGTCGAGGTCCTCGGCGAGCGCGGCACGGATCTCCTCGACGAGCGCGTCGGCGGACGGCCCGTCGGGCCGGGACACCGCGGCACGCCAGTCGCCCAGGCGCGCGACGGCCTCTTCGAGGACGGTGTCCGTCCACTCCCAGTCGGAGCGGTAGTGGTGCGCGAGCAGCGCCAGCCGGATGGCGGCGGGGTCGACCCCGTCACGCCGCAGCCGGGACACGAAGACGAGGTTGCCCTTGGACTTCGACATCTTCTCGCCGTGCAGCGCGACCATGCCGGCGTGGACGTACGCCTTGGCCATGGGGAACTCGCCGGTGAGCACCTGGGCGTGCGAGGCGCCCATCTCGTGGTGCGGGAAGGCGAGGTCGGAGCCGCCGCCCTGGACGTCGAAGCCCATGCCGAGGTGGTCGAGGGCGATGGCGACGCACTCGATGTGCCAGCCGGGGCGGCCGCGGCCGAGCGAGCCGCCGTCCCAGCTCGGCTCGCCGTCGCGGGCGGCCATCCACAGCATCGGGTCGAGGGGGTTCTTCTTGCCGGGCCGGTCCGGGTCGCCGCCGCGCTCGGCGGAGAGCAGGCGCATCGTCGCGGCGTCCAGGTTGGACACCTTGCCGAAGTCGGGGTCGGCCTCGACGGAGAAGTACACGTCGCCCTCGAGTTCGTAGGCGGCTCCGGCGTCCCGCAGCCGCTCGACGAGCGGCACGATGCCGGGTATCGCCTCGACGGCGCCTATGTAGTGGCGCGGCGGCAGCATCCGCAGGGCCGTCATGTCCTCGCGGAAGAGGGCGGTCTCCTTCTCGGCGAGTCCCACCCAGTCGACGCCGTCGCGCTCGGCCCGCTCCAGCAGCGGATCGTCGACGTCCGTCACGTTCTGGACGTAGTGAACCTGCCGCTTGGTGTCGAGCCACACGCGCTGCACCAGGTCGAACGCGTTGTAGGTCGCCGCGTGTCCCATGTGGGTGGCGTCGTACGGCGTGATGCCGCAGACGTAGATACGGGCGACGGGACCGGGCTCGATGGTGACGAGCCCTCCGGTCGCGGTGTCGTGGATCCGGAGGTCGCGTCCCTCACCGGGCAGGGCGGGGACCTCAGAAGCGGGCCAGGCATACATGTCATGAGCCTAACCGGACGGGACTTCCGTATACGAACTGGGCGTGAACCGACGGCGACGAGACCGTGTCACGCGGTGGCGGACACGGTGACGCGCTACACAGGGGGCCAGGGGATCGCGGGCCAGTCCCCGCTCGGTTCCGGGTGTTTCCCGGAGGTGAGCATGGCCTCGACCCGCGCGCGCGTGGCCTCGATCTCGGCGTCGGTGACGAGTTCGGCCAGACGGGTGGCCAGCGGCGCGCCCGGGGCCAGGGCGTCGCGCAGGGAGGCCAGGACCTCCACGGCCTCGTCCGTCAGGGGCTCCCCCGCCCACCCCCACAGCAGGGTGCGCAGCTTGTTCTCCGCGTTGAAGGTGACGCCGTGGTCGATTCCGTAGAGGCGGCCCTCCTGCGCGGGCAGCAGGTGGCCGCCCTTGCGGTCGGCGTTGTTGATCACGGCGTCGAGGACGGCGAGCCGTCGCAGCCGGGTGTCGTCGGCGTGCACGAGCAGGGCCGTCTCGCCCTCGCCGACCTCGGCGAACCCGACGGCCTTCCAGCCCTCGGCGGGCTCCTCACCCGGCACGAGCGCGAGCAGCCCGTCCCCGTCCTCGGTGGCGGAGGGCTCGATCCACATCTGGCACATGCCCTCGCCGTACGGCCCGTCGCGCAGCACGGTGGTGGGCACGAGTCCCCAGCCGGTCGCCTCGGAGACCTCGTAGGCGGCGACCTCGCGCTGGGCGAGCGTGCCGTCGGGGAAGTCCCACAGCGGCCGTTCGCCCGCGATGGGCTTGTAGACGCAGAAGGCCTCGCGGCCCTCGTAGGACACGGAGCAGTAGAGCACCGCGTTCGAGGCCTCGCGGATCCGTCCGCGGACCTTCAGCTCGCCCCGGGCGAGCAGCTCGGCGGTCGTCACGCTCCGCGGCGGTATCCGTTCTGGCGCGGACATACGTGTCCTTCCGGGTCGAGCGGGAGGCTGCACAGCGGGCAGGGCGGGCGGCCGGCGTTGACGACGTCGAGGGCCCGTTTGGCGAAGGCGCGGGCCTGGGATCCGGTGAGCCGGACCCGGAGCATCGGGGGGCCGTTCTCCTCGTCCTGGAGCAGTCGCTCCTCGGCCTCGGCGAGGTCCTCGTCGGACTCCGCCTCGACCTCGACGAGGGCCTGCGCCTCGACGATCATGCGCTGTTCCTCGCCGTCCCAGGCCAGCGCCATGGTGCCGACCCGGAACTCCTCCTCCACGGGGGTGTCGAGGGGGGCGGTGTCGGACACCTCGGTCGAGGCCATCGCCGGGACCGGGGCGCTGCCTCCGGTGCGCCGGACGACCTCGTCGAGGAGTTCGTCCATCCGCTCGGCGAGCGCGGCGACCTGGGTCTTCTCCAGGGCCACACTCGTCACCCGGGGGCCGGAGGATGCCTGCAGGAAGAAGGTGCGACGTCCGGGCAACCCGACCGTACCGGCCACGAAGCGGTCCGGGGGGTCGTAGAGGAACACCTGACGGGACACGTCCTGTCTCCATTGAATCGGCATGGGCCGGCTGACCTCGCCGGCCCGCATCGGCTGAGAACGGTTGACAACTACTGCGCTGGTTCGACCGCTTCACCCTACTGCGGCCGACGATCACGGTGCGCCCGCACCGCCCCCGACCGGTGCGTCGCCGCCCGGGGATTCCTCGCGAGGGGCCAGGGAGGCGAGGTCTCCCGTGTCCCCGAGGCGCAGGAGAAAGGGCCTGAGCCGGGTGTAACGGATCGCGGTGATGGAACACGGTTCCACAGAGATCCGCTGAAAGAGGTCGAGATGAAGTCCGAGTGCGTCGGCGACGAGCGACTTGATGATGTCGCCGTGCGAACACATGAGGTAGACCGCGTCACCGCCGTGGTCGCGCTCCACGCGCGCGTTCCACTCGCGTACCGCCTCGGCGGCGCGGTTCTGCATGGCCCGCATCGACTCGCCGCCGGGGAACGCGGCGGCGGAGGGATGTGCCTGGACGACGTCCATCAGCGGCTCGTCCTTGAGTTCGGCGAGCTTGCGGCCCGACCAGTCGCCGTAGTGGGCCTCCCCGATCCGTTCCTCGGTGTGCACGGGGACCTCGGGGCGGGCCTCCAGCAGTGGCTGGACGGTCTCCCGGCAGCGCTGGAGGGGACTGGTGACGACCTCGGCGATCGGCAGCCCGGCGAGCCGGCCGGGCAGGGCGGCGGCCTGTCGCGTACCGCGTTCGTCGAGCGCGACGCCGGGCGTCCAGCCGGCGAGCAGTCCCGCGGTGTTCGCGGTGGAGCGTCCGTGCCGGACGAGGATCAGGGTGGGCATGCGGCCCAGCGTAGACGGACGGCGCCGGAAGGCGGCGGGCCCTGTGGAAAGCGGCCGCCGGTGTGCGGCGGGGCCGCGGCGGCGGGAGGACGCGCATCGTGATCGTCGACTGTGCCGTCTACCGTGACGGCCGCCGCGCCGAGGGTGCCGACGACCTCTCGGAGGCCCTGGCGCGGTGCCGTGCCGGGGGCCACGCGTTCGTGTGGATCGGGCTGCACGAGCCGACGGAGAAGGAGTTCGACCTGGTCACGGAGGAGTTCGGGCTCCATCCGCTGGCGGTCGAGGACGCCCTCAAGGCCCATCAGCGCCCGAAGCTGGAGGTGTACGAGGACTCGCTCTTCGTGGTCCTCAAGCCGGTGTCGTACGAGCCGCGGAGCGACACGGTCACCTCCGGCGAGGTCATGGTCTTCGTGGGCGATTCGTTCGTGGTGACCGTGCGGCACGGCGAGGAGTCGCCCCTCGGGTCGGTCAGGCGGCGTCTGGAGTCGGATCCCGAGACGCTGCGGCACGGGCCGACGGCGGTGCTCTACTCGATCGCGGACGCCGCGGTGGACCACTATCTGGAGGTGTCGACGGAGCTCGGCACCGACCTGGAGGAGCTGGAGGCGGAGGTCTTCTCCCCCCAGTCCGGGGGCTCGCGCAACACCGCGTCCCGGATCTACGCGTTCAAGCGGCAGGTCCAGGAGTTCCGCAGGGCGACGGTTCCGCTGGCGGCGCCGCTGGCCCGGCTCGCGGGCTCGGGACCGAAGACGGCGGGCGTGCCGTTCGTGGACGACGAGGCGCAGCCCTTCTTCCGGGACGTCAACGACCATCTGACGCGGGTCAACGAGTCCGTGGAGGGTCTGGACCGGCTGGTGTCCGACATCCTGTCGGCGCATCTGGCGCAGATGAGCGTGCGGCAGAACGACGACATGCGGAAGATCTCCGCGTGGGCGGCCATGGCCGCGGTCCCCACGATGATCGCGGGGATCTACGGCATGAACTTCGATCACATGCCCGAGCTGCACTGGCGGTGGTCGTATCCGGTGGTGATCGGGTCGCTGGTCGTCCTGGAGGTCCTGCTGTTCCGGCTCTTCAAGCGGCGGGGCTGGCTGTAGGAGGGGTGTGGTTCAGGCGAATTCCGGTGCGGTCGTGGCGGGGCCGTTCAGGGCGCCGCGCCGTTCGGGCATCTCCAGGGTGACCATCCGGCGCCAGCCCGCGGCCCGCTCGTAGACGTAGACGGCGTGGATGCCCGCGGCGAGGACGGCGGCCTTGGTCCTGGACCAGCCGAGGAGGCGGCCCATGTGGGCCATCACGGCGAGGCTGACGTCCCGGTAGATGCGGATCTCGGCGAGGGCGCACTCGCGCAGGGTCCGCTGGATGGCGCGGCCGTGTCCGGCGTAGGCGAAGCGCAGCAGTTCCTCGTGGCAGTAGGCGAGGTGGTTGTCCTCGTCGGCCGAGATCATCCGTACCGCGCGGCCGATGTCGGGGTGGTCGGCGAAGTGCCTGCGCAGCAGGTCCATCTGTTCGGAGGCGCGCTGTTCGGTGACCCTGCTGTGGGCCAGATAGGTGACGATGTCCCGCACGGTGAGGGGCTGGTCGCTCTTGAGCTTGTCGTGCGCGAGGCCGATGCCGTGGCGTTCCAGGAGCATCGTGTAGTCGGTCTCGGGCGGCACCTCGACGGGCTGGAGGCCGCGCTTCTTCAGGAGGGCGTTGAAGATCCGGCCGTGCTTGTCCTCGTCGGCGCCGTGCCGGGTGATCTTGGGGGCGAGGGCCCGCTCGCTCTCCGGGACCAGTGCGGCGATCCGGGCGTTCTCCCAGCCGCCCTGCGACTCCCCGCTGGCGGCGACGGAACAGAAGAGGCGGTACGACTCGTCGTTGTCGAGGATTTCCTGGAACAGGCTCTTGGCGGACAGCATCATTGACACCCTCTCTGCAGAGTTGTGCAGAAAACGAGTCAAATGGGTCGCCCGGACCCTGGCAACCGATGTGTCCGGCGGATCCGCCGGACGACGGACGGCGCGGCGGGGCCGGGCGCGTAACCAAGGGGCCGTGGGCGCGTTGTTCTCCGTGACGGCCGTGGCGGGGAAGACCCCCGAGCCCCCACCACGGCCGCAGAACTTTCCGGGCGCCTCGTGGCGGGTTACGCGAGTCCGGCCCGCTCCAGGGCGTCGGTACCGGCCCGCAGCGAGGCGATCCGGTCCTCCAGGGTGAAGCCGGCGGGGGCCAGGGTGAGCGTGGTGACGCCGACGGCGGCGTAGGCCTTCATGCGGTCGGCGATGCGGTCGACCGAGCCGAGCAGGGTCGTCTGGTCGATCAGCGAGTGCGGGATCGCCGCGGCGGCGCCCTCCTTGTCGCCGGAGAGGTACTTGGCCTGGATCTCGGCCGCTTCCTTCTCGTAGCCCATGCGCTGCGCGAGCTGGTTGTAGAAGTTCTGCTTGAAGCTGCCCATGCCGCCGACGTACAGGGCGGTGTACGGGCGGAACATGTCGGCGAGCGCGGGGACGTCCTTGTCGTCGCCGACGGCGAGCGGCAGGGTCGGGCAGACGTCGAACCCTTCCATCGTCTTCCCGGCCTTCTCGCGGCCCGCGCGCAGGTGGGTGATCGCGGTGTCCTCGAGGTGCTCGGCGGAGGGGAAGATGAGCAGCGCGCCGTCCGCGATCTCGCCGGTCTGCTCCAGGTTCTTCGGGCCGATCGCGGCGATGTACAGCGGGATGTGCTCGCGCTCGGGGTGCACGGTCAGCTTGAGCGGCTTGCCGGGGCCGCCGGGGAGCGGCAGCGTCCAGTGCTCGCCCTCGTACGACAGCCGCTCGCGCGTCATGGCCTTGCGGACGATCTCCACGTACTCGCGGGTGCGGGCCAGCGGCTTGTCGAACTTGACGCCGTACCAGCCCTCGGAGACCTGCGGGCCCGAGACGCCGAGGCCGAGGCGGAAGCGGCCGCCCGACAGCGAGTCCAGCGTCGCGGCGGTCATCGCGGTCATCGCGGGCTGGCGGGCCGGGATCTGGAAGATGGCCGAACCGACGTCGATGCGCTCGGTCTGGGCGGCGACCCAGCTGAGCACGGTGGCCGCGTCCGATCCGTAGGCCTCGGCGGCCCAGCAGACGGCGTATCCGAGACGGTCGGCCTCCTGGGCGACGGCGAGGTTGTCCGCGTCCATTCCGGCGCCCCAGTAGCCGAGATTGATGCCGAGCTGCATGGCCGATCCCCTTACCGATCAGTAACGTGGCTTGTGTCCGAGACCCTAGCGTGCGGGCGCCGTCGGCGGGGAGCGGCCTCCACCGGGATTTCCGTCGTCCACAGGTCCCCACACCGCCGGTGCCGGACAGTAATCTCGGCGTCCATGGAGCAGAGGCATCTCGGCCGTACCGGCCTGCGTGTTTCCCGGATCGGACTCGGCACCCTGACGTGGGGGCGGGACACCGACGAGCATGACGCCGCGGACCTCTTGAAGACGTTCTGGGAAGCGGGCGGGAACCTCGTCGACACGGCGGACGTGTACGGCGACGGGGAGGCCGAGTATCTCCTCGGGCAGCTGATGGAAGGACTCGTTCCGCGCCGGGACCTGGTCATCTCTACGAAGGCGGGGAGCGTGCGCGAGCCGGACCGCCGCTTCGACGGCTCGCGCAGTCATCTGCTGTCGGCACTGGACGCCTCGCTCGCCCGGCTGGGCACCGACCACGTGGACGTGTGGCACGTGCACGGCTACGACCCCGACACGCCCCTCGACGAGACCCTCCAGGCCCTCGACCTGGCCGTCAGCAGCGGCCGGGCGCGCTACGCGGGCGTGTCCGGCTTCTGCGGCTGGCAGCTCGCCAAGGCCGCCGCCTGGCAGCTCTCGGCACCCGGGATACGCACCCGGCTGGCCAGTACGCAGATGGAGTACTCCCTGCTGCAGCGCGGCGTCGAGCGTGAGGTGCTGCCCGCCGCCCTCGACCTGGGCGTCGGCCTGCTGCCCTCCTCGCCGCTCGGGCGCGGTGTGCTCACCGGCAAGTACCGGGGCGGGACACCGGCCGACTCCCGGGGCGCCTCGGAACAGCTCGCGCCCTTCGTCGCGCCGTATCTCGACGAGACGGCGAGCAGCGTCGTGGAGGCGGTGACGACCGCCGCGGACGGGCTGGCCGTGACCGCGCTCCAGGTGGCGCTCGCCTGGGTCCGCGACCGGCCCGGGGTCGTCGCCCCCGTCGTCGGCGCGCGCAACGCCCAGCAGCTCACGGCCGCGTTGTCAGTGGAGACGCTTAGTCTTCCTGACGAGATCTGCCGGGCGCTCGACGACGTGTCGGCCCCGGTGCACCACTATCCCGATCACGACTGGAGCACGCTGTGAGCACGGAGCCCGAGAGCACTCAGGACGCGGAGCCGGGGACGTCGGGCGCGGACACGGCCGCCGGTGCCCCTGAGGCGGCGGGCGAGGGCGTGGACCGGGCGGACGCGCGCTCCGGGGAGGACGGCACCGGCGCGGGGGACGGGGGGACCGGGACCGCGGAGGGCGCCGCGCAGTTGTCCGAGGCGGCCGCCGAGCTGGCGGCCCAGCGTGTGGAGCGGGAGCGGATCGAGCGGCGGAAGGCGGAGAAGTCGGCCCCGATCGAGGCCGGCGGCAAGCTCAGCGGCACGGCCGCCGACCTGCTCGCGGCGGTGCGGGCCGTGGAGAGCGGGGAGAAGCCCGTGGCCGCCGCCTTCCGCGAGCCGGGTCCCGCGCCGCGCAGGACCGCCCCCGAGCCCGCGCGGCGGGCGCAGCCGGTCGCCGCGCCCGCCGCGCCGGCACCGGGCGTGGCGCCGGAGGCCGTCGCCGCCGTCCGTGCCGTGCTGGCCGGGGCCGGCGCCCCCGAGGCGCTCGCGGCCCAGGTCGTCGCGGTTCTGGGCGAGGGCGCCGACGGCCGGCTCCGCGAGGACCCCTGGCAGCTGCTGCGGGTCCCGGGAGTGCGGCCCGAGCAGGCCGACGGGTTCGCCCGGGCGCTGCTGGGCCCGCAGTGCGGCCCGGACGACGAACGCCGTGGCACGGCGCTGACCGTGTGGCTGCTCGAGCAGGCGGCCGTCGCCGGGCACACCGCGCTGGACGCCCCGGCCCTCACCGCGGCGCTCTCCCAGCGCTCGGTCCCGGACCCGGACGCGGCCGTGCAGGGCGCTCTCGCGGAGGGCGAGGCCCTGGTCTTCCAGGACGCGCCGGACACCGCTCCCCCGGCCGCGGCGGCCCCGGACGACGACGCGGAGGAGCCGCTGGAGCGCCCGGTGCGGATCCTGATCGGCCTGGAGCGGTACGCGCTGGCCGAGGAGAGCCTCGCCGACGGTCTCGCCCGGCTGATGAACTCGGTGCCGAAGGAGGACGGTTCGGCGGCCGACTGGGAGCGGGAAGCGGCCTCGGCGCCCCGCTCGGCCGGGGAGCTGATCCGCGCGGTCGCCGGTCACGGCCTAGTGCTGCACACCGGCGGGGACGCCTCGCGGTCCGAGACGGCGGCGCTGCTGCACGCGGCGCGCGCGCTCGGCCTGCGCGGCTGGGCCGCCGCGCACACCTTCGGCGGGCGCGACGGCTTCGCGGCCCGGCAGGCCCCGCACGCGCCGGAGGAAGACGGGGCGGGCGGCGCGGCACCGGGAGCCGCCACCGTCGCCGGACTGCTCTCCGACGCCGAAGGACCGGGCCGGGACGCGGACGGCGCACTGGACCTGGACGTCCTGGTCGTCCTGGACGCGCCGCAGCTCGACGTCGAGACGGCGGCGATGCTCGTGGAGTCGCTGCCCGACGGTGCGCGGCTCGTGCTGAGCGGTGATCCGGCTGTGCTGTGGTCGGCGGGCCCCGGCCGGGTCTTCGCGGACCTGATCGCCGCCCGCGCCTGCCCGCAGGTGGCCTCGCGGACCCCTGACCCCGGGCCCATCGGCGAGCTGGTCTCCGGGATCGGCATCGGCGAGCTGGGCCGGGTCGAGGCGCCCGGCAAGGAGGTGGTGATCGTCCCGGTGCGTGACGCGGGCGAGGCGGTCCACCGGACGGTCCAGCTCGTCGCGGACTCGGTGCCGCGCGCGATCGGCGTCCCGGCCGAGCAGACGCAGGTCATCACCCCGGGGCACGGCGGCGCGGCCGGCACCCGCGTGCTGAACACCGCGCTCAAGGAGCGGCTGAACCCCGGTCCGGGCCGCTTCGGCGGCTTCGACCCGGGCGACCGGGTCGTCCACTCCCCCGCGCCGGGCCGCGCGCTGCCGGGCCGTGTGGTGAGGGCCGACGCCGAGGGGCTGCACCTGGACTGCTCGGGCGCCCCCGTGGTCGTGCCGAAGGAGCTGGTGGAGCGGACCGTGCGGCACGGCTGGGCGCTCACCGCGCACCAGGCGGCCGGTCTGCGCTGGCCGGCCGCGGTCGTGGTGCTCCCGGGCGACGCCGCGGCGGCTCTGACCCGCCCCTGGGTCTACACGGCCTTCGGGCGGGCCGAGCGTCATCTTTCCGTCGTGCACGGGGTGGAGCAGGCGCTGCCGCACGCGGTGGCGGAGGTCCCGCAGAAGCCGCGTACGACACGCCTGCGGTCCCTGCTGAAGGCCCAGACGCCGACGACGGACTGAACGGCACGGGCTCGCGCGGCCGGCTCACGGGGCGGTCGGCGCGGGACCGGAGCACGCGGGTGGCGTCACCGGACCCCGGTGGCCGCCACCCGTGTGCGCTCGCCCGCCGGGACGTCTCAGCGGTCCGCGTCCAGCGGGTCCAGGGAGTCGACCTCGTCGTCGGAGCCGAGGTCGTCGTCCAGGTCGTCGTCCGACTCCTCGTCGAAGACCGCGCTGACGTCGAAGCGGCACACGACCCGCTGCGGGTCGATCGACTCGAAGGGGGTCTCCAGCCATTCACCGGGTTCGGCGGGTTCGTCCGCGGCGGTCACCCAGAGCGTGGAGTCGCCCTCCTCCAGTCCGAACTCCTTGTGCCGCGTGGCGATCTCGTCCGGCTCGAACTCTCCGAAGAGGACCCCGAGCGCGCCGTGAACGGTGCCGGCCGCCGCGTCGAAGCCCTCGTCGGCGGTGGCGCCGTCCTCCTCCACCGCCTCCACCCGCCGGGCCTGCGCCAGCAGCCGCTGCGGCTCCACCACCGCGTAGTCCCGGCGGATCACCACGCTCAGCGCGTTCGGCTCCTCGGGCCCGGTGTAGGGAGGCAGCGTGTCGTCACCGCCGGGGATCTCGAAGGGCGTGACCTCGTCGTAGCGGTCGTAGAGGAGCTCGTCGTACTCCTCGGCCGCCGCGGCGAGCTCGTTGAAAGCCTCGTAGACGTCCGGGTCGTCATCGCCCGTCCTGCGCTCGACCGCGGCCAGGTGGCGGTCGAGTGCGGTCTTGACAGCCTCTGCGGCGGCGCGTACCTCGGCAGCGGTGGGCTGCACAGCATCAGACATAGTGCAGACGCTATCCGTACAGGGCCTGTGCCCGCACAATAGATGCGATGCCGGAATACGAATTTGTCGACGTGTACGTACCTCGCGGGGTCTCCCGCAAGGAGACGACACGTCTGCTGACGGACCATGCCGAGTACGGACACTGGGAGTTGGACCGACTGAGCCTCCTCCGCGACGGCAGCCGCAGAGTGCGGTTGCGCCGGCGGATCATCCGCCAGGTGCGCGCCACGTGGTGACGGAAGGCCGCTGAGCCGGAGCGGGCCCCGTCACCAGGGGCCCGCGCCGTCGCTCGTGTCACGGGGAGAGGCCGTGGCAGCCCGGTCCCGGCCGCGCTGCGGTCAGGGCCGCGCGCGCCGGGTCGGATCCGCGCCCCGCTCCCCGATGTGATCATCGAACTGTCGTCCCGTTACGCCGCGGCACGCGCCCGGCGGTAGAGCACGGCGCCGACCAGCAGCGCGGCGGCTCCCGCGGGGACGGCCGCTCCGATCGGCAGGTCACTGCCGGTGTGGGCCAGCTCGGCCGCACCGTCCGTGGCGGGCGTCCGGTGACCGGCCTGCACGGTACCGGTGCCGTGCTTGCCGCCGCCCGAGGTGGACGTTCCCGGGTTGCCCGGAGCGCTCGGGGTACTCGGGGTTCCCGGCGTGCTCGGAGTTCCGGGGTTGCCGGGGGTCCCCGGGGTGCCCGGCTGACCGGGGTTGTCGGGGTTTCCGGGATGACCAGGGTGGCTCGGGTGACCGGGGTGCCCCGGGTGCTCACAGTCAGTATCGTGACCCGGGTGATCGGGGTGGCTCGGGTGGCCGGGGTGGCTCGGGTGGCCGGGGTGGCTCGGGTGACCGGGGTGACCGGGGTGGCTCGGGTGGCCGGGGTGGCTCGGGTGGTGTGTCTGGTGGTCACCGGTCGACGCGCCGTTCGCGCAGCTGTCGCCCGCCGCCGCGTTGCCGATGCCCACGACGTTCACACTGTTGCCGCAGACGTTCACGGGGACGTCGACCGGCGCCTGTACGTGGTTGCCGGAGGCCACCCCCGGCGAGTGGGCGGTGTGGCCGCCGGCCCGCGAGCCGCCGGAACGAGCCTCCCGGCCGGCACGGTCGCCCTGGTCGCCGCGACCGCCCCGGCCCTCGGACGAGCCGCCGTCGTTGACGCAGGCGTTGCCCATCGCCGGGTTGAGCAGCCCGACCACGTTCACGGTGTTGCCGCAGGCGTTGACCGGCACGTGCACCGGCGCCTGCACCGTGTTGCCCGACAGCACGCCGGGAGAGTTCGACGCGGAGCCGACCGCGCCCGAGTCGGCGTGCGCGGAGACACCGGTGACCGCGAGTACACCACCGGCCGCGGCCACGGTCATCAGGCCTTTGCGGGTGACCTGTCGCATAGCTGAAATCCCTGCCTTCAGTCCTGGGACGTGGACCAACAGTCCTTGGGACGTGGACCATCGAGAGCACGCGCACGCCACCGGACGCGCGCGGGAAAGCCGGTGGGCCCCGGAGCGCATGGCGCGCACTCCGGGACCGACGAGCTCAGACCTTCACGGAAAGACCCTCATGAGGTGACCCCGGGGATCCCGCCTCATGGGATGCGGCGCGACGTCAGTCGTTGTAGCAGGCGTTGCCGAAGGCGGGGTTCAGCAGCCCGATCACGGAGATCGTGTTGCCGCAGACGTTCACCGGAACGTGGACGGGCACCTGAACGACGTTGCCGGAGGCGACACCCGGGGAACCCACGGCGGCACCCTGGGCGCCCGAGTCGGCGACAGCGAGGCCCGCGCCCGCGAGGACCAGACCGCCCGTGGCGGCGGCAGCGGCGACGATCTTCTTGATCATTGTTCCTCCTGATAGGCAAATGCGGTCCAAAGCAACGGATCGCAACACCTGTAACGAGGAGGGAGTAGTAGAGCTATGGGCTTATGGTCGCATTCACCCGTCCCGGGTGACCTCCGCACGCGCGGACGAATGCCGGCGTCAACACCCCGCACCTCCACGGCGATTCAGCAGGTCAGCCCGCCGACGCCGTGCCGGGGCGTGCCGCCGGCGGCACGTCACGACGCGTCGATGAATCGGTCCAGCACTCGCACCCCGAACTGGAGCGCGTCCACCGGCACCCGCTCGTCGACGCCGTGGAACATTCCCGCGAAGTCCAGCTCCGGGGGCAGCTTCAGCGGGGCGAAGCCGAAGCAGCGGATACCGAGGTCGGCGAAGGACTTGGCGTCGGTGCCCGCCGAGAGCATGTAGGGCACGGCGCGCGCGATCGGGTCCTCGGCCGAGAGCGCGGTCTGCATGGCGTCGACGAGGGCACCGTCGAAGCCGGTCTCCAGGGCCTTGTCCGCGTGCACGTCCTCGCGCTTGACCCGGGGGCCGAGGATCCGGTCGAGGTCGGCGAGGAACTCCTCCTCGTAGCCCGGCAGATAGCGGCCGTCGACATGGGCGGTGGCCTGCCCCGGGATCACGTTGACCTTGTAACCGGCGCCCAGCTGGGTCGGGTTGGCGGTGTTCTGCAGGGAGGCGCCGATGAGCTTGGCGATGCCGCCGAGCTTGGCGAGCGTCTCGTCCATGTTCTCGGGGTCGAGCTCGGTGCCCAGGGCGTCGCCGAGCTCGTCGAGGAAGTGCCGCAGGGTCTTCGTCACCCGGACCGGGAACTTGTGCCGGCCGAGCCGCCCGACGGCCTCGGACAGCTCAGTGATCGCGTTGTCCTTGTGGATCATCGAACCGTGCCCGGCGGTGCCGTCCACGGTCAGCTTCATCCAGTGCATGCCCTTCTGCGCGGTCTCGACGAGGTACAGCCGCAGCTTCTCGTTGACCGTGAAGGAGAACCCGCCGACCTCGCCGATCGCCTCGGTGACGCCCTCGAAGAGGTCGGGGTGGTCGTCGACCAGGTGCCGGGCGCCGAACGTCCCGCCCGCCTCCTCGTCCGCGAGGAAGGCGAGGACGATGTCACGCGGGGGCTTGCGGCCCGTGCGCATCCGCTCCCGCACGACGGCCAGCGTCATGGCGTCCATGTCCTTCATGTCGACCGCGCCGCGGCCCCAGACCATCCCGTCGGCGATCTCGCCGGAGAAGGGGTGGTGGGTCCAGTCCACCGCGTTGGCCGGTACGACATCGGTGTGACCGTGGATGAGGAGCGCGGGCCGGGACGGGTCCTCGCCCTGGATCCGGGCCACCGTGGAGGCGCGCCCCTTGTGCGACTCGAAGATCTGCGGCTCCAGTCCGACCTCGGCGAGCTTCTCGGCGACGTACTCCGCGGCCTTGCGCTCGCCCGGGCCCGAATGGTCCCCGTAGTTGCTGGTGTCGATCCGGATCAGCTCACGACAGAGGTCCACGACCTCGTCCTCGCCCGTGACGTTCCTGGTCGTGCCGCTCTCGCTCACGCTGGTTCCTCCCGCTGTCGCCGCTGGTGGTCCCCCTCATCCTCTCTCCGACCCGCCTCGCCGCCCAAGAGCGGCCCCTCCCCGTCACGCGCCGTTCACGCCACGACGGGGGGTGATCGGAGACCCTCGAAAGCCTGGTAATGTTTCACCTGTCGCCGCGAGGGAAACCCCGCACGACAGACACCTTGTCCGGGTGGCGGAATGGCAGACGCGCTAGCTTGAGGTGCTAGTGCCCTTTATCGGGCGTGGGGGTTCAAGTCCCCCCTCGGACA
>NZ_JBHYPZ010000051.1:0-63373 GCF_042746485.1 Streptomyces sp. NPDC058751 | reverse complement strand
AAACGCCCGGTTACATTCCGAACCCGGAAGCTAAGCCTCACAGCGCCGATGGTACTGCAGGGGGGACCCTGTGGGAGAGTAGGACGCCGCCGAACTAAATTTGGAGGACCCTTGGTCCCAGCGACTCGCTGGGGCCAAGGGTCCTTTTTTGTTTTGCCGAAGCGCGCCGGGTACCCGGCTGCGCGAGAATGACTTGCGGTACCGAAGACAGGAGTCACCCATGTCCACCAACTCTCCCGACGAGCGACCGGAGCGCGACCAGCGCCGTCGTGACAGTGGTGACCGCGGCGACTACCGCGGCGGCCCGCGCCGAGACAACGACCGTGGTGGCTCCGGCCGGCGTGACGATCGCCGTGACGACCGCGGCGGTGACCGCGGCGGGTTCCGCCGCGACGACAGCCGTGGCGGCGGCGACCGTGGTGGCTTCCGCGGCCGTGACGACCGGGGCGGCCGACCGCCGTTCCGGCGTGACGACCGTCAGGGCGGTCCGCGCCGCGACGACCGTGGTGGCAGTGGCGGCGGATTCCGCCGTGACGGGGACCGTCCCGCCTTCAACCGCGACGATCGGCCCAGCGGCCCCCGCCGTGACGACGACCGCGGCGGATACCGCCGCGACGACCGCCAGGGCGGCGGCGACCGTGGTGGCTTCCGCCGTGACGACAGCCGCGGCGGTGGCAGCGGTGGCGGCTTCCGTCGCGACGACCGCGGTGGCAGTGGCGGTGGGTTCCGCCGTGATGACCGAGGTGCCGGCGACCGTGGTGGCTTCCGCCGCGACGACAGCCGTGGCGGCGGCGACCGTGGTGGCTTCCGCCGTGACGACCGCGGTGGCAGTGGCGGTGGATTCCGTCGCGACGACAGTCGGGGCGACTTCCGGCGTGACGAGCGTCGTGAGGGTGATCGTGGTGGTTTCCGTCGCGACGACAACCGCAGCGGTGACTTCCGTCGTGACGAGCGGCCCAGCGGTCCGCGCCGTGACGACGACCGCGGTGGGTTCCGTCGTGACGCGGACCGTCCGTCCTACCGCCGTGACGAGCGGCCCAGCAGCCCGCGCCGCGATGACGACCGTGGTGGTTTCCGTCGCGACGACAGTCGTGGTGACTTCCGCCGTGACGAGCGCCGGGACGGCGACCGTCCGCCCTTCCGCCGTGACGACCGCGGTGACTTCCGTCGTGACGAGCGGCCCAGCGGTCCGCGCCGTGACGACGACCGCGGTGGGTTCCGTCGCGACGCGGACCGTCCGTCCTACCGCCGTGACGAGCGGCCCAGCAGCCCGCGCCGCGACGACGACCGTGGTGGTTTCCGTCGCGACGAGCGCCGGGACGGCGACCGTCCGCCCTTCCGCCGTGACGACCGTGGTGACTTCCGTCGTGACGAGCGGCCCAGCGGTCCGCGCCGTGACGACGACCGCGGTGGTTTCCGTCGCGATGACAGCCGTGGCGGCGGCGACCGTGGCGGCTTCCGCCGTGACGACCGTGGCCGTGACGACCGGCGCGGTGGCCCGCGCCGTGACGACCGGGGCGGTCGCCCCGGTGGATTCCGTGGCCGCGACGACCGCGGGGGCGACGACCGGCGTGGTGGCGGGCGCTACCGCGACGAGCGGGACCGGGACCGTGAGCCGATCAAGCGGCTGCCCATCCCGGACGACGTCACGGGCGAGGAGATCGACCAGGACGTGCGCCAGGAGCTCCAGAGCCTGCCCAAGGGCCTCGCCGAGGACGTCTCCCGCAACCTGGTGATGGTCGCCCGGCTCATCGACGAGGACCCCGAGGGCGCCTACGCGTACTCGCGGATCGCCCTGCGGCTGGCCTCCCGCGTCGCCGCCGTGCGCGAGGCCGCCGGCTTCGCCGCGTACGCGAACCAGAAGTTCAGCGAGGCGCTCGCCGAGTTCCGCGCCGCGCGCCGGATGACCGGCAGCGTGGAGCTGTGGCCCGTGATGGCGGACTGCGAGCGCGGTCTCGGCCGGCCCGAGAAGGCGCTGGAGATGGCCGGGGCGCCCGAGGTGCAGAAGCTGGACAAGGCGAGCCAGGTCGAGATGCGGCTCGTGGCGGCCGGTGCCCGGCGTGACATGGACCAGCTCGATGCTGCCATCGTCACCCTGCAGAGCCCCGAACTCGCCTCGAACTCGGTCCAGCCCTGGACCGCGCGGCTGCGGTACGCCTACGCCGACGCGCTCCTCGCCGCAGGCCGGGAGGACGAGGCGCGCGAGTGGTTCGCCAAGACCGTCGAGTCCGACAAGGACGGCAGCACGGACGCCTCCGACCGGCTCGCCGAGATGGACGGTGTCGAGTTCGTCGACGCCCTGGTCGAGGACGAAGAGGCCGGCAGCGAGGCCGCGACGGAGATCCGTGCCGAGGACGAGCGCCAGGACACGGACCAGGGCGACGACGAGGACCAGGACGAGGACGAGGACGACGAGATCGAGTCCGTGACCACGGACGGGATCACCGACGACCTCGATGAGGACGACGAGGACGACGAGGACGACGCTCCTCAGCGTCCTCAGAGCTGACGCCGACAGCACGGCGCAAACGCGTGGGCGGCGGGACACCGGAAGGTGTGCCGCCGCCCACGCGGCGTTTTCGGCGAGGGTCTCGGGACCGCGGCCCCTCAGGAAGTGAGCGCCCGCAGGACCAGCCCGGACGCCGGCTTCGGCCCGAAGGAGGTCGACTTGCGCGGCATCGTGACCCCCTGGCGCGCGAGCTCGCGTACGACCTCTTCGTGGACCGGGTGCATCAGGACGGCCGTACCTCCGTCGCCTTCCGCCTTCTCGACCGTGGCGCTCGCGTCGTGGATGTACGCGATGTGCGCGGGGGAGTCCTCGGGGATGCCCCACACGTGCTCCAGGAGCGTGGCGTGCAGGACCGTGGCGTCCAGGGTGCGCCAGGCTTCCGGGTGCTCGGCCGGGACCGTACGGGCGAGGAGGTCCGGCGACGGGCGGTCGACCAGGTGGAAGGCGCCGTCGCCGGCGAGGAGGAAGGCGTTCCCCTTGGCGGCGGCCGACGAGAGGGCCTCCAGAGCCTCGGCGAGGGACACGTCGAGGCGCCGTACGCGGAAGGAGTCGCCGAGGGCGGCCAGCGCGTCGGCGACCGGCAGTCGGTGCAGCAGTCGGTGGATGGCCCGGACGCGCAGCGGGTAGCGGGCGGTGTCCACCAGGAGGACCAGACCGTAGTCCCAGGGGCTCGGGGAAGGATGCTCCGCGCGTAGACGCAGATAGGTCGCCCAGCGGTGGTGGCCGTCGGCGATCAGGGCCTGGTGCCGGCCGAGGTCCGTGCGGATCTCCGTGACCTGCGCCGGGTCCGTGACCGCCCACAGGCGATGGCTGATGCCGTCCTCCGTGGTGGTGGACAGCAACGGCGGCAAGGCGGCGGTGCGTTCGATGACGGCGGCGGTGCCGTACCCGGAACCGTTGCCGCGATAGGTCAGCAGCAGGGGTTCGAGGTTGGCGGACGTGGCGCGCATCAGGTCCGCGCGGTCCGCGACGACGTGCGGCATCACGTCCTCGTGCGGGAGCACGACGCCGTCGGACGGATCGGACAGCCGCAGGTTGCCGATCACACCCCGCTGCAGCAGGTCGCCGTCACGCTGTTCGTACACGTACAGGCCCGGCTCGGGGTCGGTGGCCAGGACGCCTTCGGACAGCCAGCGGTGCAGCGTGTCGGCCGCCTGCCGGTTGCGGGCCGCGGGGGTGCCGTCCTGCGGGAGGATCAGCCGGACGATGTTGTACGGGTCGGCCGATTCGAGTTCGAGCAGTCCGTCGGGCCGGACGATCACGTCGTACGGCGGGGACGTCACGGCGGCCAGGCTGCCGACCCGGTCGGGGTCGTAGCGCAGGCCTCGGAACGGGGTGAGTTCGAGGCCGCTGCCTGCCGGTGTTTCCTCCTCGTGACCTGCATAGTTCATTGGGGCATCGTAAGTGCGTCAGCGGCATGCGGGATGATCGGGGGCAACGGGATCGAACGAGGAGCGATGCGCAATGAGCCAGACCGTCAGGATGCGGCCCGAGGGCAGTGGGCAGGCACTGAGCGAGGCGTACGACACCGCGCTGCTGGACCTGGACGGCGTGGTGTACGCGGGCGGTGACGCCATCGCCCACGCCGTGGATTCGCTGGCGACGGCGCGCGCGGGCGGAATGCACCTCGCGTACGTCACGAACAACGCGCTGCGCACCCCGGACGCGGTCGCCGGGCACCTCACGGAGCTGGGCATACCGACGGTGGCCTCGGACGTCATCACCTCGGCGCAGGCCGTGGCCCGGCTCATCAGCGAGCAGGTGCCGGCAGGGGCGCGCGTGCTGGTCATCGGCGGCGAGGGGCTGCGGGTCGCGCTCCGTGAGCGCGGGCTGGAGCCGGTCGACTCGGCGGAGGACGAGCCCGTCGCGGTCGTCCAGGGGTACGGCGGTCCCGATCTGACGTGGTCCCGGTTCGCGGAGGCGTGCTACGCCATCGCGCGCGGGGTTCCCTGGTTCGCCTCGAACACGGACCTGACGATTCCGGGCGCGCGCGGCATCGCGCCCGGCAACGGCGCGGCGGTGGAGGTCGTCCGCATCGCCACGGGTGCCGAGCCGCAGGTGGCGGGCAAGCCGCTGCCCCCGATGCACCGCGAGACGATCCTGCGGACCGGGGCCGAGCGGCCGCTGGTGGTCGGGGACCGGCTCGACACGGACATCGAGGGCGCGTTCAACGGAGAGGTGGACTCGCTGCTGGTCCTCACCGGTGTGACGGACGGGGCGCAGCTGCTCGCCGCGCCGCCGCGGCACCGGCCGACGTACGTCGACGCCGATCTGCGCGGCATGCTCACCGGGCAGCCCGAGGTCGTCGAGGCGGGCGACGGGTTCCGCTGCGGCGGCTGGACGGCGACGGCGGGGCCGGAGGAGCTCGTGCTGACGGGCGAGGGCGAGGCCCTGGACGGCCTGCGGGCCCTGTGCGCGGCGGCGTGGACGGCCGCGGGCGAGGGCGCGTGCGAGCTGGACGGGGGGAAGGCGCTGGCCCGGCTGGGGCTGTAGGACCCGTCCGACCGGCCGGGACGCGTGGACGCGGACGGCCGGTTCGGGCTGTCCGGCCGGTTCGGGCTGTGCGGTCGACCGGGATCCGTGCGGCCGGGCAGGTCCTGGGCGCTCCGGGACTCCGGGCGCACGGGGCGGGTGTGGGCGCCGGTGGCGGTGCCCGCTAGTGGGGGGCGGTCGCACGGGGCTGACCTGGGCTTCGGCGCGGGGTCGGATGTACCGGCGCATCGAAACGTAATACGAGGGTAGGCTAACCTAACCTCGTGTTGGTCGACAGTCCTCCTGAACAACGCGCGGAAACCGCCCCCGCGCCCCCAACCCGCCGGGCGATACGGACTCTGGGACTCCTCGTGTCCGTGGGCATCCTGCTGCTGGTCGCGCTGGCGAGCATCGCGGTCGGCGCGAAGGCGCTGCCGATGGACCAGGTGTGGCACGGCCTGTTCCACGACTCCGGGACGTACGCGGACGTCGTGGTCGGTGACCGGATCTCGCGCACCGTGCTCGGGCTGCTGGCGGGCGCCGCGCTGGGGCTGTCCGGGGCCGTCCTCCAGGCGCTCACCCGCAATCCGCTGGCCGACCCCGGTCTGCTCGGGATCAACGCGGGCGCGTCCGCCGCCGTCGTCACCGCGATCACCTACTTCGGTGTCACCTCGCTCAGCGGCTACGTCTGGTTCGCCTTCCTCGGCGCGGCCGCGGTCGGAGCGCTGGTCTGGTTCCTGGGCGGCAGCCGGGGCGCGACCCCGGTACGGCTCGCGCTCGCCGGAACCGCGATCAGTGCCGCGCTCTACGGCTATCTGCAAGCCGTGATGATCATGGACAACGCGGCGCTCGGCAAGATGCGCTTCTGGACCGTCGGTTCGCTCGCCTCGGCGACCGACTCGACGATCGAGCAGGTGGCCCCCTTCCTCGCCGTCGGCACCCTCGTCGCGCTGGCCCTCGCCCGGCCGCTGAACGCGATGGCCATGGGCGACGACACCGCCCGGGCGCTCGGCGCCAACCTGAACCGCACCCGCGCGCTGTCCATGGCCGCCGCGACCGTGCTCTGCGGCGCCGCGACCGCCGCCTGCGGGCCCATCGTGTTCGTCGGGCTCATGGTCCCGCACGCCGTCCGCTCCTTCACCGGGCCCGACCTGCGCTGGATCCTGCCGTACGCCACCGTCCTGTCGCCCGTCCTGCTGCTCGGGGCCGACGTCCTCGGGCGGATGGTCGCCCGGCCGGCGGAGCTCCAGGTCGGCATCGTCACCGCGGTGCTGGGCGGTCCGGTCTTCATCTTTCTCGTACGGCGACGGAGGACGGCGCAGCTGTGACGACCCCACGTGTCCCAAGCACCCGGAACGCCCGCGAACGGGGCGTCCCGGCACGTCCCGGCCGCCGCGTCCGGGCCGTCCGCACCGGCGGCGGACTGTCCGTCCGCCTCGACGTCCGCGCGTTCACCGTGACCGTCCTGCTGCTGGTGGCCGCGGCCGCCGCGAGCGTGGTGCTCATCGGCACCGGCGACTTCCCGATACCGGCCGTCGACGTGCTCAAGACCCTGGCCGGCGACGGCAACCCCGGCCAGGAGTTCATCGTCAACGAGCTGCGGCTGCCGCGCGTTCTCGTCGGGCTGCTGGTGGGGGCCTCGCTCGGGCTGTCCGGGGCGCTCTTCCAGTCCATCTCGCGCAACCCGCTGGGCAGCCCCGACGTGCTCGGGCTCGGACAGGGGGCCACGGCCGGCGCGCTCATCATGATCGTGCTGTTCTCGGGCAGCGCGACGGAGGTCGCACTCGGGGCGCTCGTCGGGGGACTCCTGACCGGGTTCGCGATCTACCTGCTCGCGTGGAAGCGGGGCGTGCACGGCTACCGGCTCGTCCTGGTCGGCATCGGTGTATGCGCGGTCGCCACGGCGGTCAACGGCTATCTCCTCACCAAGGCCGACCTCGTCGACGCGGCCCGTGCCGTCGTCTGGATGACCGGCTCCCTCAACGGCCGGGACTGGGCCCAGGTCTGGCCGCTGCTCATCATGTGCGCCGTCCTCGTCCCCCTCGTCCTCGGCAACGCGCGCGGGCTGCGGATGACGGAGATGGGCGACGACGTGTCGTACGCCCTCGGAGTGAGCGTCGAGCGGACGCGGCTGCTGCTGATGGTGGCCGCCGTGCTGCTCACCGCGGGTGCCACCGCCGCCGCGGGCCCGGTCGGTTTCGTGGCGCTCACCGCCCCGCAGCTCGCCCGGCGGCTCACCCGCTCGCCCGGACCGAACCTGATGGCGTCGATGTGCATGGGCGCGACCCTGCTCGTCGTCGCGGACTGGGCCTCGCAGCGCGCCTTCGGCGCCGACCAGCTGCCGGTCGGCGTCGTGACCGGCGTCGTCGGCGGCGTCTACCTGTTGTGGCTGCTGGTCACCGAACGCAAGGCGGGCCGGATATGAGCGGCGCGGCGGACCAGGCCGTGAGCGGCCCGGCGGACCAGGCCGTGCGAGGACCGAAGAACGCGGCGCGTGCGAACGACCGGGCGCACGAGAACACCCCAAGGAGCACTGTGAACCGCCTGTCCGCCGACAACGTCACCCTCGCCTACGACCAGCGCGTCATCGCGGAGAAGCTGTCGGTGGAGATTCCCGACCGGTCCTTCACGGTGATCGTCGGCCCGAACGCCTGCGGCAAGTCCACCCTGCTGCGCGCCCTCTCCCGCATGCTGAAGCCCTCGGAGGGGCGGGTGCTGCTCGACGGACAGACGATCCAGTCGATGCCCGCGAAGAAGGTGGCGCGCACCCTCGGGCTGCTGCCGCAGTCGTCGATCGCGCCGGACGGGATCACGGTCGGCGACCTCGTCGGCCGGGGCCGCTACCCCCACCAGGGGCTGCTGCGCCAGTGGTCCGCGGAGGACGAGCGGGTGGTCCAGGAGTCGATGGCCTCGACCGGGGTCGCCGAGCTCGCCGACCGCTACGTCGACGAACTGTCGGGCGGTCAGCGCCAGCGCGTGTGGATCGCGATGGCGCTCGCGCAGCAGACCCCGCTGCTCCTGCTGGACGAGCCGACGACCTACCTCGACATCCAGCACCAGATCGACGTCCTCGACCTGTGCGCCGAGCTCCACGAGACGCAGGGCCGCACCCTGGTCGCCGTCCTGCACGACCTCAACCACGCGGCCCGCTACGCCACCCACCTGATCGCGCTGCGCGGCGGCGAGGTCATCGCCGAGGGCGCCCCCAACGACATCGTCACGGCCGAGCTGGTCGAGGAGGTCTTCGGACTGCGCTGCCAGGTCATCGACGACCCCGAGACCGGGACGCCGCTCGTGGTGCCCGCGGCGCGCAAGGCCAGGGTCCGCACCGCCGTGGTCGCTAAAGAAGCGTCCTGAGCCGCAGCAGGTCGCGCAGGCCCGCCTCCAGCTTCACCCGGCCCGAGCCCCAGGCCCTGGCGAAGTGCAGCTCGCCGTCCACCATCGACACCAGGTCGTCGCCCTTCATCGTCAGACGGATCTGGGCCCGCTCGGGCGGCGGGCCCTGGAGCGTGTCGAGCACCTCGATCCGGCCGCCCCTGAGGCGGCCGACGAAGGTGATGTCCAGGTCGGTGATACGGCAGCTCAGCGAGCGGTCCAGGGCCGCCGCGGCACGTACGTTCCCGTCGGCGCCCGCCATGTTGTCCGAAAGTTTGTCGAGTGCGGCGCGGCACTCCTCAGTCGTCGCCATCGTGCTCGACGGTACCTCAGCCCTTCGCGGTAGCGTCGGGGCATGAACGACTCAGCCCCCGAGGGCGAGCTCCCCGAGGCCGTGACCGCGGAGGAGCCCGGTCCCGTCGCGGACACGGAACAGGGACCCGCGTACGACCCCGCCGCACCGGCCCCGCTCGACGTCCCGCGCGTCCCCACGGGCCACGCCGACGTCGACGCCCGGCTCGACCGGCTGGCCGACGCCGACGACCTCACCACCGACGGACACCTCGAGGTGTACGAGGATGTGCACCGGGGGCTGCGCGACGCGCTCACCGCGCTCGACGTCCGCCCGGGAGCCCCGGCTCCCGCCGTCCGTCCGTCCGGCGTCCCCCAATGAGATCCTTCGGGAACACCCGGAAGACCTCCGGGACACCCGGGGAGCCTCCCGGGCGCCCGTTTCCATCACCGTACGACCGCAGGAGCTGAACCGAACGTGGCAGGAGTGGCACGCCGCCGCCTCGACGCCGAGCTGGTCCGCAGGAAGCTCGCCCGCTCGCGCGAGCACGCCGGACAGCTGATCGCGGCGGGCAGGGTCAGCGTGGGCAAGACCCTCGCGACCAAGCCCGCCACGCAGGTCGAGACCGCCGCGGCGATCGTGGTCAGCAAGGACGACAGCGACCCCGACTACGTCTCGCGCGGCGGGCACAAGCTCGCGGGCGCGCTCGCCGTCTTCGGACCGCAGGGCCTGAAGGTCGAGGGCCGGCGGGCGCTGGACGCCGGCGCGTCCACCGGAGGCTTCACCGACGTACTGCTGCGCGCGGGCGCGGCCCACGTCGTCGCCGTGGACGTCGGTTACGGACAACTTGCGTGGTCTCTCCAGAGCGATGAACGCGTCACCGTCAAGGACCGTACGAACGTACGCGAGTTGACGTTGGAGGCGATCGATGGGGAGCCCGTGGACCTTGTTGTCGGGGATCTGTCCTTCATCCCGCTCGGACTGGTGCTGCCCGCCCTCGCGCGGTGCACGGCGCCGGACGCCGATCTGGTGATGATGGTCAAGCCGCAGTTCGAGGTGGGGAAGGACCGGCTGGGCAGCGGCGGTGTCGTGCGCAGTCCGGAGCTGCGTGCCGAGAGCGTGCGCGGCGTGGCGGGGCGAGCCCGGGAACTGGGGCTCGGAGTGAAGGGCGTGACAGCGAGCCCGTTGCCCGGACCGTCGGGCAACGTCGAGTACTTTCTGTGGCTGCGAGCCGGGGCACCCGCACTCGACCCGGCCGACGTTGACCGTGCAGTGGCGGAGGGGCCGCGTTGACACAGACCCGAGCTCGTACTGTTTTCCTGCTGGCCCACACCGGGCGGCCGGCAGCCATCCGCAGCGCCGAACTGGTGGTCCAGGGGCTGCTGCGTTCCGGCATCGGCGTACGGGTCCTCGCCGCCGAGGCGGCCGACCTGCCGCTGCCGCACGAGGTGGAACTGGTCCAGGAGGCGACTCCGCAGTGCCTCGACGGCTGCGAACTGCTCATCGTCCTCGGCGGTGACGGAACGCTGCTGCGCGGCGCCGAGTTCGCCCGCGCCTCCGGCGTGCCGATGCTCGGCGTCAACCTCGGACGGGTCGGCTTCCTCGCCGAGGCCGAGCGCGACGACCTGGACAAGGTCGTCGACCGGGTCGTCACCAAGGCCTACGAGGTCGAGGAGCGCATGACGGTCGACGTGGTCGTGCACCGCAACGGCGACATCGTGCACACCGACTGGGCGTTGAACGAGGCGGCCGTGCAGAAGGTGTCCGCCGAGAAGCTCCTCGAAGTGGTGCTGGAGATCGACGGGCGGCCCGTCACCGGGTTCGGCTGCGACGGCATCGTCTGCGCGACCCCGACCGGGTCGACGGCGTACGCCTTCTCCGCGGGCGGGCCCGTGGTCTGGCCCGAGGTCGAGGCACTGCTGATGGTGCCGATCAGCGCCCACGCCCTGTTCGCCAAGCCGCTGGTCACCTCGCCGGACTCGGTGCTCGCCGTGGAGGTGCTGCCGCACATCCCGCCGGGCGTGCTGTGGTGCGACGGGCGGCGCACGGTGGAGCTGCCGCCGGGCGCGCGGGTCGAGGTGCGCCGCGGGACCGTGCCCGTGCGGCTCGCCCGGCTGCACCACGCGTCCTTCACCGACCGGCT
Organism: Streptomyces sp. NPDC058751; assembly: GCF_042746485.1. NCBI lineage: Bacteria > Bacillati > Actinomycetota > Actinomycetes > Kitasatosporales > Streptomycetaceae > Streptomyces > Streptomyces sp. NPDC058751. Next base: position 52,582 of record NZ_JBHYPZ010000051.1, on the reverse strand, counting down.
CGTCGCCAAGTTCGCGCTGCCGGTCTCCGGGTGGCGCGGGGCACCGCACTAGGGACACGTACGGCACCCGGGTTCCGCCCGGGTGCCGGGGCCGCCTCCGCGCGGACCCCGGCGAACGAGATCGCTCCCGGAAAGTAACGCTCGGTTCTCTTTGCGGGGGGCGGCGTCGCACGGCGCCGGGAAAACCTCGTATGGTCGGGGACGTGTTGGAGGAGATGCGGATACGGTCGCTCGGAGTCATCGACGACGCGGTCGTCGAGCTGTCGCCCGGCTTCACCGCCGTGACCGGTGAGACCGGCGCGGGCAAGACGATGGTGGTCACCAGCCTCGGGCTGCTGCTGGGCGGGCGCGCGGACCCGGCCCTCGTACGGATCGGCGCCAAGAGCGCCCTCGTGGAGGGGCGGATCAGCGTACCCGCGGACGGGACGGCCGTCGTACGGGCCGAGGAGGCCGGCGCCGAGCTCGACGAGGGCGTGCTGCTGATCAGCCGTACCGTTTCGGCCGAGGGGCGTTCACGCGCGCACCTGGGCGGGCGCTCGGTGCCGGTGGGCGTGCTCGCCGAGCTAGCCGACGAACTCGTCGCGGTGCACGGCCAGACCGACCAGCAGGGGCTGCTCAAGCTGTCCCGGCAGCGGCAGGCCCTGGACCGGTACGCGGGTGACGCGGTCGCCGTACCGCTCGCCAAGTACGCGGGCGCCTACCGTCGGCTGCGGGCCGTCTCGGCCGAGCTGGACGAGATCACGACGCGTGCGCGGGAACGGGCCCAGGAAGCCGACATGCTGCGCTTCGGCCTCGACGAGATCGCGGCCGTCGAGCCGCGCGCGGGCGAGGACGCGGAGCTGGCCGCGGAGGCGGAACGGCTCGGTCACGCCGAGGCGCTGGCGTCGGCCGCCACCGCCGCGCACGCCGCGCTGGCGGGCAACCCCGAGGACCCGGAGGGCATCGACGCGGCCACGCTCGTCGCGGGCGCCCACCGGGCGCTGGAGGCCGTGCGGTCGCACGACGCGGCCCTCGCCGTGCTGTCCGGGCGCATCGGGGAGATCAACATCCTGCTCGGCGACGTCGCGGGCGAACTCGCGGGCTACGCCGACGACCTCGACGCCGACCCGCTGAGGCTGGCGGCCGTCGAGGAGCGCAGGGCCGCGCTCACCCAGCTCACCCGCAAGTACGGCGAGGACGTCGACGCGGTGATCGCCTGGGCCGAGGCGAGCGCCGAGCGGCTCACCGAACTCGACGGCGACGACGAGCGGATCGGCGAGCTGACCGCCGAGCGGGACGCGCTGCGCGGCGAACTGGGCGGTCTCGCCCAGGCGCTGACGGACGCCCGTACGGAGGCGGCCGAGCGGTTCGCCGCAGCCGTCACCGCCGAGCTGGCCTCGCTCGCGATGCCGCACGCGCGGGTGTCCTTCGAGATCCGGCAGACCGACGACCCGGAGGGGGTGGAGGTCGGCGGACGGCCGGTGGCCTACGGTCCGGCCGGCGCCGACGAGGTGGAGCTGCTGCTCGCCCCGCATCCCGGGGCGCCGCCGCGGCCCATCGCCAAGGGGGCGTCCGGTGGTGAGCTCTCGCGCGTGATGCTCGCGGTGGAGGTCGTGTTCGCGGGCACCGACCCCGTGCCGACGTATCTCTTCGACGAGGTCGACGCGGGTGTCGGCGGCAAGGCCGCGGTCGAGATCGGGCGGCGGCTGGCGAAGCTCGCCAAGAGCGCGCAGGTCGTCGTCGTGACGCATCTGCCGCAGGTGGCCGCGTTCGCCGACCGGCAGCTCCTGGTCGAGAAGACCAACGACGGCTCGGTGACACGGTCCGGCGTGAAGGTGCTGGAGGGCGAGGAGCGGATCCGGGAGCTGTCCCGGATGCTCGCCGGGCAGGAGGACTCCGAGACGGCTCGGGCCCATGCGGAGGAGTTGCTCGCGGCGGCCCGCGCGGACGCCTAGGGGCGGTTCTGCCGCCCCCTCGGCGGGGGCGGGGCCGACCCGGTCGGGCGGGGGCTGCCCCCGACGGGGGACTGCCCTTTGGCGGGGTCTTGCCCGGGTGGGCGGTCCCGCCCGGGCTGCGGGGCCGTTTCGTCTGCTTTTTCGCCCCTCCGTCCCTACCCTTCCCGTACCCGGGGCTCCGCCCCGGACCCCGCTCCTCAAACGCCGGAGGGGCTGAAACCTCTCCCCCCGTGTGCCGGGGGAGTGCGGGGGCTTCGGTGCGCCTTTTGGTGCGCGGGTGCACCTTCCTCGGGGTGTGGTGCGTGCGAGGGGGGCCTGGGGGGCCGTTCGCTCTTGTGGTCCCGTCCTCCCCGGAACGGGCTATTCATCACTCGTGAGGGTGATCGTCGTCGCCGGGTTGCCCCGTCTGACGTGCCCTCGTCGTGACGGCGGTGCGGAGAGGCCCGGGCGGCCTGGCATCCTTGGCGTAGTACGCGGTGCACGACGTGCGGCCCCTTCCCCCGCACGATCCTTCTGTACGTTTCCCCGTGACCGTCCGACGCCGAACCAGGAGCCCCGGCCACGTGAGCCACGTGAGCAGCCACTCAGCGCACGGCCAGTCCCCGCTGCGCACCGTGCAGGTGCTCGGCGGCGGAAGCGCGGGCAGCAGCGCGCACGTACGGTCGCTGGCCGCGGGTCTGGTCGCCAGGGGGGTCCGGGTCACCGTCTGCGCTCCCGCCGAGGCGGACCGCGTGTACGGGTTCACCGGGGTCGGCGCGCACCACGTCCCCGTGCCCCGCAGCAGCGACCCCGCCTCGGTGTCCGCGCTGCGGGCGGCCTGCGCGGACGCGGACCTGGTGCACGCGCACGGGATCCACGCGGCCCTGCGGGCGGTGCTGGCGCTCAGCGGACGGCATGTTCCCCTCGTCGTCACCTGGCACACCCGCTCGGAGGCGGACGGCGCCCGGGCCCACGTCCTGCGGCTCCTCGAACGCCGGGTCGCCAGGGCCGCGGCCGTGGTGCTCGGGACCTCGTCCGACCTGGTGGACCGGGCCCGCAGGAGGGGAGCGCGTGACGCGCGGCTCGCCGCCGTCGCGTTTCCGGCGCCCCGCCCGCCCGCCGAGCCGGTGGAACCCGACCGGTTCCGGCACAAGGCGCGGGCCGAACTCGGTGCGACCGACCGTCCGTTGCTCGTCGCGGTCGGCTCTCTCGACCGGTACCGCGGCTACCACACCCTGCTGGACGCCTCGCGCGCCTGGTGCCGCCTCGACCCCGTGCCGCTGTTGGTGATCGCGGGGGAGGGGCCGCTGCGCACCGTTCTCCAGCGCCGGATCGAGGACGAGGAACTGCCGGTCCGGCTCATCGGACGGCGCGAGGACGTCACGGAACTGCTGGCGGCCGCCGACCTCGTCCTGCTGCCCAGCAGATGGGAGTCGCGCTCGGTGCTGGCGCGGGAGGCCCTGCAGGCGCGCGTCCCGCTCGTCGCCACGGCGGTCGGGGGCATTCCCGAGATGGTCGGTGACGCGGCCGAACTCGTCCCGTACGGGAACGCCAAGGCGTTGGGCGACGCCGTCGTACGGCTGCTCGCCGATCCGGCGCGGCAGGAGGCGCTGCGGGAGAAGGGCGCCCGGCAGGCCGCCACATGGCCGACCGAGGACGAGACGGTCGCCCAGGTACTGAGCGTCTACGACGAGTTCACGCGGTTCCGGCCGCTGGTCTGACACCGGGCCGCGGGCGGTCCTCAGGGAACGTGTCTGCGGGCCCGCAGCGCCAGGCTCAACGCCAGTACGGTCTGCGGGTCGTCCAGGTCCATGCCCAGCAACTCGCCGATCCTGGCGAGGCGGTTGTACAGGGTCTGCCGGTTGAGGTGCAGTTCGCGGGCGGTCTCCGCCTTGCGGCCGGCGTGCGCCAAGTACGTCTGCAGGGTGGGGAGGAGAGGCGGTTTCGAGCGGACGTCGTGGTCGCGGAGCGGGCCGATCGCGCGCTCCACGAAGGCCGCCAGGTCGGGGTGCTCGCGCAGTCGCCACAGCAGCAGGTCGATGTCCAGCCGGCGCGCGTCGTACCAGGGCCGGTCCGACAGGCCCTGCGCGGCCGTCGCCGTCTCCGCCGCGTGCCGAAGGCCCGCCGACGCGGCCGCCCAGCCCCCGGCGGCGCCGACCACCACCACGGGCGGATGCGCCCCGGGCCGCTGCATGCCCGCGCGTTCCACACCGGCGCGCAGCGCCGCCGCGACACGGTCCGCCACGGCCACCCGCTCCGACTCCGAGCGCAGGCCGAGCAGCAGCGGGACCCGGCCCTCGACGGGACGTACGCCCAGCAGGACCGGGACGCCCACCGAGGCCAGCTCCTCGGCCACGGCGCGGGCCAGGACCGCCCAGCCGCCGCCGGGCGCGAGGCCGTCGGCGAGCCGCATCACGACCGGCAGGAGCGGGCCGCCGCCGGGCTTGAACCCGAGGACGCGGGCCTCGGCCGGCGCGTCCTCGGCCTCGATGCGGCCCTCGGCGAGGTCGGTCAGGAAGTCGCCGCGCCCCCGCGCCGCGAGCTCCTCCTCCTGGCGGGCCTGCATCAGCACGACGGCCAGGATGCCGGCGGCCCGCTCGGCGGCGATCCGGTGCACCGGGGCGACCGGCGCGCCGACGGGCAGCAGCACCAGGCGGGCGCGCACGGAGCCGGTGCCGGGGCCGCCGCCGGGCACGTCGACCAGGGTGGTCCCCGCGGGCGGCTCCTCCTTGTGCTGGCCGCGCAGCCCCTCCCAGACCTGGAGCGGGTCGGCGCCGGTGGGGCCGGCGCCGGCGGCGTACAGGAGCTGTCCGTCGGCCGTCTCCAGGAAGACCGGGTTGCCGCTGAAGTCGGCGAGGATGCGCAGGACCTGGGGCACCCCGCCGCCGCCGAGCAGGGCCTCGGTGCAGCGCCGGTGCACTTCCTCGGCCTGCTGGAGCAGGGCGTAGTGGCCGTTGACGATCTCGGTGTGGATCTCCTCCGTGACCGTCACGAAGGGCACCTCGCGGTGGAGCTGGACCAGTGGCAGACCGGTGGTGCGCGCGGTCTCCACGAGCGCGGCCGGGAGCCGGGCGAAGCGCGGGCCGAGCTCCACGACGAGCGCCGCGATCCCGCGCTCGGCGAGCGTGCGGACGAACGCGCGCTGGTCGGCCGGACGGGTGCCGAGACCGTAGCCCGTGGTCAGCAGCAGTTCGCCGCCCTTGAGCAGCGAGGCTATGTTCGGCACCTCGCCCGCGTGCACCCAGCGCACGGTCCGGTGCAGCCGCTCGGCGCCCGCGACGATCTCCGGCAGCCCGCCGCGCAGTCCGGGCAGCTCGAGGGCCCGCTGCACGGTGATCCCGGCGCCCTGGGTGTCGTGACGGCTGTCCATGGAGCGGACGCTACCCGCGGACGGCTCGCGGAGGCATCCCCGGGCCGTCCGGGGGCGACGGCGGGGCCGCCGCGGGCGGTGTCCGGGTGGGTGCCGGGGTCAGGCGCCGGCCGGTACCGGGGTGATGTTGTGGTTGAAGCGGAAGACGTTGTCCGGGTCGTACTCGGCCTTCACCGCGGCGAGCCGCCGCAGGTTGTCCTCGCCGAGGCCGGCCGTGACGCGGTCCGTGCCCTCGTCGCCGATGAAGTTCAGGTAGACCGCGCCGGTGCTCCACGGCCGGACGTCCTCGCGGACCTTCCTGACCCACTCGACGCACCGCTCGTCGTCGGCCGGGTCCTCCCAGACCCCGAAGGGGTGCACGGCCCAGGGTGCGTCGCGGTAGGGGACCGGGAAGCGGGACGGTCCGGAGGCGATGGCGCCGCCCTGCGGGAACAGCACGTGCTGGGTGCCGGTGGGGACGGGCATGGTGTCGCCGAGGGCGCAGAAGACGTCCACGAAGTCGTCGGGCGCGCCGGTCAGGTACTCCGCCGACCAGTAGTTCCGCATGCCGGGCGGGTCGTCGATCATGCACTGGAAGTCGGGGTAGGGCAGGGCGGTGACGATCTCGACCTCGTGCGGCAGCGCCAGCAGGGGCTGGGCGACCTTGCGCATGGCGTCCTCGGGGCCCGCGTACGCGACGAGGGCGCCGCACAGGAGCTTGCCGACCACTTCCTCGGGCACGAACTCCTCGGGCGGGCCGGTGAGGTAGAGGATGCCGCCGCTCGCTTCCGGCGGCCCGTTCGTGATGATCTCGCGGTAGACGCGGACCACGTCGGGGCCGTGCTCCGGCCGGTACATCAGCAGGGCGATCGAGAACTCGGGCAGCGGGTGCAGCTTGAGGGTCAGCGCGGTGGCGACGCCGAAGTTCCCGCCGCCGCCGTGCAGGGCCCAGAACAGCTCGGGGTTCTCCTGGTCGGTGGCGCGCACGGGCGAACCGTCGGCCGCCACCAGCTCGACCCCGAGCAGATTGTCGACGGCGAGGCCGAAGGACCGGTCCAGCCAGCCGCTGCCGCCGCCGAGGACGAAGCCGCCGACGCCGGTTGTCGAGACCCGGCCGCCGGTGGTGGCGAGACCGTAGGGCTGGGTGGCCCGGTCGAGATGGCTCATCAGGGCCCCGCCCTCGACCCGGACCGTCTCGGACCCGGGATGGACGGTGACCGCGTTCATACGGCTGAGATCGATGACGAGTCCGCCGTCGTTGAGCGACATGCCGGAGACGCTGTGACCGCCTCCGCGTACGGCGATCGGCAGGTCCAGCTCACGCGCGAAGCGCACCGCGCGCGTCACGTCGGCCTCGCCCTCGCACCGGGCGATCACGGCGGGCCGCCGGTCGATCATCGCGTTGAAGATCGTCCGGGCTTCGTCGTATCCCGGATCGTCGGGGGTGAGCACCTCACCGGAGAGACTCGCGCGGAGCGCGGCCAGTGCCGCGCCGGCCTTCGAAAGGGGAGCCATGGAAGCCGCCCCCTTCCATGAGGGGACAGGACTTCTTCCAGGCTAGGCGGGCACGGCGCATCGGGCGCGCCGGGGAGGTCCCGGCGCGCCCGCGCGGTGCGGTTCAGCCGCCGTACGCCCCGCTCGCCGTCAGCCTGAGGGCCGTGTCGATCAGCGGAACGTGGCTGAACGCCTGCGGGAAGTTCCCGACCTGGCGCTGCAGCCGCGGGTCCCACTCCTCGGCCAGCAGGCCGAGGTCGTTGCGCAGGGCCAGCAGGCGCTCGAAGAGCTTGCGGGCCTCGTCGACCCGGCCGATCATCGCGAGGTCGTCGGCCATCCAGAACGAGCAGGCGAGGAAGGCGCCCTCGTCGCCCTCCAGTCCGTCCACGCCCGCGATTTCGCCTTCGGTCGGGTAGCGCAGGATGAAGCCGTCGGAGGTGGACAGCTCGCGCTGGATCGCCTCGATGGTGCCGATCACCCGCTTGTCGTCGGGCGGCAGGAAGCCCATCTGCGGGATCAGCAGCAGCGAGGCGTCGAGCTCCTTCGAGCCGTAGGACTGCGTGAAGGTGTTCCGCTCCTGGTCGTAGCCCTTCTCGCACACGTCCCGGTGGATGTCGTCGCGCAGTTCGCGCCACTTCTCCAGCGGGCCGTGCGCGTCCCCGGACTCGATGAGCTTGATGGTGCGGTCGACGGCGACCCAGGCCATCACCTTGGAGTGCACGAAGTGCCGCCGCGGGCCCCGGACTTCCCAGATTCCCTCGTCCGGCTGGTCCCAGTGGGTCTCCAGGTAGCGGATCAGTTTCAGCTGGAGGAGCGAGGCGTAGTCGTTGCGGGACAGGCCCGTCATGTGGGCCAGGTGCAGGGCCTCGGTGACCTCGCCGTAGACGTCGAGCTGGAGCTGGTGCGCGGCGCCGTTGCCGACCCGGACCGGCGCCGAACCCTCGTAGCCGGGAAGCCAGTCGAGCTCGGCCTCGCCCAACTCCCGTTCCCCCGCGATGCCGTACATGATCTGGAGGTTCTCCGGGTCGCCGGCGACCGCGCGCAGCAGCCACTCGCGCCAGGCGCGGGCCTCCTCGCGGTAGCCGGTGCGCAGCAGCGAGGAGAGGGTGATGGCCGCGTCGCGCAGCCAGGTGTAGCGGTAGTCCCAGTTGCGTACGCCGCCGATCTCCTCGGGCAGGGAGGTGGTGGGCGCGGCGACGATGCCGCCCGTGGGTGCGTACGTCAGGGCCTTCAGCGTGATCAGGGAGCGGACGACGGCCTCGCGGTAGGGGCCGTGGTACGTGCACTGGTCGACCCAGTCGCGCCAGAACCCCTCGGTCGCCTCCAGCGACTGCTCCGGCTCGGGCAGCGGCGGCGGCTGCTTGTGCGAGGGCTCCCAGGAGACGGTGAAGGCGACCCGCTCGCCCGGCGCCACGGTGAAGTCGGCGTAGGTGGTCAGGTCCTTGCCGTACGTCTGGCACTCCGTGTCGAACCAGACCGAGTCGGGTCCGGCGACCGCGACCGTGCGCCCCTCGTGGCGGCGCACCCAGGGCACCACGCGGCCGTACGAGAACCGCATGCGCAGCGCGGAGCACATCGGAACCCGGCCGCTGATGCCCTCGACGATCCGGATCAGCTGCGGGGCGCCGTCGCGGGGGGGCATGAAATCGGTCACCCGGACCGTGCCGCGCGGGGTGTCCCACTCGGATTCGAGGATCAGCGAGTCGCCGCGGTACCGGCGGCGCGAGGCCGTCGGCGGCTGGGCGTCGGCGGCGTGCGCGGGACCGATGCGCCAGAAACCGTGATCCTCCGTGCCGAGCAGTCCCGCGAAGATGGCATGGGAGTCGAAGCGGGGCAGGCACAGCCAGTCGACTGTGCCGTCCCGGCAGACCAGCGCGGCTGTCTGCATGTCTCCGATGAGTGCGTAGTCCTCGATGCGCCCGGCCACGTGCATCTCCAGTCGAACGGCCACGGCGCCCCTCGCGGGGCGGTCGCTCTTGCGGTCAAAGGGAACGTAGGTACTGCAAAAACAGTAGGCAATGAGAGTGGGTAACTGCAGAACGTCGATGATGGGGGACGTCCGCCGTACGTCGCTGCAAAACGCCGGTTGTGGGTGCGATGGGCGATGCGATTGTCGTTTCGAACGAACTGACAGGCCCTCTTCGTTCCGGTTGCGTGCGGGGTGATGCCGTGTGCCGGAGGGGCTCGGCAGCGAGTGTCCGAGCAGGATACGACGCACGTGGAAGATCCGCGTGCCGCTCCGGACAACCCGGCTGAGCCGATCGAGTGAGTGGTATGCGAGCCGTGTGCCGGGCCGGAGTGTCCGGGCGTGCGCGGAGCGTGGCCGGAAGCGGCCTCCTCCGGTCGCTGATACCCTGGTAGCCCGTGGACCGGTGGGCGAGAAACCCCCGAACCGCAGCGACGGCACCCCCGGAAATCTCCGGGCCCCACGCCGGCACGCACCCCAGACCGACCACGGGAGCCCCCTCTTGGCCATGCCGCCCAGTGCTTTTCGAAACAGCACAGCCACGACGACCAAGCACATCTTCGTCACCGGGGGTGTCGCCTCCTCCCTCGGCAAGGGACTGACCGCCTCCAGCCTGGGCGCGCTGCTCAAGGCACGGGGTCTGCGCGTCACCATGCAGAAGCTCGACCCGTACCTGAACGTGGACCCGGGCACCATGAACCCGTTCCAGCACGGCGAAGTGTTCGTCACCAACGACGGCGCCGAGACGGACCTGGACATCGGGCACTACGAGCGCTTCCTCGACGTGGACCTGGACGGCTCGGCCAACGTGACCACCGGGCAGGTGTACTCCACCGTCATCGCCAAGGAGCGGCGCGGCGAGTACCTCGGCGACACCGTGCAGGTCATCCCGCACATCACCAACGAGATCAAGCACCGCATCCGCCGCATGGCGACCGACGACGTCGACGTCGTCATCACCGAGGTCGGCGGCACGGTCGGCGACATCGAGTCGCTGCCCTTCCTGGAAACGGTCCGCCAGGTCCGTCACGAGGTCGGCCGCGACAACGTGTTCGTCGTGCACATCTCGCTCCTGCCCTACATCGGTCCCTCCGGCGAGCTGAAGACCAAGCCGACCCAGCACTCGGTCGCGGCGCTGCGCAACATCGGCATCCAGCCGGACGCGATCGTGCTGCGGGCCGACCGCGACGTCCCCACCGCGATCAAGCGCAAGATCTCGCTGATGTGCGACGTCGACGAGGCCGCCGTGGTCGCCGCGATCGACGCCAAGTCGATCTACGACATTCCGAAGGTCCTGCACACCGAGGGCCTGGACGCCTACGTCGTCCGCAAGCTGGACCTGCCGTTCCGCGACGTCGACTGGGCGACCTGGGACGACCTCCTCGACCGCGTCCACAACCCGGTCCACGAGATCACCATGGCGCTCGTCGGCAAGTACATCGACCTGCCCGACGCCTACCTCTCGGTCACCGAGGCGCTGCGCGCCGGCGGCTTCGCCAACAAGGCCCGCGTCAAGATCAAGTGGGTCACGTCGGACGACTGCAAGACCCCGGCGGGCGCCGCCAAGCAGCTCGGCGACGTCGACGCGATCTGCATCCCCGGCGGCTTCGGCGACCGCGGTGTGTCCGGCAAGGTCGGCGCGATCCAGTACGCCCGCGAGAACCGCGTCCCGCTCCTCGGCCTCTGCCTCGGCCTCCAGTGCATCGTGATCGAGGCCGCGCGGAACCTGGCCGACATCCCCGACGCCAACTCCACCGAGTTCGACTCCGGCACCGGTCACCCGGTCATCTCCACGATGGCCGAGCAGCTCGACATCGTGGCGGGCGAGGGCGACATGGGCGGCACCATGCGTCTGGGCATGTACCCGGCCAAGCTCGCCGAGGGCTCGATCGTGCGCGAGGTGTACGACGGCAAGGAGTACGTCGAGGAGCGCCACCGTCACCGCTACGAGGTGAACAACGCCTACCGCGCCGAGCTGGAGAAGAAGGCCGGCCTGCAGTTCTCCGGCACCTCCCCGGACGGCAAGCTCGTCGAGTACGTCGAGTACCCGCGCGAGGTCCACCCCTACCTGGTCGCGACCCAGGCGCACCCCGAGCTGCGCTCCCGTCCGACCCGGCCGCACCCGCTCTTCGCGGGCCTGGTCAAGGCCGCCGTGGCGCGCAAGACGGGCAAGTAGCACCAGGGTTGTACGGTGACCGGGGTGCGGGTCCTCGGGTTCTCCCGCAGGGCGCGCGCCCCGGTCCCGTCACCGGACCGGCTTCTGTTTGCGCGTGTGGGAGGACAGGCCATGACGATCAAGGACACCCCCGAGGAGTGGGAGGTCCGGGCGACCGAGACCCCCTTCAAGGGCAACAAGACCTCGGTGCGCACCGACGACGTGGTCATGCCCGGCGGGTCGGTCGTCCGCCGTGACTACCAGGTCCACCCGGGCTCCGTGGCCGTGCTCGCCCTGGACGACGAGGACCGCGTCCTGGTCCTGCGCCAGTACCGCCACCCCGTGCGCCACAAGCTGTGGGAGATCCCGGCGGGCCTGCTCGACGTCCCCGGCGAGAACCCGCTGCACGCCGCCCAGCGCGAGCTCTACGAGGAGGCGCACGTCAAGGCGGAGAGCTGGCGGGTGCTGACCGACGTCTACACCACGCCGGGCGGCTGCGACGAGGCCATCCGGATCTTCCTGGCCCGCGGCCTCTCCCAGGCGGAGGGCGAGCGGTTCGAGGTCGAGGACGAGGAGGCCGACATGGAGCTGGCCCGCGTCCCCCTCGGCGAACTCGTCAGCGGTGTGCTCGCCGGCGACCTGCACAACAACTGCCTGGTCGTGGGCGTCCTCTCGCTCCTCGCCGCGCGGCAGGGCGACGGACTCGACGCCCTGCGCCCGGCCGAGGCGCCCTGGCCCGCCCGCCCCTTCGAGGCCTGACGTCCGCCTCCGGGGCGGCCCGGCCGTCCCGGAAGGCGCCCCGGGCGGTCCTCCGGTACCCGCCTCGGACGCTCCGGCGCGTCCGTCAGGGCTGCCGGGTGCGCCCGTCCGGGGATCCTGGCGGGCCGTCCGGGGATGCCGGTCCTACGATCACCTGATCCGATCGGGGGACGTCACCGCCGCGCTCCGCCCGGATCGTCGCAGAGCGTGAACTAGGCTCTGGAAAACGCCCGTACCGGAGTCCCGGCGGGCTAGCGCGTGCAGTGGAACGGGAGCGTGGCCCGTGGCGGATCAGGCAGTGGACGGCGGCGGCACCGGGGTGTCGTCCGAGGGGCAGCTCCCGGCTGCCGGGTCCGCTCCCACGGTGAGTCAGTTCCTGGGCCGTGCAAGAGAGTTGAAGGAACTCCGGGCGGACATCGAGCGCGCGGGCCTCGACACCATCGCCGGCCGCAAGGCCCCGCGGGCACGGGTGCTGCTCATCGCGGGCAAGCCCGGCTCCGGCCGTACCGCGCTCGCCGACCGGCTCGCCGCGCAGGTCGCCGAGAGTTACCCCGACGGCATACTGCGCGCCCGGCTCGCCGAACCCGACGGCACACGGGTGCCCACCGAGGCCACCGCGCGGGAACTGCTCACCGCCCTCGGACTGTCCGCACCCCCCGGAGCCGACGCCGACGACCTGGGCGAGCGGCTGCGCGAGGCCCTGGCGGTCCGCCGGGCGGTGCTCCTGCTCGACGACGCGGCCGACGCCGAGCAGGTCGACGCCCTGCTGCCCGACTCCCCCGACTGCCTGGTCGTCGCCGTCTCCGGCGGGCCGCTGACCGGGATCGCGGACGTCCGCCCCTGCACGCTGGGCGGCCTGGACACCAAGTCCGCCCTCGAACTCCTCGGCCACTTCACCGGCTCGGTGCGCATCACCGTCGACCCGCTCGCCGCCGAAGGGCTGGTCGAACTGTGCGCGGGCCAGCCGACGGCCCTGGTGCTGGCCGGCGGCTGGCTCGCCGCGCGCCCCGCCTCCGCCGTCGCCGACCTGGCCAAGCACCTGCGCACCGAGGGCGAGGACGGCACACCGCTGGACCGTGTCTTCCGGCTCTCGTACGCGTCCCTGCCGGGCCCCGCCGCACGGATACTGCGACTGCTCTCGCTGGCCCCCGCGGGCCTCGTCGACCCGCACACCGCCTCCGCGCTGGCCGGCTGCTCGGTCCAGGCCGCGCACACCACCCTGGACGAGTTCGCCGGCCTCGGCCTGCTGCGCGCGGTCCCCTCGGCGCTGCCCCAGTACGAGGTGCCCGGTTGTCTGCACCCCCTGCTCCGGGCGCTCGTCGACACCCACGACCGGCCCGCCGAGGTGCAGCTCGCCCGCGCCCGGATGCTGGAGCGGACCGTACGGCTCCTGGTGTCCTGCCGCGCCATCACCGAGACCGACAGCTCGCCCGCCCGGGAGAAGCTCGCCGGGATGCCGCGCGCCCTGCGCTTCGCCGGCCCCAAAGCGGCCGAGGACTGGCTGCGCGTACGCCGGCCCGCGCTGCTCGCCTCCGCCCGGCTGGCCGTCGCCGACGGGGAGCTGGACACCCTCGCCCGGCGGCTGATGGCCGCCCTGGTGCGGGCCATGGCGGCTCATTTCGGCACCCGGGCCGCGGCGCCCGACCTGTACGGCATCCACCGTCTCGTCCTGGGCGTCGCCGAGCGCCGCGACCTGCCCCGTGAGAGGGCGGCGGCTCTGCTCAACCTCGCCGACCTGGACGCGCAGACCGGCCGAAGGACCGACGCCCTCGCCCGCTACCGGGCCGCGCTCGACGCCGGACGCGAGGCGAACGACCCGTACGCGACCGGCCGCGCGATGGAATCCGTAGGCGGCGCCCACCAGGAACTCGGGGACCACGACCGGGCCGCCGACTGGTACGGCAGGGCGCTCGCCCAGCGGCTCGCGCGCGACGAGCGCGTGGACGCCGCCCGGCTGTACGGGCGCATCGCCACCGCGCACACCTACGCGGGCCGTTACGGCGAGGCGCAGGTCAACTGGCGCGCCGCGGTCGCCTGGCACCGCAAGAACGGTGATGTCGCCTCCCAGGCAAGGGCGTTGAGCGAGATGGCCCGGGTCCAGGAGTACGCCGGACGGCCCGAGGAGTCGCTGCGCACCTGCCAGGAGGCCGTCGAGTGGGCGCGCCGCGCCGACGACGTACGCCTGCAGGCCGCGCTGCAGGTCAGGCTGGCCGACACCCTGGACCGGCTCGGCGACCCGGCGGCCGCCCGGCTGCACCGGGCGGCCGCCGAGCGCATGCTGGGAGATGAGCTCCCGGAGAGCGCATCCGACGCGAAACGCGACGCTAACGCCTACGAAATCCGCAGTGCATCACCTGAAGATTGATGCATTGAAAGGCTAGACACTGGGAATCCCTTCATTAGACTGGCTCCGCCGCGTTCTTCCGTGGTGTCTCCCGGTGTGCTCCCGTACGTCGGGTATGTCATGCATCGCCAGGCTTGCATCGCCCCGGCATGCACAGCCCAGAGCCCTCTGAGTCAAGGACCGTGATCGACGTGAAGGTCGGCATCCCCCGCGAGGTCAAGAACAACGAGTTCCGGGTGGCCATCACCCCCGCCGGTGTGCACGAGCTCGTGCGCCACGGCCACCAGGTCGTCGTCGAGCAGAACGCCGGTGTCGGCTCCTCGATCACGGACGAGGAGTACGTCGCCGCCGGCGCGCAGATCCTGCCCACCGCCGACGAGGTGTGGGCCACCGCGGACCTGCTGCTGAAGGTCAAGGAGCCCATCGCCGAGGAGTACCACCGCCTCCGCAAGGACCAGACGCTCTTCACCTACCTGCACCTGGCCGCTTCCAAGGAGTGCACGGACGCCCTCCTGGAGTCCGGCACCACGGCGATCGCCTACGAGACCGTCGAGCTGCCCAGCCGCGCCCTGCCGCTGCTCGCCCCGATGTCCGAGGTCGCGGGCCGTCTCGCCCCGCAGGTCGGTGCCTATCACCTGATGCGCGCCAACGGCGGCCGCGGTGTCCTGCCCGGCGGTGTCCCGGGCGTGCTGCCGGCCAAGGCCGTCGTGATCGGCGGCGGTGTCTCCGGCTGGAACGCCGCGCAGATCGCCATCGGCATGGGCTTCGATGTGACGCTGCTCGACCGTGACATCAACAAGCTGCGCGAGGCCGACAAGATCTTCGGCACGAAGGTCAAGGCCGTCATGTCCAACTCCTTCGAGCTGGAGAAGGCCTGCCTCGAGGCCGACCTCGTGATCGGCGCCGTGCTGATCCCCGGCGCCAAGGCGCCGAAGCTGGTCACCAACGAGCTCGTCTCGCGGATGAAGGCGGGAAGTGTCCTTGTCGACATCGCGATCGACCAGGGCGGCTGCTTCGAGGACTCGCGTCCCACCACGCACGCCGAGCCGACCTTCCCGGTCCACGGCTCGGTCTTCTACTGCGTCGCCAACATGCCCGGCGCGGTCCCCAACACCTCGACGTACGCGCTGACCAACGCCACGCTGCCGTACATCGTCGAGCTCGCCGACCGCGGCTGGACCGAGGCGCTGCGCCGCGACAACGCGCTGGCCAAGGGTCTCAACACGCATGACGGCAAGGTCGTTTACCGCGAGGTCGCCGAGGCCCACGGGCTGGAGCACGTCGCGCTGGAGAGCCTGCTCGGCTGAGTTTCCCGGACGACTCCGGAAGTCGACATTCGCGGCCGACTCGCCGCTGACAAAAGGCGATAGGTCAACACGGGTCGTCAACACCGCTCACCAGGCCGGACCTTGCCCGACAAGGTCCGGCCGGGTGTGTGTCAGGTCACTTCGCGGCACTCGTTCAAGTCGCCGCGAACGTGACTCTTCGACCGATTCGCACACCGGTGAAACCTGCCGTGCGACGGCCTTACGCCCTTGACAGAGGGGTGTTCGGTTGCCGACACATCGGGTCGGGTCCGGCGGATTGTGTTGCTGCGGAGCGGTGACACGCCATAGAGTCGCCAACCGTCGGCATGGTGCCACGCTGACCTATCGAGAAGTTCCCTGGTCACCAAGGAGGTAAGACGACTTGTGAATGAGTCGACATTTACTCCCGGGGGTGGTCAACCAGGAATGCCGGCGCGGGGCCAGGACTCCACGGGGCTCGAGGCTGTCGGCTCCGTCGCTGTCCGCACCTTCGCAGCCCACCAGAGTCCCCGGACGACTCAGACAGCACACCCGAGCATGGATGGCCATCACGTGAACGCCATGGCCGGCAACGGAAGTGGCGAGAACCACACCCACTTCGCCGACTACGACGAACTGCCCGAGGGGCACTTCTACGACCCCGACGCCGAGTACGAGCCCGATCCGGAGTACGCGGCCACGCTCGCGCCCGACGCGGCCCGCCAGCGCCGTGAGCGCATCGGTCCGACCGGGCGCCCGCTGCCGTACTTCCCGATCCCGGGCCCGCTGACCAGTCACGGCCCCGCGACGATCATCGCGATGTGCAACCAGAAGGGCGGCGTGGGCAAGACCACGTCGACCATCAACCTGGGGGCCGCGCTCGCGGAGTACGGACGCCGGGTGCTGCTCGTCGACTTCGACCCGCAGGGCGCGCTGTCCGTGGGGCTCGGCGTCAACCCGATGGAGCTCGACCTCACCGTCTACAACCTGCTCATGGAGCGGGGCATGGCGGCCGACGAGGTGCTCCTGAAGACGGCGGTCCCGAACATGGACCTGCTGCCCAGCAACATCGACCTGTCCGCCGCCGAGGTGCAGCTCGTGAGCGAGGTCGCCCGCGAGTCCACGCTGCAGCGCGCCCTGAAGCCGCTGATGGCCGACTACGACTACATCGTGATCGACTGCCAGCCCTCGCTCGGCCTGCTCACCGTGAACGCGCTGACGGCGGCCCACAAGGTGATCGTGCCGCTGGAGTGCGAGTTCTTCGCGCTGCGCGGTGTCGCGCTGCTCACCGAGACGATCGAGAAGGTCCAGGAGCGGCTCAACCCCGAGCTGGAGCTCGACGGCATCCTCGCCACGATGTACGACTCCCGCACGGTGCACAGCCGTGAGGTGCTCGCGCGCGTCGTCGAGGCCTTCGACGATCACGTCTACCACACCGTGATCGGCCGGACCGTCCGCTTCCCGGAGACCACGGTCGCCGGTGAGCCGATCACCACGTACGCGTCCAACTCCGTCGGCGCCGCCGCCTATCGCCAGCTCGCCAGGGAGGTGCTCGCCCGGTGTCACGCCGAGTGAGTCTGCCGGGGGCCGACGAACTGTTCCGTACCACCGGGGGCATGGCGCTCCAGTCGTCCACCCCCACGCGCCGGACCAACGGCGAGGCCCGGGTGCCGGCTCCGGCCGGCGAGGGCGACGCGGCGGCCGGGGAGGACGCGCCCCAGTCGGTGCCCGTCCAGGGCGGTGACGGCGAGGGCGACGAACACGTCGCCGCCGACGCCGAGCCGTCCGGCGCGGGGGAGTCGCGCAGCCGGGGTGGTGCGCCGGAGGGTCCGGGGCGCCGTCAGCCGGTGCAGGAAGGTTCTGGCGCCCCTTCCACGTCCGTGCAGTCGTCCCGCAAGCGGGGGCGCGCGGCGAACCGCAGGCCCAGCGGGCGGGAACGGCACGACGAGAAGATCACGGTGTACGTGTCCGCCGAGGAGCTGATGGACCTCGAGCACGCGCGCCTGGTGCTCCGCGGGGAGCACGGTCTCGCCGTCGACCGCGGGCGGATCGTCCGCGAGGCGGTCGCCGTCGTCCTGGCCGACCTGGAGTCCCGCGGGGACGCGAGCATTCTGGTACGACGACTGCGCGGGCGGTAGCGGTAGCCTTCGACGGCTATGACCGCGAACGTCCCGCCCCCGTCAGCCGCCTCCGGCGGCCGTCGGCGTGCGCTGGGGCACGGTCCCGGCACCGCACCGGGACCGGCCGAGGCCCCACCCGGTGCCCCGCCCGCCCCGCCGCCGGGCCCTGCGCCCGCCCCGCCGCCGGGACCGGCCGCTGAAGCGCCGTCCGCTCCGGCCACCGCGCCACCGCCCGGTCCGGCCGCCGAACCGTCGGCCGAGCCACCGAAGGCCCCCGGGGAGGCGCCCCGAGCGCCGCGGGAGGGCGCCGGGAGGCGCCGCGGGACCGGAACACCGGCCGAGCCCTCCGAAGCGCCTGGAGGCCCCGCGGAGCGCTCCGCGACGCCGGAGGCGCCCGGCGGGCGACAGGCGGCCGGCGAGACGACCGAGGCGCCCCCGGCCCCCACGGCGGTCACGGAGCCGCGACAGGAGCCCGCCGGGCGGCCGACGGCACCCGTGTCGCCCCGGGCGCCGGGGGTGCCCGGGAAGAGCGCGAGGAAAGCCCCGAAGTCCGGGACGGACGGTGCGGGCGCCGGGCCGGTCCCCGTGGGCGGCGAGGAAGCCGTACCCGGTGGGGCGGACGGCCGTGGTTCCGAGGCGGACGCCGGGGACGGTGTCTTCAAGGTGCGGCTCTCGAACTTCGAGGGTCCCTTCGACCTGCTGCTCCAGCTCATCTCCAAGCACAAGCTCGACGTCACCGAAGTGGCGCTCTCCAAGGTCACCGACGAGTTCATGGCGCACATCCGGGCGATGGGCCCGGACTGGGACCTCGACCGGACGACCGAGTTCCTGGTCGTCGCGGCGACCCTGCTCGACCTGAAGGCGGCCCGGCTGCTGCCGGCCGCCGAGGTCGAGGACGAGGCCGACCTCGCCCTGCTGGAGGCCCGGGACCTGCTGTTCGCGAGGCTGCTCCAGTACCGCGCGTACAAACAGATCGCGGACATCTTCAACGCGCGCCTGGAGGAAGAGGCCCGCCGCCACCCCCGTACCGTCGGCCTGGAGGCGCAGTACGCCGAACTGCTGCCCGAGGTCGTCATCAGCATCGGGCCGGAGGGCCTCGCGCGGCTCGCCGTGAAGGCGATGCAGCCCAGGCCCGAGCCCCAGGTGTACGTCGACCACATCCACGCGCCGCTCGTCAGCGTGCGGGAACAGGCCGGGATCGTCGTGGCGCGGCTGCGGGAACTCGGCGAGGCGAGCTTCCGCTCGCTCGTGCAGGACACCGGCGACACCCTCACCGTGGTCGCCCGCTTCCTGGCCCTGCTGGAGCTCTACCGGGAGAAGGCCGTCGCTCTGGACCAGGAGGAGGCCCTCGGGGACCTCATGGTGCGCTGGACGGGCGGGGAGGGCGAGGAGGGGCCGCGGGTGACCGACGAGTTCGACCGGCCGGCGGACGCGGCGGACGACGGGGCGCGGCGCGGGACCCGGAAGGAGAAGACGTGAGCGAGGAGACCACCGGCACCCCCGCGGGACGGACCGCCGTCGCCGACCTCGAACTCGGGGCCGCCCTGGAGGCGGTCCTGATGGTCGTGGACGAGCCGGCCACCGAGGAACACCTCGCCAGGATCCTGGAGCGGCCCAGACGGCAGGTCGCGGACGCGCTGCGCGCCCTGGCCGACGAATACACCGTCCAGGGCCGCGGATTCGAGCTCAGGCTGATCGCGGGCGGCTGGCGCTTCTACGCGCGTCCCGCGTACGCGAGCGCCGTCGAGCGCTTCGTCCTGGACGGCCAGCAGGCCCGGCTCACCCAGGCGGCCCTGGAGACGCTGGCCGTCGTCGCCTACCGCCAGCCGGTCAGCCGGTCCCGGGTCTCGGCGGTCCGCGGAGTCAACTGCGACGGCGTGATGCGGACCCTCCTCCAGCGCGGTCTGGTCGAGGAGGCGGGCACGGAACCCGAAACAGGTGCGATCCTG
The DNA here is from genome assembly GCF_042746485.1 of Streptomyces sp. NPDC058751. Taxonomy (NCBI): domain Bacteria; kingdom Bacillati; phylum Actinomycetota; class Actinomycetes; order Kitasatosporales; family Streptomycetaceae; genus Streptomyces; species Streptomyces sp. NPDC058751. Next base: position 33,247 of record NZ_JBHYPZ010000051.1, on the reverse strand, counting down.
TACACGACGACGAACTACTTCCTGGAGCGAATGGGCCTGCGCGGCCTGGACGAGCTCCCGGAGCTCGCGCCCTTCCTCCCCGAGGCGGACGCGATCGAGGCAGAGACGCTGGAAGGGGTCCCGTCGTTCGATCCGGACGCACCGGATGCAGACGCAGACGACACGACGACGACGGAACTTTGATGCGAAGCAGTGGCAGCGGCAGTGGCAGGAACAGCGGGAGCGGCAAGCCGCGCGGAACCGGCGGGAGCGGCGGTTCGCGCGGCGGCGGCGCGCCCCGCGGGACCGGCGGGGGCGGTGGCTCGCGCGGCGGAAGCGGGGGCGGCCCGCGCGGCGGAAGCGGCGGCGGCTCGCGCGGTACGGGCGGCGGCTTCCAGCCGAGGAGCTCGGCGGCGGGTTCGGGCGCGGGCCGTGACGACCGGCCGAAGCGTCCCAGCAAGCCCCGTCCCGAGGAGCGCCTCTACGACGTAGGCCCCGGCGCCTCGCAGGCCGGCCCCAAGTCCGGCCGCGGAGCCTCCGCGCGCGGCGGTGCCAAGGGCGGCCCCCGGCAGGGCCAGCAGCGCGGCGGCCGGACCGAGCCCGCCCGCTCGCGCGAGTACGAGACCCGGGCCGAGGAGCGCAACCGCGACCGGTACGCGGGCAAGCCGGAGGTCAAGCTGCCCAAGACGTTCCCGGGCGCCGAGCAGGAGGGCGAGCGCCTGCAGAAGGTGCTCGCGCGCGCGGGCTACGGATCCCGGCGGGCCTGCGAGGAACTGGTCGAGCAGGCCAGGGTCGAGGTCAACGGGCAGATCGTGCTGGAGCAGGGCCTGCGCGTCGACACCGACAAGGACGAGATCAAGGTCGACGGTCTGACCGTCGCGACGCAGTCGTACCAGTTCTTCTCGCTGAACAAGCCGGCCGGTGTCGTCTCCACGATGGAGGACAACGAGGGCCGCCAGTGCCTCGGCGACTACGTGACGAACCGCGAGACGCGGCTCTTCCACGTGGGCCGGCTCGACACCGAGACCGAGGGCGTCATCCTGCTCACCAACCACGGCGAGCTGGCGCACCGGCTGACCCACCCCAAGTACGGCGTGAAGAAGGTCTACCTCGCGCACATCGTGGGCCCGATCCCGCGCGACCTGGGCAAGCGGCTCAAGGACGGCATCCAGCTGGAGGACGGGTACGCGAAGGCGGACCACTTCCGTGTCGTCGAGCAGACCGGCAAGAACTACCTCGTCGAGGTGACCCTGCACGAGGGCCGCAAGCACATCGTGCGCCGCATGCTCGCCGAGGCCGGGTTCCCGGTCGACAAGCTGGTGCGCGTCGCCTTCGGCCCGATCACCCTGGGAGACCAGAAGTCGGGCTGGCTGCGCCGCCTGTCGAACACCGAGGTCGGCATGCTCATGGCCGAGGTCGGCCTCTGACCTCCACGAGCCCCTGCGACGGCCGGTCCCGGAACTCCTCCGGGGCCGGCCGGTCCGTTTTCCGTCCCTCCGGCGGCAACCTCCCCGGCCGAAAGCCTTGTTGGCACCCCGCGCTCCCTTTATGGTCGTAACGACCATGGTCAAGGTGACCATAATGAGTGGTCGTGAGGCGGGCGTGAAGACGGCCGTGGAGAAGGGGCGTGGGGTGGAGGCAGGAGAGGACCGGGCCCCCGGGGGCGCGGCACCCGAGGGGTACGACAAATACGCCTTCGAGCCCTTCGCCGTCACCGTCGACCTGGCAGTCCTGACCGTGCGCGCCGGCGCGCTCCAGGTCCTCCTGGTCGAGCGCGGCCAGGAACCGTACGCCGGCCACTGGGCCCTGCCCGGCGGCTTCGTGCTGCCCCGCGAGTCCGCCGAGGCGGCGGCCCGGCGCGAACTCGCCGAGGAGACCGGCCTGTCGGACCTCTCGGGACTCCACCTGGAGCAGCTGCGCACCTACAGCGAACCCGACCGCGACCCCCGCATGAGGGTCGTCTCCGTCGCGTTCGCCGCACTGCTGCCCGACCCTCCCGAACCGCACGGCGGCGGCGACGCGGCGCAGGCCCGGTGGCTGCCGTACGAGGACCGCGGCCCGCTCGCCTTCGACCACGACCGGATCCTCGCCGACGCCCACGAACGCGTGGGCGCCAAGCTGGAGTACACCTGCCTCGCCACGTCCTTCTGTCCGCCCGAGTTCACCCTCGGCGAGCTGCAGCACGTCTACGAGACGGTGTGGGGCACCACGCTCGACCGGCCCAACTTCCGGCGCAAGGTCCTCACCACGCCCGGATTCGTCGAACAGGTCCCCGGCGCCGCACGCCTCACCGGCGGCCGCGGCAAACCCGCCGCCCTCTACCGCGCGGGCGGCGCCAAGGTCCTGCACCCGCCCCTGCTGCGTCCCACCCCGTAAGGACGGCCCGATGACCAGCACGACCCTGACCAAACGCGCCGCCACCGGTTCCCTCATCGGTCTGGCCCTCGGCGACGCGCTCGGGTTCCCCACCGAGTTCAGCACCGTGCCCGCCATTCTCGACAAGTGCGGCCCCTGGCGGCAGATGGCGCTGCCCACCCCCGCGATCGTCACCGACGACACCCAGATGACCCTGGCGCTCGCGGGCGGACTGCGCACCGCCATGGACCGCGGGCTGCTCGGCCCGCTGCGGATGGAACGCCCGGTCCGCGAGGAGTTCGTCGACTGGTACCAGTCGCCCGAGAACAACCGGGCCCCCGGCCGCACCTGCCTGGTCGCCTGCGACCTCCTCAAGGACGGGAAGCGCCGCTGGCAGGAGGCCAGCCAGACCGGATCCAAGGGCTGCGGCGCCAACATGCGCGTCGCGCCCGTCGGCCTCGCCCGCGGACTCAGCGACGAACAGCGCGCGGGCGCCGCCCAGCTCCAGGCCGCCCTGACCCACGGCCACCCCACCGCGCTCGCCGCCTCGGACCTCACCGCGCACACCGTCCGGCTGCTCTCCCAGGGCACCCGGCCCGCGGAACTGATCGGCCTGCTGCTCTCGTACGCGCACGAGAACCGGCACCGCTACCACTCCCGCTGGCTCGGCGACCTGTGGACCTTCACCCACGACGCCACCCCCGAGCACTACATCTCCCGCGGCTGGGACGAGTGCATCGCCGTCCTGGAGAACCTCCGCCGGGCCGTGCGCACGGCCTCGCCCGAGGACGACCCCTGCCTGGCCACCGGCGCGGGCTGGATCGCCGAGGAGGCGTTCGCCACCGGGCTGCTGTGCTTCCTGATGTTCGCCGACGAACCCGTCACCGCGCTGCGCCGGGCCGCCTGCACCTCGGGCGACTCCGACTCCATCGCCTGTCTGACCGGAGCGTTCGCGGGCGCCCACCACGGCTCGGACGCCTGGCCGGCCGACTGGGCCGACCGCATCGAGTACCACGGCGACCTCATGTCGCTGGGGGCGCTCTGGGATGATTGAGCCATGACCGACGTCCTCGGCCCCGGTGCCGACCTCGCGAGCGTGGTGGCCGAGCAGCCCGACCCCGTGCTCTTCGCCACCGTCTCCGGGGCGCACCTGTACGGCTTCCCCTCCCGCGACTCCGACGTCGATCTGCGCGGTGTCCATCTGCTGCCGACGGCCGACCTCGTCGGGCTGACCGAGCCGGAGGAGACCCGGTCCCGCATGTGGTTCCGGGACGGGACCGAGATGGACCTGGTCACCCACGACCTGCGCAAGTTCGTACGGCTCATGCTGCGGCGCAACGGCTACGTGCTGGAGCAGCTCCTGTCGCCGCTGGTCGTGCACACGAGCGACGAACACCGGGAGCTGGTCTCGTTCGCCCCCGGGGCCCTCACCCGTCACCACGCCCACCACTACCGCGGGTTCGCGGGCACGCAGTGGCGGCTCTTCGAGAAGACCGGTGAACTCAAGCCGCTGCTCTACACGTTCCGTGTGCTGCTGACCGGCATCCACCTCATGCGCAGCGGCGAGGTGCTGGCCGATCTGCCCGCGCTGGCCGGACAAATCGCCTCCCCCGCGTATCTCCCGGACCTGATCGCCGCGAAGGCGGAGCGCGAGCACGGGCCTGCGGACATCCCGCGCGCACGCGTGGAGGAGGACGTGGAGCGGTTGCACGTCCTGCTCGACGAGGCGCAGGAGACCTCGGAACTGCCGGACGCCCCCTCCGTGCACGACGAGCTGCACGCCTTCGTCGTCAGGGTCCGGCTGGAGGGGGCCGGGGCGGGATCACCGGCCGTCGTCGGCGTCCCGGAGCGCTGAGGCCCGGCGGGTCCGGACCAGGAAGTCCTCCACGCGCGCGTGGTCCGGCTCGGGCGGCAGCGGGCTGCGGGCGGCCGCCTCGTCGGTCTCCGCAGCCAGCCGGAGCATCCGGCGCTCGACCTCGTCCCAGGACACCTCGCCCCGCTTCACCGCGAGCAGCGGCTCGCGCTGCTCCCCGACGTCGATCGTCAGGGACCCGGTGCGCAGCAGGTCGCGCGAGCTCGTCAGCAGGCGCAGCAGGTGCATGGCGTGCTTCCAGCGCGGGGCGCCGTGCGTGCGGACGTCGGCCTCCAGCTTCTTGCGCTGGCCCAGGGCGTAGCGGGTGAACGTCTCGTGCGCCTGACGGGAGAGGAAGGCCTGCCGCAGGGCGAGGAGTTCGCGGCCGGTGTCGTCCACGTACTCGACGAGCGGGGAGTGCAGGCACTCCAGGATGTTCGGGTTGGCGCGCAGCGCGAGCTCGCAGAACCGCTCCAGTTCCCAGCCGAACTGCTCCGGCGCCGGGCCCTCGACGTGCGTCGGCGGCTTTTGGAAGCGCCAGAACAGCGCGGTCGGGGCGAGGAAGACGCCCCGGAGGTCCGTGTCGCTGCCCTCCGTGGCCAGCCCGAAGGCGCGTGACCCCATCACACAGGAGTAGATCGTGTGGTCCCGCACCAGTGCGATCCCGTCCGCCGGGACCGCCGGCGCGGGCGGTGCGGACGGCGGGGGCGACACCGCCGGTGCCGGGGAGGCGGTGTGTGCCGGGGCTGCCTGGGGTGCGGGGGGCTCGGAGCGCATGTCCAGGAGCGTACGGCCCCTCTCACGCCAGCCGGATCGAGTCTCCCTGCACCGTGATCTTCTCGGCGGGCAGCGGACGCGTCGCGGGACCGGCCTTCACCGCCCCGTCCTCGACACCGAACCTGCTGCCGTGGCACGGGCAGTCGATCGTGCCGCTCGCCACCTTGTCCACCAGGCACCCCTGGTGCGTGCAGACCGCCGAGAAGGCCTTGAAGTCGCCCTTCGCCGGCTGGGTGACCACGATCTTCTGTTCCTTGAAGACGGTGCCCCCGCCGACCGGGATGTCGCCGGTCGAGGCGAGCCGCTGCCCGCTGGACGCCTTCGGCGACGCGTCCGAGGAACCGTCGCCGTCGTCGTACTGGCTGCACCCCGCGAGCAGCGCGGACGCGCCCGTCGCGAGGATCACCGTGCGCCGTGCCGGGCGGTGGGTCATGTCGTCACTCCGAACGTACGGAAGAACCAGAAGGCGGACGTGATCCAGAGGGCGGTGAGCACGGCGAAGACGAGGCCGCCGACGAGGGGCAGCAGCCAGCCGGGCAGGCGCTCCGAGCGGAGCAGCAGCATCTTGGCACTGAAGGCACCGAAGAAGAAGCACCCGAGGAACGAGTGCCACGCAACGCGCGCGCTGTACGTCTGATAGCCCAACGCGTACAGGCAGTGCACCGCGACCGGCACCGCCACCAGGAACGCGACACGCCCCGACCAGCGGTGCAGCGTCGCCGACCAGGACGGGCCCGGCAGCTTCCCGTACAGCATGAGCGCCGAGACGAGCTGGACGAGGGCGAAGAGGAACGCCGTCGTCGCCAGCCAGGACTTCACCGCCCCCGTGCTGCTGAAGCCGGCGAGGTTGAACGCCGTTCCCGCCGGGTCGTGGACCTTGCCGTAGACACCGAGGGCCACCGCGACGGCCGCGGCGACCAGGGCCGGGACGAGGTAGCGGGCCGCGCCCGGGCGGCCGCGCTCGGGCGGCGGCGAGGGGAAGCCCTGGGTGGCGGCGTTCGGGTCCACGGTCATGGACGGCTCCCTGCGGAAGAGGCGGTCAGGGGGTGACGGGGCGGGCGATGATCTTCTGGCCGTCGATCGTCACGGCGCCGGTCTCCGGGTCGATCTCGGGTGCCGCCGAAGGCGTGCCGTCGCGCTCGACGACGCCGACCTGCGCTCCGCCGGGCAGCACGATCCAGCCGCCGTCGATCTTCGCGCCGCGCACGGTGGCGGTCGCCCGGTACAGACCGGAGGGCTTGACGGCCCTGTCGGCGGTGAACGTGTACCGCTGCCCGCCGACGTCGGCGGTGCCGCGGATCAGCTCGTCGTCCTGGAGGGTGCCGTTCAGCTCGTCGCCGTGGCTGCCCGTGAGCTTCATCGTGCCGTCGTCCTCGACGTCGCCCTTCAGCCAGGACTCCTTGTCGTGCCCGTCGCAGAAGTAGGCGATCGCCCTGCCGCCCCGCACGGAGACCGCGACCGCCGAGGAGTCGTCGTCGGTGCGGCCCGCGTAGTCGGCGTTGGGCACGGCGCTGCGGGACGCCGACGGACTCGACGGCCGCGAGGGCGACGGTGAGGCGGAGGCCGGTGGCGCGGTGGCCGACACCGAGTCGGCCGGCGACGCCTCCTTGTACGGGTTCGACGCGTTCTTCGTCCCCGTCGTCGCGTTGAGCGCCAGCAGGAACACGCCGAACACGAGCCCCGCGAAGAGGGTGAGAAGGGGTCCTGGTCTCTTCATCCGGTCCTCCCCCGGAGCGGGCCTCCTGCCATGAGAGCGGACGAGCGCGCCCGCGTCCAGAGGCGCACGGGCGCGTTCTCGCCCCGGGTGAAGGAATGGGGCGATTCGGGTGACATCGGCTCGGTCGGCCGCCCGGCCGGGGCCGGATCCGGCGCGTGGTCCGCGTCTCGTCAGGCGGGCGCCGCGCACCCGCGCGCGAGCGGCTGACTACGCTGGTGCGACACGACGTGCACACAGACCAGCGAGGAGCATCACCGTGGCGGTACGAGCGGTCCGGGGCGCCGTCCAACTGGAACGGGACGACGCCGGACACATGGACGAGCAGGTCAGCGAACTGCTCACCGCCATCCTGGAGCGCAACGCGCTCACCACGGACGACCTGATCAGCATCTGGTTCACGGCGACCCCCGATCTGCACAGCGACTTCCCGGCCGCGGCGGCGCGCAAGCTCGGCATCGTCGACGTCCCGCTGATCTGCGCGCAGGAACTGGACGTCGAGGGCGCCATGCCCCGGGTCGTCCGGGTCCTCGCCCACATCGAGTCCGACCGGCCGCGCGCCGACGTCGTGCACGTCTACCTCGGCGCCGCGGGCGCACTGCGCAAGGACATCGCCCAGTGAGGACCGCGCTCGTCATCGGAACCGGGCTGATCGGCACGTCCGCGGCCCTCGCGCTCGCCGCCCGCGGCGTCGTCGTCCACCTCGCCGACCACGACCCGGAGCAGGCCCGCACCGCGGCCGCGCTCGGCGCCGGCACGGACGAGACCCCCGAGGGGCCGGTCGACCTCGCGATCGTCGCCGCCCCGCCGGCGCACGTCGCCGCGACCCTCGCGGACGCCATGAGCCGCGGTCTCGCCCGCGGCTACCTCGACGTCGCCAGCGTCAAGGGCGGCCCCCGCCGCGAGCTGGAGGCCCTCGGCCTCGACCTCACCCCGTACATCGGCACGCACCCCATGTCGGGCCGCGAGAAGTCCGGCCCGCTCGCCGCGAGCGGCGACCTCTTCGAGGGCCGGCCCTGGGTGCTCACCCCGACCCGGGACACGGACACCGAGGTCCTGAACCTCGCCCTGGAACTGGTGTCGCACTGCCGCGCCGTGCCCGTCGTCATGGACGCGGACGCCCACGACCGCGCCGTGGCGCTCGTCTCGCACATGCCGCACCTGGTGTCCAGCATGGTCGCCGCGCGCCTGGAGCACGCGGAGGAGACGGCGGTACGGCTCTGCGGGCAGGGCATCCGTGACGTGACCCGGATCGCGGCCTCCGACCCCCGGATGTGGATCGACATCCTCTCCGCGAACCCGGGCCCCGTCGCGGACCTCCTCGCGGACGTCTCCGCCGACCTCGACGAGACGGTCCGGGCCCTGCGCGCCCTGCAGTCCTCCGACGAGGCCAAGCGCCGCGAGGGCGCCGGCGGCATCGAGGACGTCCTGCGCCGCGGCAACGCGGGCCAGGTCCGCGTCCCCGGCAAGCACGGCTCCGCGCCGCGCGTCTACGAGGTCGTGGCCGTCCTCATCGACGACCAGCCCGGCCAGCTCGCCCGCATCTTCGCCGACGCGGGGATGGCCGGGGTCAACATCGAGGACGTACGCATCGAGCACGCCACCGGTCAGCAGGCCGGTCTGGTGCAGCTCATGGTCGAACCCAAGGCGGTGCCGGTGCTCGGCGCGGCCCTGCGGGAGCGGGGCTGGGCGCTGCGCCAGTAGGGCCGTGGCCCCTCCCGGTGAGCCGGTGCCGGGAAGGGCCAGTGATACGGGGTCCGCGGGGCCGGTAACCTTGTGCGGGGCGCGCTCGCGTCCCGCAGAGACCTCCACCCCGCACCAGGAAGGTGTTCCCACCGTGGACAACGGCGCCGCCCGTACCGCTCCGGCTGTGATTGTCGCCATCGACGGCCCCTCCGGCACGGGCAAGTCGAGCACCTCGAAGGCCGTGGCCGCCAAGCTCGGCCTGAGCTACCTGGACACCGGGGCCCAGTACCGCGCCATCACGTGGTGGATGGTCAGCAACGACATCGACATCACGGACCCCTCCGCGATCGCCGCCGTGGCCGGCAAGCCGGAGATCGTCTCCGGCACCGACCCGGCCGAGCCGACCATCACGGTCGACGGGACCGATGTCGCGGGCCCGATCCGTACGCAGGAGGTCACCTCCAAGGTCAGCGCGGTCAGCGCCGTCCCCGAGGTGCGCACCCGCATCACCGAGCTGCAGCGCGCCCTCGCCGCGTCCGCGCCGGCCGGCATCGTCGTCGAGGGCCGGGACATCGGCACCACCGTGCTGCCCGACGCCGACCTGAAGATCTTCCTCACCGCCTCCCCGGAGGCGCGTGCCGCCCGGCGCAGCGGCGAGCTGAAGGGCGCGGACATCAACGCGACCCGTGAGGCGCTGGTCAAGCGGGACGCGGCCGACTCCAGCCGCAAGACCTCCCCCCTCGCCAAGGCGGACGACGCGGTCGAGGTGGACACCTCCGACCTCACGCTCCAGCAGGTCATCGAGTGTGTCGTCACCCTCGTCGAGGAGAAGCGGGCCGCCGCGTGAGCGCACCCTCCGAGAGAGGCGCCGAGATCGGACGCCGCATCGGCGTCGGCCTGATGTACGGGCTGTGGAAGCCGCGCGTCCTCGGCGCCTGGAAGGTCCCGGCGACCGGCCCGGTGATCCTGGCCGTGAACCACTCGCACAACATCGACGGGCCGATGGTCATGGGTGTCGCGCCCAGGCCCACGCACTTCCTGATCAAGAAGGAGGCGTTCGTCGGCCCGCTCGACCCGTTCCTGCTGGGCATCGGCCAGCTCAAGGTCGACCGGGAGATAGCGGATCGCGCCGCCATCACCGACGCCCTCGGCGTCCTGGCGGCCGGCGGAGTCCTCGGGATCTTCCCCGAGGGCACCCGGGGCGAGGGCGACTTCGCCTCGCTGCGGGCCGGACTCGCCTACTTCGCGGTGCGCAGCGGAGCCCCGATCGTCCCGGTGGCGGTGCTGGGGAGTGCCGAGCGGACCAGCCGGCTGACCAGGGCGCTGCCCCCGCTGCGCAGCCGGGTCGACGTCGTCTTCGGCGACCCCTTCGAAGCGGGCGACGGCAGCGGCCGGCGCACCCGACAGGCGCTGGACGAGGCCACCGGCCGTATCCAGAAGCAGCTGAGCGCCCATCTGGACAACGCCAGACACCTGACCGGACGCCGGGAAAACACCGGGCGCGCCACCGGGCGTTAGGCGACACTTAGTAGTGGATCACCCGGTTTGCGGGCGATCCACCGATCACCACGAATGAACGACGAGGTACGGACTTCATGAACGACCACATCCAGCCCGACGGTTCGGCAGAGCACGACCACGGGGCGCTTGGCGATGCCGAGTACGCGGAGTTCATGGAGCTCGCCGCGGAAGAGGGCTTCGACATCGAGGACGTCGAGGGCGCGATCGAGGAGGCGGGCCACGGCCCGCTGCCCGTCCTCGCCGTCGTCGGCCGCCCGAACGTCGGCAAGTCGACCCTGGTGAACCGCATCATCGGCCGCCGCGAGGCGGTCGTCGAGGACAAGCCCGGGGTCACCCGCGACCGCGTCACCTACGAGGCCGAGTGGGCGGGGCGCCGCTTCAAGGTCGTCGACACCGGCGGCTGGGAGCAGGACGTCCTCGGCATCGACGCGTCCGTCGCCGCCCAGGCCGAGTACGCGATCGAGGCCTCCGACGCGGTCGTCTTCGTCGTCGACGCCAAGGTCGGCGCCACGGACACCGACGAGGCGGTCGTACGCCTTCTCCGCAAGGCCGGCAAGCCCGTCGTCCTGTGCGCCAACAAGGTCGACGGCATGAGCGGCGAGTCCGACGCCGCGTACCTGTGGTCCCTCGGTCTCGGCGAGCCGCACCCGGTCTCCGCGCTGCACGGCCGCGGCACCGGCGACATGCTCGACGCCGTTCTGGAGGCGCTGCCCGAGGCCCCGGCGCAGACCTTCGGCACCGCGGTCGGCGGACCCCGCCGCATCGCCCTCATCGGCCGGCCGAACGTCGGCAAGTCCTCGCTGCTGAACAAGGTGGCGAACGAGGAGCGCGTGGTCGTCAACGAGCTCGCGGGCACCACCCGGGACCCGGTCGACGAGCTCATCGAACTCGGCGGCATCACCTGGAAGTTCGTCGACACGGCGGGCATCCGCAAGCGCGTCCACCTCCAGCAGGGCGCCGACTACTACGCCTCGCTGCGCACCGCCGCCGCCGTCGAGAAGGCCGAGGTCGCGGTCATCCTGATCGACGCGTCCGAGACCATCTCGGTGCAGGACCAGCGCATCGTCACCATGGCGGTCGAGGCCGGCCGCGCCGTCGTCCTCGCCTTCAACAAGTGGGACACCCTCGACGAGGAGCGCCGCTACTACCTGGAGCGGGAGATCGAGACCGAGCTCCTCCAGGTGGCCTGGGCGCCCCGGGTGAACGTCTCGGCCCGCACCGGCCGTCACATGGAGAAGCTCGTCCCGGCGATCGAGGCGGCTCTGGACGGCTGGGAGACCCGCGTTCCCACCGGCCGTCTGAACGCCTTCCTCGGCGAACTGGTCGCCGCCCATCCGCACCCGATCCGCGGCGGCAAGCAGCCCCGCATCCTGTTCGGCACGCAGGCCGGCACCAAGCCCCCGCGGTTCGTGCTCTTCGCCTCCGGCTTCATCGAGGCCGGCTACCGCCGCTTCATCGAGCGCCGGCTGCGTGAGGAGTTCGGCTTCGAGGGCACGCCGATCCACATCTCGGTGCGGGTGCGCGAGAAGCGCGGCACCAACAAGAAGAAGTAGCGCCCACGGGCGAAGCGTGAGGGGCGGCTCCCTCAGGGAGCCGCCCCTCACGCGTCACCGCTCACGGTCCTCGCCGCTCACAGGCCCCTGCGCGGGGCGGGCGGCAGAGCGGCCGGGATGTGCTGCATCCCCGTGCCGTGCTGGCGTGCGCCGGGCTGCCAGGCGGCCGTCGTGGCCGAGGTCTGCCCGTGCTGCGCGGCGATCTGCCGGGCGGTCTGCGCTCCCGCGCTGTACGAGCTGTACGCGCCCGGCGAGCTGAACGAGTTCGGGCCGCGCCCGAGGATGCCGAAGGCCTTGAAGGCGAGGTTCTCCTCGCCGTGACGGTCGCCGGGCAGGGTCCTGAACGCCCGGATCCACTCGGCGTAGAGCGCGTCGTAGATGGGCGTGGCCGATGAGCCGCCCTGATGGGAATCCAGCACCGGTCTCGACGCCTCCACCTCTCTGCTCGGACGGAGGGGGGAGCCAGAGGGAGGGACCGGCTGGAAGGGCCGGTGGCCGGGGACGTCGTAGGTGTGCACGTACGTGCCAACGACCTCGCGGCCCGACGGATGCGGCCGGAGACCGTCATTTCGCGGACCGTCCGGAGTGAGCGGCGCGCGCGGGGGCGCGGGGAACCGCGCGGGCACCCCTCGGCGGCCGGCGTCGGCCACCTGCCCGCGGTTCCCCGCCCCTTCCCGTCGAGGGCCCTCAGGTGCCGGCGAGCGGCATCGCCGCCGCGACCAGCTTGCCGTTGGCCGCGGCCTTGTCGAGCGCGTCGCGCAGCAGGTCCTCCCGGGGCTGACGGCCGATCGAGCCGACAGGCGCCGCGAACAGGAGCACCTGCTGGAGCTTGTTGGCGGCGGCGCGCCAGCTGTCGGTGACCTGGAGCGCCTGGTGGGCCTGCCACCAGGCGACGGGGGAGCCGCCGCCGGTGCCCGGCTGGAGCACGGCGTGGAGCTGGCCCGCCGCGAGCAGGACGGACCAGCCGTACAGGACCGGCGGCACCGCGTTCAGCTCGGTCGCGGGCATGAAGCCCTGCTCGATCAGCAGGGGCAGGAAGTCGTCGCCGATGTCGGTCGAGCCGGGACGCACGATCGGCCCGGTCGGTTCGACGACGAGCGCCGGGTGCAGCTCGCCGTTGATCAGGACGAGTCCGCTGGTGACGCCGAGCACGGCCTGCTCGGGGACGGGGTGGGCGGGAGCGCCGTCGGGGTGGATCGAGCGGACGGCGCCCTGGAGTTGTTCCTCGGTGACCTGCACGACGTGCGAGGGCAGGCAGGTGGCGTGGGCGAAGGCGAGGACGGCGGTCTCGTCGCCGATGAACAGGACGGTGCTGGTGCGTTCCTGTTCCGAGTCGCCCGGGGTGCGGCAGGACGTGCAGTCGTAACTGCCGGGGGCGTTCTCTCCGGCGAGCAGCCGGTCGGCTTCTTCGTCGCCGATCTCGGCGCGTACGTCGTCGCCGACGTCGAGCATGCGCGGCACGGTGGCTCCTCGGGATGCGGTGCGTGGCGGTGCCGGGCGGCTCCCGGCCCATGGACCGGGGGTTCCCGGCTCATGAAGATGTCAACGGGTGATCTGTGGCCGGAGTCACGCCCGACGGCGAACGGAATCGAACCATCCGACGCCCAGGGTGAAGGCGCCCCCGGAATTGGTCACTCCCAGTCAACTTCAAGGAAGACGAAGGAAGTTGACTGGGTGAAGTAAGTCACAGATCACTCGGTGCACGGGTCGACAAATCCGGAAATCACCCAATGAAATGGGTGGCCGAAAATCGATGATACCTGCGGTAACCGCCAACTGGCCTCGAATGACAAGGAGTTGGTTGATATCGGGGCGCCGGGGTCCATAGATTCCTCCGCCGTGTGCAACGAGCACCGCTCGGGTACGTCCGCCGGCCGATCCGCTTCGGATCACAGCACGCCGCCGGTGGACGGGTCGGAGCGCGAGGGCCGCGTCCTACGCGCAGGTCACCGCGTCCCGTTCCTGGGGGACCCCGGGTGTTTCGAGAGGGAAATACATGTCCGCATGTGCCGACAGCACTCACGAGAACGGCCACAAGGCTCGTACGGCGAACAAGACACGTACGACGGCGGTCCTGGCCGGGGCGGCACTGCTTGCCCCGCTCGGACTGCTCGCCGCGACCGGTGACGCCGCCGCGGCCGACAACGGAGTGTGGGACCGCATCGCCCAGTGCGAGAGCGGCGGCAACTGGCACATCAACACCGGCAACGGCTACTACGGGGGACTCCAGTTCTCCGCCGGCACCTGGCGCGCCTACGGAGGCACGGCGTACGCGCCGACCGCCGACAAGGCGTCCAAGAGCGCGCAGATAGCCGTCGCCACCAAGGTCCAGAACGCACAGGGGTGGGGCGCCTGGCCCACCTGCTCGGCCCGCGCCGGCGCCTACGGGAACGCGCCGGGCTCCTCCGGGTCCGGGCGGACCACGGGGTCCGCGAACGCCGAGGCGGTCTCGAAGCCGGCGCACCAGCCGGCGCGGAAGTCCGTGCCGGCCAAGCGGGAACCGGCGAGGACGCCGGCCCGTACACCGGACCACGCCGACCGCGGTTCGTCCCGCGGCAACTACACCGTCCGCGAAGGCGACACCCTGAGCGGCATCGCCGCGCGGCACGGGACCACCTGGCGGAAGATCTACGCCGCCAACCGGTCCGTGATCGGCGGTGATCCCGACCTGATCGTGCCCGGCCAGCGGCTCGAGATCTGAGCCACGCTCCCCCCTCGTGCCGGGCACCAGGCCCCGCCCGGTCCTTCCGACCGGGCGGGGCCCTGGGCGTGGGCCGGTCCTTCCGTCCGGGTGAGGCCCCCGGCGTGGGCCGGTCCTCCGACCGGGTGGGGTGCCGGGCGTGCCGGGCGTGGGCTGGGAGGAGCGGCGGGACGGCCTGCATAGCGTGGCCCGATGCCGATGTCCTTCATGCCGACCAGACGGACGCAGCCGACCGCACGCACCTCGGTCCGGCCGCCGGGCGGACGCGTGCGGTACGCGGCCGTGGCCGCCGCCGCACTGGCCGTCCTAGCTCCCGGCGCCGCGAACGCGGCGCCGCCGCTCCCGGACCCCGGGCCCGCCCGGCGGGCCTTCGACTGCGCGAACGACGACTGGCCCTGGGCCTGTCTCGCCGAGTGCGAGAGCGGCGGCCGCTGGCACATCAACACCGGGAACGGCTACTACGGCGGGCTCCAGTTCTGGCAGCCCACCTGGATCAGCTTCGGCGGGCTCGACCACGCCCCCCGTGCCGATCTCGCCACCCGCGCCCAGCAGATCGCGATCGCCAAGAAGGTGCAGGCCTCCCAGGGCTGGGGCGCCTGGCCCGAGTGCTCCAGGGTCTACGGACTCCTGGGCCCCTTCCACGTGGTGAAGGCCGGCGAGACGCTCGCGTCGATCGCCCGCAAGCACCGGGTGCCGGGCGGCTGGCGCACGCTCTACAACGCCAACAAGAAGAAGATCGGCGGCAGCCCCGACCGGCTGGTCAAGGGCCTGAAGCTCGTCGTCCCGAAGGCGGCGGGCGCCTCCCGTACCGGGGTGCCCGGCCTGTTCGGTCCGCCCCTGAACCCGGCGGCCCACCGCTCCGCACCGCCGTCTCCGTGGCCTCTCCGCTGAACACGACCGCGCCACGGCGCAGTTCGTGCACGTACGTCGTCCGGCCCGCCCGTTCGCGCAGCCCCGGGGGCAGCCGCTGCTCGGCGATCACCACACACGCGTCGAGAGCGCCCAGCAGCGCGTACGTACGGGCCGCGACCGCCGGCGACATGCCCTGCGCGGGTTCGTCGACGAGCACCACGCGCGCGCGGGCCGCCAGGACGCGCGCCAGGGCCAGCATGCGCCGCTCCCCGCCGGAGAGGGTGCCCGCGCGGCGGGGGAGCAGCGGCGCCAGCTCCGGATAGGCCTCCAGCGCCGCCGGCAGGCCGGCCCCGCCGAGTTCCAGGTTCTCGCGGACGGTCAGGGAACCGAACACCGCCCGGCGTTCGGGGACCAGGCGGAGCCCGCGCCGGGCCCGCTCGAACGCGGGCAGGCGCGTCACGTCGGCGCCGTCCCAGACGACGGCACCGGACGCCAGCGGCACGGTACCGGCGAGGGCGCGCAGCACGGTCGTACGGCCGGAGCCGTTGCGGCCCAGCAGTACGGTGAGGCCGGACGCCGGGGCGGCCAGGCTCACGCCGTGCAGGGCCTCCAGGGGGCCGTAGCGTACGCGCGCGCCGCGCAGGGCGATGCTCATCCGCCGGTCCTCGTGTCCAGGACACGGTCGGCGGGGCCCGAGGTGACGATCCGTCCGGCCGCCATGACGTGGACGGTGTGCGCCAGACCGGCGACCAGGTCGAGGTCGTGCTCGACGACCAGCAGGGCCGTGCCGTCCGCGGCCAGCGCCCGCAGCACCCGGGCCAGCGCGGCCACTTCGGCGGTGTCGAGACCGGCCGCCGGCTCGTCGAGCAGCAGTACCCGGGGGTTCCCGGCGAACGCCCGGGCCAGTTCGACGCGCCGGAGCGTTCCGGTCGGCAGCCCCGCCGCGGGCAGCGACCGCACCGGCCCGTCGAGACCGAACAGCCGCAACGCCCGCTCCACCGACCCCGGATCGGCGGCCCGGCCCTGCTCGGCGCCCACGCGCACGTTCTCGGCGACGGTCAGCGACGGGAAGACCGCGAGTTGCTGGAAGGTCCGCGCGATCCCCAGCCGTGTGCGGGCGTGCGCCGTCAGCCGCGTGATGTCCCGCCCGCCGAGCAGCACGCGTCCGCCCGAGGGGCGCAGTGTGCCCGCGAGACAGTGGAAGAGGGTGCTCTTCCCGGCCCCGTTGGGTCCCACGACCGCGGTGACCCGTCCGGGCGGGACGTCGAGGGAGACCCCGTCGAGCGCGGTGAACCCGCCGTGGACGACGCGGAGCCGACGGGCGGTCAGCAACGGCGCGCCCCCGCCTCCGGTCCGGACCCCGCCCCCGTCTCCGGTTCGGGCCGCGCCCCCGTCTCCGGTTCGGGCCGCGCCGCCGTTCCCGGTCCGTACCGCGTCGCCGCCTCCGCCGGACGCGACGGTCGCGCCGGGTTCCGGGTGGGGGCCGCCGTTCCGGCCGTTGCCGCCGGGTGCCGGGTGTTCCGGGCGGGGCCCGCTCTCCCGGCCGCCGCCGTCCGGCGTGCCGTGCCGCGGATCCTGCCCGGCTCCTCGCCGCCGGTCGGCGGGCGCGGCCGGGCCCGGGTGCGGGCCGGTGCGCGCGGGGGGTGCCGGGCGGGGTCCGGGTTCCCGGGCGGTGCCGGCCGGTGCGGTGGGACTCGGCCGGGGCCCGGCCCCCGGGCCCGTGCCGGCCGGTGCCGCGGGACCTTGGCGGCGCCCGGGTTTCCCGCCCGGGCCGGCCACCGGGGTCCCCGGGGCCGGCCCGGACACCTCGGTTGACCCGGCTCCCCTGGTCGACCCGGCCACTCCGGCCGTCGCGGCGCCCGCGGCGGGCACGTTCGCCGGGCCCGCCGAAGGTCCGCGTGCTTCGGGGCGGTCCCCGTCGGCCCTGAGCAGGTGCCGGCGGGCCCGGGCGCCCAGGGGGGTCAGGGCGGGACGGGAACGGAGGCGGAGGCGGGACGCCGCCGTGCGCAGGGCCTCGTAGGGGCCCTCGGGGAAGCGGCCGACGAGGACGGCGAGGAGGCCGACGAGGGCGGCCGCCACCCCGCCCCGGGCCCCCGCGTCGAGCCCGACCAGCAGGGCGGCGGCGACGAGCGCGCCGAGGACGCTGTCGGCGCCGAGCACGACGACCGCCGCGAACCAGAGCAGACTGCGGACCGGGTCGTACTGGCCGGCGTCGAAGGCGCGCAGCCCCATGCCGAGCATGCCGCCGCCCAGCGCCGCCAGCGCGGCCCCCGCGACGAACGCGGTCAGTTTCAGCGCCGGCACGCGGACGCCCGCCGCCGACGCGCCCGCCTCGTGGTCCCGCATGGCGGCCAGGGCACGGCCGGTCCGGCCCCTGCGCAGGGTGTGCGCGGCGAGCAGGGCGGCGGCCAGCAGGACGAGTTCGAGGACGTAGTACGCGCGGTCCCCGCCGAATCCGGCCGGCCGGTCCAGGGACAGACCGTCCACCGCGTACGGCTGAGCGAAGACGAACCGGCTGACGCCCACGCCCACCGCGAAGGTGGCCACCGCGAGCGCCAGGCCGTGCCGCCTGATGGCCGGCCGGCCGGTCAGCACACCGAGCGGGGCCACCAGGATCACGGCCACGGCCAGCGCGGCCAGTTCGGGCAGCGCGGGCAGCCCCGGGAACCGCCCCGCGGCCAGCAGCGCCGTGAAGAGGGCGCCCAGACCGGCGTACGCGGCCTGCCCCAGCGAGATCTGGCCGCCGCGGCCGGTGACCACGACCAGCGACAGCAGGACGACGCCGAGCGCGGGCACCTGCACCGACGTGTGCAGGTCCGAGCCCGCGAAGCCCAGCGGCAGCAGGAACAGCACGACGGCCACGGCCCAGGCTCCCGGCGGCGTCGGCACACGGACCGTCGCCGGACGCGGGAGCGCGTCACGGGTGCCGATGCCGGGCAGTACGAGCGCGGCGACGAGCAGCGCGACCACGAAGAGGTTGGCGCCCACGGCCCGGAGCAGCGGCTCCGCCCAGCCCGAGGGGTGCAGCCGGGTCAGCTGGCTCTGGGCGACACCGATGCCGAGCGCGACCACGATCGCCACGGGGAGACTGCGCATCCGGGCCGCCACCGCGACCGCCATCACCTCGATGACGAGCAGCGGCAGGCCGTACGGGTCGAGCCGCACGTACGGCGCGAGGAGCACGCCCGTCAGACCCGCCGTGAACGAGCCGAAGGCCCAGCCCGCCGCGGCCACCCGGTCCGCGTCGACACCGCCGAGCACCGCGAGCGGGCGGTCGTCGACGATCGCCCGCAGCTCCGTGCCGAAGCGGGTCCAGCGGGTCACCGCGCCCACCCCCGCGGCCAGCGCGACGGCCACCGCGAGCTGCCCCCACGGATCCGCCGACACCAGCGTCGGCGCGTCCGCCCGCGCACCGGTGCCCCACACGAGCGCCGCCCCGCCCACCAGCAGGACGAACACCCCGATGCTCGCGACCAGGGTCTGCGCCGGGTCGCCGCCGAGCAGGGCCAGCGGTCGGAACACAAAGCGCTCCAGGGCCATGCCGATCGCCGGGGCCACCAGCAGCAGGGTCACCGAGGCGCCGAGCGCGAGCGGCCAGCCCCACTCGACCGTGAACTGACGCAGCAGATACGCGCACACCATCGCGATCGCTCCGTGCGCGAAGTTGAGCACGCCGGTGGCGCGGTAGGTGACGATCAGCCCGATCCCGGTGAGCGCGGCGGCACCGCCGATCGACAGACCGGCCAGGGTGAGGTCGTACGTCAGGGAGGACGTCGCCGGGGAGACGAGCGGGGACGTCAGCTGGGACGTCAGTGGGGACACGAGCGGGGACATCAGTCGTCCGGACCTGTGGACGGGCGCTCCGGGCCGGACGGGCGGTCGGGAGGGAAGGGCCGCTCGGCGATGGGCGGCCCGGCGGAGGAGGAGGGCGGCCCGCCGGCGGAGGGGGCGTCCTCGGCGTCGGGCTCGCAGATCGGGCACGGACCCAGGTCCCCGCCCGCCAGGACGCGCGAGTCGGCCGGCACGGCCTCCGGCTTCCCGGCGACCAGCGGGCAGTCCGCCCGGTGGTACAGGGTGCCGCCGGGCACCATGAGGAGGTCACCGCTGACGGCCACGGGCGCGGCCGCCGGCCCCGGCTCCCCGTCCTCCGCGGACCCGGCCGCCACCAGCAGCCCGTACAGCTCCTCGACGCGCGCCGCCGCCGAGGCGTTCCTGCCCTGGGCGATCAGCACCGCGCCGGAGACGATCAGCGCGGCGCCGGGCACCGTGCAGGAGGCGAGGTAGGGCAGCTGACGTTCCGCGTACCGCTCGCCCGAGACGCCGTACCAGCCGATGACGCACAGCACCGCCCCGGCGGCCAGCGCGGCCCAGCCGGCCCACAGGGCGGGGTGCGCGCCGCGCGGTCGAACTGTCCGCATCAGGACTCCCACACGTCGGGTATCTGTCCGTGCCGGCCGATGGCTTGCACTATGCCTTCTGGAAGCCGACCCTGAAAGCACCGGGCGCTTTTGGCCCGGACCGACACCCGGTGGTGAGCCAGATGGTTCTCGGGAGCGAACTCAGGCGGGGGAACGTCGGGGGAGCGGTGGCGGCGGCGGTCCTCGTCCTCGCCGCGGTCCTCACGGCGTGCAGCGACGACGACGGCGGCGGCGGGGGTTCCGCGTCGCCCACGCCTCCGGCGGAACAGTCCACCGGCGTGCGGCCCACCGCCACGGTGCCGGCCGACCCGGTGGCGGCCCAGCAGGAGATCAAGCAGAACTGGGAGAAGTTCTTCGACCCGGCCGTCTCCGCGGAGGAGAAGCAGGCCGTCCTGGAGAACGGCGAGCAGATGGCCCCGGTGCTGCAGGGCTTCAACGGCGACCAGCGCGGTCAGCAGGTGAAGGCGAACGTGCAGAAGATCGAGTTCACCTCGCCGACCGAGGCGAACGTGACCTACACGCTCCTCCTCCAGGGCGCCACCGCCCTGCCGAACGCCTCCGGGACGGCCGTCGAGCAGAACGGCACCTGGAAGGTCTCCACCAAGACGCTCTGCGCGCTGGTGCAGCTCAGCGGCAACGGGTCGTCGAGTCCCGTCCCGGGCTGCTGACCCGCGGTGCGGCGTACAGCGGCCGGCGCCGCCGTCGCGGTCCTGCTGCTCCTGCTCGGCACGGCCTGCGGCAGCCGGCTCCCCGAGAGCGACTTCGAGAACCGCGCCACGCCCGCACCCCGGGGATCCGCCGCGCCGATCCGCGTCGGCGTCATCAGCAGCGTCACCAGCCCCGTCGGTGCCGCCGCCTTCACCGGACCGCGTGACGGGGCGAAAGCCTGGTTCGACCGGCTCGACGCCCGGGGCGGCATCGGCGGACGGCGGGTCGAGGTGCGGCTGTGCGACGACGGCGGCAGCGGCGTCGGCAACAGCGCCTGCGTGCGCCGGCTGATCGACCACGACAAGGTCGTCGCCCTCGTCGCCACGACCGCGCTCGACTACGCGGGCGCCTCCCAGGTGTCCCGCGCGGGCGTGCCCGACATCGGCGGCCAGCCCATCGGCGCCGCCTACGACACCTATCCGCACCTGTACGGGATCTACGGCAGCCTCGCGCCGCGCCACGGCACGCCCGGCTGGGACGGCGAGCTGTACGGCGGCACCGAGGTCTACCGCTACTTCAAGCGCGTCCACGGCGCCCGCACGGCCGCCGTCGTCTCCTACAACCAGTCCGCCTCCGCCGCCTACGCCCGGCTGGTCGCCAAGGGGCTCAGGGCCGAGGGCTACCGGGTCGTCACCGAACAGGTCGACTTCGCGCTGCCCGACTTCCGCGCCGCCGCGGCCGACCTGAAGGCGCAGGGCGCGGACCTCGTCCTCGACGCCCTCGACACCCACGGCAACGCCCTGCTGTGCAAGGCCATGGACGACGTCGGCGCCCGGGTCACCGCCAAGGTGACCAACGTCCAGAACTGGACCTCCACCGTGCCCGAGGACTACAAGGACGCGCCGCACTGCCGCAACGCGCTGTGGGCCACGGGCGCGAGCCGCAACTACGAGGACACCGGCGACAGCGCCGTACGGGAGTTCCGCGACGCGACCGAGGGACTGCCGGCCCACTCCCAGTGGCAGCTGGAGGGGTGGGCGGCGGCACGCTGGTTCACGGACGCGGCGAAGTCCTGCGCGCGCACGGGCGTCACCCGGGAGTGCGTCGACGCCTTCATGGACCGGGGCGGGCCCTACACGGCGGGCGGGCTGCTGATCCCCGTCACGTACGAGCGGCTGGCCGAGCCGCCGAGAACGCGCCGGACGTGCCTCTCGGTGGCCCGCTGGAGCGACGGCAGGGGCTGGGTCACCCAGGGCGACATGAACACGAACTGCTTCGACGTACCGCAGATCGCCTACCGTCCATGAGGGACCGTCCCCTTGCGGACAGCGGCTGTCCGCAAGGGCTGGCAGACTCGGCCGCATGTTGGAGACATCCGCACGACTGCTGCGCCTGCTCTCTCTGCTGCAGGCCCACCGCGAATGGTCGGGCGCGGACCTCGCCGACCGGCTGGGCGTCACCGCGCGCACCGTCCGCCGTGACGTGGACCGGCTGCGCGAGCTGGGCTATCCCGTCAACGCCAGCCCGGGCACGGGCGGCGGCTACCAGCTCGGCGCGGGGGCCGAACTGCCGCCGCTGCTCCTGGACGACGACGAGGCCGTCGCGGTGGCCGTGGGGCTGCGCACGGCGGCCGGGCAGGGGATCGAGGGCATCGGCGAGTCCTCCGTACGCGCGCTCGCCAAGCTGGAACAGGTCCTGCCGAGCCGGCTGCGGCGCAGGATCGGCGCGCTGAACGCCTTCACCGTGCCGATGCTGCACGGGCCGCGGTCCTCCACCGTCGACCCCGCGGTCCTCACCGAACTGGCCAACGCCTGCCGCGACAGCGAGCGGCTGCGCTTCGCGTACCGCGATCACGGGGGGTCCTCCACCCGCCGGACCGTCGAGCCGTACCGGCTGGTGTGCACCGAGCGCCGCTGGTACCTGGTCGCCTGGGACGTCGACCGCGAGGACTGGCGCACGTTCCGGGCCGACCGCATCACGCCCAGGCCGCCGCACGGACCGCGCTTCACCCCCCGTACGCCGCCGTCCGGGAACCTGGCCGAGTACGTCTCGCGGGGCGTCTCCACCGGCGCCTACGCCACGGAGGCCGTCGTCCGGCTGCTGGTGCCGCTGGAGGAGGCGGCCGCGCGGATCTCGCCCTCGGCCGGGACCCTGGAGGCGTCGGGGGAGGGGAGCTGTCTCCTGCGCGCCGGTGCGCCGAGCCTCGACGTCATGGTCATCCACGTGATGATGACCGGCTTCGAGTTCGAGGTCCTGGAGCCCGCTGGACTCGGCGACGCGATCAGGGCGGCCAGGGACCGGTTGTCCCGGGCACTGGAGAGGCAGGGGCCAAAGGCCCCGGCTGCTTCCGGGGAGCCGGGGGCCGGGAGACCCGGTCCCGAGGGGGCGCCGGCCGTGGTCCGCGTGCCGTAGCGGAAGCCCCTGGTGCCGCGGCGGCCGTGCGGGGGTTCTGTGTCCGAAGCGTGCATTTCCTATGCGGCGTCAGCTTCCACGGCGCGTGGCGGAATCGGAGCGGTCCGGAACGGAAAAGTTCCACCGGGCCCGTGACGGCGCCCGCCGCGCACATTTCGCGGGGTATTCGGGACGTCCGGACGGCGACTCCGAATTTCGTTCGAAGGAGTGCGGAACACGGAAGCGGCCCCTCGTACGGGTGATGGAGTTCGGCGAAACACGTGTCGTGATCCTGTGACAGAAGTGTGACCGGCGGGGGACAGGTGACGCTTCGTCGCCGATCGGGCTTCCACCGCCCGGGCGCGCCGCCTAACGTGGCGGTCATGGCACCCATTCCCCCCTCGCACACAGAGCCGCAGGACGATCCGGAGAGCTATACCGGGCTGGAGGTGAGCAGGGCGCGGGAGCTCGCGCGGGAGCGCGGCTGGTCGACCGTCCGCTCGCTGCCGCCCGGCGCGATCATCACCCTGGAGTACCTGGTGGGGCGGCTCAACTTCGAGGTCACGGACGGCACGGTGACGCGCTGCTGGAAGGGCTGAGCGAACGCCCCCGGCGCTTGGAGGGCTGGGCGGCCGCCCCGCGGCCCGCCGCCGCGCCGCTCGGGGGCGGACCTGGCCCACGACGCGCGAAGGCCCCCTGCTCGTCGAGCGGGGGGCCTTCACTGTGCGGGGAGAGGCTGTGCGTACCGACCCCGCAGTCCTCAGCCGCCGGTCAGCGGCCGGGCCGTGGCGGCGGACGCGCGTGCCGGGCGCTCCGGATGCGGTGGGCGCTCCGGGTGCGTCGGGCGGCGGCTGCCCGCCGGTGTCACCGGCGTGCGCTCCGAACGGGCGGTGTGCGGGCCCGGGGCCAGGTGGACGGGGGATCTGGCCGGACGGGAGGGGACGGTCCCGCGGGCCGGCAGCTCGCCGTCCACCGCGGCGGCCCGCGGGGACATGACGGGCGAGGGCAGCGGGACGGGGGCCGGCGCGGGTACGGGGGCGAGGCCGCGGCGGGTGCGCCACAGGTCGCGGAGCGCGAAGATCCCGGCCTCGGAGCGGGCGATCAGCGGCTCGCACCAGGGCAGCGCCAGCAGGATCAGCAGGCCCGCGGCCCAGCCCAGCAGGACGTCGCTCAGCCAGTGCGTGCCCAGGTAGACGGTGGTGAGGCCCACGCCCAGCGAGGTCACGGCGGACAGCGCCGAGAGCCATCGTCTGGCTCTCGGGGTCGACGCCAGGTAGGCCAGGATTCCCCAGGTCACAACGGCGTTGGCGGTGTGACCCGAGGGGAATATGTCGCCGCCCAGACCCATCTCGTTCGAGCCGATGGTGATGGCGTAGTGCGGGCCGAGACGGCCCATGCCGAGCTTCGCGGCGCCGACGGTGAGGTTGAGCAGCAGCAGGGAGGCGCCCAGGGTGAGCAGCGGGCGCAGCGTGTGCTGACGCCAGGAGCGCCAGCCCAGCCACGCGGCGATCATCACCGCGGTGGGGCCGCGCTGGCCGAGGACCACGTAGTAGTCCAGGAACGCGTGGATCTCCGGCCACTGCTGGTAGGGCCGGAAGAACATGACCTGCCAGTCGAACCGGACCAGCCACGACGTGATCGCCACGGCCCACACGATCGCGAGGTAGAAGGCCAGGGTCGCCGCGAAGAGGACGGCCCTGTGCCGGCTCATCCTCGGCACATCGATGTGGGCCGGTCGTTCCGGCTCACGGTCCAGCCGGGCGAAGACCCGGTCCAGACGGGTGAGGTTTCGTTCGGTACGCACCCAATCGACGTTACAGCGAGTGAGCTGCGTTCCAGGCCGATTCAGTCGGTTTGTGATGACGATGTGATGTGGGATTCCTCTCGGGATCATGTTTATTTCCAATGAATCGCTAATCCCCGGGTCGCGGAGCCTTCAATTCCATTGATCCCCGTGGGGCTTCGAGTTTATGGCACTTTTATATTCGTTCACCGGGGGATGGCGCGGAATTCGCCGCCCGCTCACCGGCCCCGCGAGGGGTGCCGCCGGACGGGTCAGGGCGGGCCCGATCCGTTCAGCCAGAAGGCCCCGTACGCCGCCGAGGCCGTCGCGACGCCCCCGAGGACCAGCGCCGACCTGGAGGTGCGCAGCCGGGCCAGGACCCTGGCGGGCGGGAACAGGAGGGGGAAGGCGGGCAGCAGCAGACGGGGTTTCGAGCCGAAGTAGCTCGACGCGCACAGGGCGAGCGCGACGACGACCCCCGTGTAGACCAGAAGCGCCGGCGGCTGCCCCTGGCGCACGCACCTCACGTAGACCGACAGGACGAGCACGACTCCGGCGATCAGGGCGGCACCGGCCAGGGCGGACGGGAACGAGGTGAGCTTCCCGGCCACGAAGCGCCCGAAGGCGTGACCGCCGTCGAAGCCGTTGCGCCAGCCCGCCTGGACGTCGAGATAGCCGAGCGGGCCCCCGCCGCTGCGGTGCCCCACCCACAGCACGAAGCCGGCCGTGCCGAGCGGCGCGACGGCCATGGCGAGGGCGCGCCGCCACGGACGGGCGCCGTCCGCCCGGGGCGCGCTTCCGCCGTGCCGGCGTTTTCCCACGAACGAGGTGATCGCCGCCACCCACAGGGCCGCGGCCACCGCGACTCCCGTCGGCCGCGTCAGCCCGGCGGACGCGGCGAGCAGCCCCGCCGTCAGCCAGCGGTCCGTCAGCACCGCGTACAGCGACCACGCGGCGAGCGCGGTGAACAGTGACTCGCTGTACGTTATCGACTGCACGACGCCGACGGGCAGGACCGCCCACACCAGCGCCGCGCAGATCCCGGTCCGGCGGTCGTGGACGTGGTCGGCGACCGCGAAGATCCCCCAGGCCGCGGCGAGCGAGGCCACCGCGGAGACCAGCAGGCCGGCGTCCGCGTACGACAGCGGCGTCACCGCGTGGACGATCCGCTCGAGCCAGGGCAGCAGCGGGAAGAACGCGAGGTTCGCGTGCACGTCACCGTTCGGGAGGCGGACCTCGTAGCCGTAGCCGAGCTCGGCGACCCCGGTGTACCAGAGCGAGTCCCAGCGTCCCGACAGCAGCCGGCGGGCGCTCTCGCCGTCCGCCGCGCTCCACACGGCGAGCGTGAGGAGCCCCAGGGCGCGCACCGCCGCGTACCCGAGGAGGGCGGGCGCGGCGCGGCGCAGGGCGTCCGCGAGGGGCCTCGCGGCGGGACTCTCGGCTTCGGTCACGGGCCCGATTATCTGCAGGTGGCGAAGGACGCGGGCCGCACGGGGCGTGACGACGGGCGGACGGCGTGGCGTACACCACACACCTGGCCGACGAACGTGAGAGGTCCGCCACGTGTCACCAACGAGAACTCGCGTACGCTGACGGCTCGCTCGCCTTTGCCGCGTGGGCCCGGGACCCCGTGATCCGGGCCGCAGCCCCAGGGAGTCCCCACCCTGCGGATCCGCAGAACGCGAGGGAACCTCTGGAGGTACGTACATGTCCGGGACGACCACGGCCGCCGCACGATGGCGTCGGGAGACCGGAGCCGGTGCCAACCGCTGGGTCGTCCTCGTCGTCCTGTGCGTCAGCCTGCTGCTGGTCGCCATCGACGCCACCGTGCTCCACGTCGCGGTGCCGGCCGTCACCGAGGACCTGAAGCCCGGCGCGATCGAGCTGCTCTGGATCGTCGACGTCTATCCGCTCGTCTGCGCCTCGCTCCTCATACTCTTCGGCACGCTCGGTGACCGGATCGGCCGTCGGCGTGTCCTCCTCCTCGGGTACGCCCTCTTCGGGGTGGCCTCCGGCATCGCGGCCTTCTCCGGGAACGCGCAGCTCCTGATAGCCGCCCGCGCCCTCCTCGGCATCGGCGGCGCGATGATCATGCCGGCCACCCTGTCGATCCTGCGCGACGTCTTCCCCGACCGGCGCGAGCGGGCGCTCGCGATCGGCATCTGGAGCGCCGTCGCCGCCGTCGGCGCGGCGGTGGGGCCGCTGCTCGGCGGCTTCCTCGTCGAACACTTCTGGTGGGGATCGGTCTTCCTCGTCAACATCCCGCTGATGATCGTCAGCTTGCCGGTCGGACGGCTGCTGCTGCCCGAGTCCCACGGCGACCGCGACGGTCCCTGGGACGTCGTCGGGGCGCTCATGGCCGCCGCCGGCCTGTTCGGAGTCGTCCTCGGCGTGAAGCGCCTCGGCGGCGGCGAGGCGCCCTTCGGCCCGCTCACCCTCGGATCGCTGCTCGTCGGCGCCGTGCTGATGACCGTGTTCGTGCGACGGCAGCGGCGGCGCGCGCACCCGTTGGTCGACCTGCGCATGTTCGCGCGCCCGGCCTTCAGCACGTCGGTGGGGTGCATCGTCCTCGCCATGCTCGCCCTGGTCGGCCTGGAGCTGATCGCCGCGCAGTACCTCCAGCTCGTACTCGGTCTGTCACCGCTCCAGACGGGCCTGCGGCTGCTGCCGCTCACCGTCGCGGCGATGGCCGCGGGTCTCGCGGGGGCGAAGCTGCTGCGCAGGTTCGGGCCGCGCGCGATGGTCTCCTTCGGGTTCTGCCTCACCGCCGCCGCCGTGGTCACGCTCATCGCGATGGGCCGGAACGACAACGCCGGGCTGCTGCTCTTCGGCTTCGTCCTGCTGGGCTTCGGCCTGGAGACCACGCTCTTCGGGGCGTACGAGTCCATGCTGAGCGAGGCGCCGCAGGCGCAGTCGGGCGGCGCGGCGGCGATCGGCGAGACCTCGTACCAGCTCGGCGCGGGGATGGGCATCGCGCTGCTGGGGAGCGTGATGAACGCGGCGTACGCGCCCGGGCTGGCGTCCGTCCCCGGGGTCCCCGCGGCCGATTCGGCGGCGGCGGGACACTCGCTGGGCGAGGCGTACCAGATCGCCGACCGGCTCGGCGGCGCGTCCGGCGACGCCCTGCGGCAGACCGCCCGGGACTCCTTCGTACACGGACTGCACGTGACGCTGCTGGTGAGCGCGGGCCTGCTGCTGCTCGGCGCCGTGATGGCACTGCGCCTGCCCCGGATCATGGACTGCGGCACCCCCGCGACGGACGCCGCGGGAGCCCCGGCCCGTGCGACGGGTCCGGCGGACGTCCTGACCCCGGCGCCGGGAGCCGTGCCGGTCCCGGTCCCCGCGACCGGTCCGGCGGATCCCGTCGCCCTCCCGGTCCCCCGGGAGACCACCGAGACCGCCGAGAGCCGCGTCTCGGCCTAGGCTCGCTCGGGGGAGGCGTGCTCCCCGGGGGTGTGCCGAAGTGCTCTGGACTTGCGGGACACCGCGTCGTAACGTCGGGCCGAGATCCGTAACTAGCGGTGCTAGTTATCACCCTGCCGGAGGCTGTCGTATGTCCGCGTCCTCGAAGCTGCCGTCCTTCGATCCCGCCGACCCGCTCGGGATCGACGACCTGCTGGACGCGGAGGACCTCGCCGTCCGCGACACCGTACGGGTCTGGGCCGCGGACCGGGTCCTGCCGTACGTCGCCGACTGGTACGAGAAGGGCGAGCTGCCCGGCATCCGGGAACTGGCGCGCGAACTCGGCGGGATCGGCGCCCTCGGCATGTCGCTCCAGGGGTACGGGTGCGCCGGGGCCAGCGCCGTGCAGTACGGCCTCGCCTGCCTGGAGCTGGAGGCGGCCGACTCCGGCATCCGCTCGCTCGTCTCGGTCCAGGGCTCGCTGGCCATGTACGCGATCCACCGGTTCGGCAGCGAGGAGCAGAAGCAGACCTGGCTGCCCCGTATGGCCTCCGGCGAGATCATCGGATGCTTCGGACTGACCGAGCCCGACCACGGCTCCGACCCCGCCTCGATGCGCACGCACGCCAAGCGCGACGGCGGCGACTGGGTCCTGAACGGCCGCAAGATGTGGATCACCAACGGTTCCGTCGCCGGTGTCGCCGTCGTCTGGGCGCAGACCGACGACGGCATCCGCGGATTCGTCGTGCCCACCGACGCGCCCGGCTTCTCCGCTCCCGAGATCAAGCACAAGTGGTCCCTGCGCGCGAGCGTGACCAGCGAGCTCGTCCTCGACGACGTGCGGCTGCCGGCCGACGCCGTCCTGCCCGACGTCGTCGGTCTCAAGGGCCCGCTCGGCTGTCTCTCGCACGCCCGGTACGGGATCGTGTGGGGCGCCATGGGCGCGGCGCGCTCCAGCTTCGAGTCCGCGCTCGCGTACGCGAGGACGCGCGAGCAGTTCGGGCGCCCCATCGGCGGCTTCCAGCTCACCCAGGCCAAGCTCGCCGACATGGCCGTCGAACTGCACAAGGGGATCCTGCTCGCCCACCACCTGGGCCGCCGCATGGACGCGGGACGGCTCCGTCCCGAGCAGATCAGCTTCGGCAAGCTCAACAACGTACGCGAGGCCATCGAGATCTGCCGTACCTCGCGCACGATCCTCGGTGCCAACGGGATCTCGCTGGAGTACCCCGTGATGCGGCACGCCACGAACCTGGAGTCGGTGCTCACCTACGAGGGCACCGTCGAGATGCACCAGCTCGTGCTGGGCAAGGCGCTCACCGGGCTCGACGCCTTCCGGTGAAGACCCCGCGGGTGAGGCCCCGCGCGTGAGGCCACGGCCTGGCAGGGCCGGTGAGCGGCCCTGCCTCAGCTCTGGTTGAAGAAGCCGTCCGTCTGCCGGCCCGCGGCCTCGCCGCTGATGATCTCCGTGTGCGCCGGGGTCAGCAGGAAGACCCGGGTCGCCACCCGCTCGATGGTGCCGCGCAGGCCGAAGGTCAGGCCGGCCGCGAAGTCCACCACGCGCTTGGCGTCGGAGGCCTCCATGGACGTGAGGTTGATGATGACCGGGACACCGTCCCGGAAGAGTTCGCCGATGCCGCGCGCGTCCCGGAAGCTGTCCGGGGTCACCGTGCCGATCCGGCGGCCCTTCTCCTCGGCCGTCTCGGAAGCAACCTTCACGCGAGGGTCGGTGACCCAGGCGTCGCCGGAGTCCTGACCCTCGGCGTAGTCGTCGTCGTAGTAACGCTCGTCATCGTTGTCGTCGACGAGGCCAAGCCAGGCACTCGCCTTGCGCACCGATCCCATGGACGCCTCCTCTCACAGCGGTCTTTCGTGCTTCCGCATCCCCATGGTCGTCCATGATGCGGATGTCGCGCCAAGTGGATAGACGCCGCGTGGGGGTTTCGTGACGGTACTGGTGCACAGCGAATCCGTCGAGAGCCCGCGCCCCCCAAGGGTCGTACGGGGTAAGGCTGCTGACTGAGAGTGAAATATGATTTCCCGCGGCGACCGGGTGACGAGCGGTGCGTACGGGTGAACGGTGGTAGGTACGATTCCCGACCTCAACGTCGTACGGGTCACGGGGGAGTGTCGTGTTCGGAATCGTGAGGCCCTGCAGCCACCGGCTCGGTGAAGGGCTCAAGACGCAGTGGATGGCGCATCTGTGCGGGCTCTGTCTCGCCCTGCGCGGGGACCACGGACAGTTCGCGCGGGTCGTCACCAACTACGACGGCCTGCTGATATCGGTTCTGACGGAGGCTCAGGCCGAGCGGACGACGGGATGGCGGCGCACCGCGGGCCCCTGTCCGCTGCGCGGCATGCGGACCGCCTCCGTCGCGCAGGGCGAGGGCGCGCGTCTCGCCGCCGCCGTCTCGCTGGTCCTCGCCTCGGCGAAGGTGCGCGACCACGTCGCCGACGGGGACGGGCTCCTCGCACGAAGGCCGGTCGCGCTGGCCGCGCGCCGGGTGGCCACGAGCTGGGGCAGGGCCGGGGCACGGACGGGGAGCGCCGTCGGCTTCGACACGGCCGTGCTCGTCGACGCGGTGGACCGGCAGATCGGGATCGAGTCGCTGGCCGGGCCGGGGACACCGCTGCTGACGGTCACCGAACCCACCGAGACCGCCACCGCCGCCGCCTTCGCGCACACCGCGGTTCTCGCGGGCCGCCCCGGCAACGCCGCTCCGCTGGCCGAGGCCGGACGGCTCTTCGGGCGGCTCGCCCATCTGCTGGACGCCGTGGAGGACAGGGAGACCGACGCCGCGTCGGGAGCCTGGAACCCCCTCACCGCCACCGGGACCTCGCTCACCGAGGCCCGCCGGCTCGCCGACGACGCCCTGCACGGGATACGACTCGCCCTGCGAGAGGCCGAGTTCACCGATGCCAAGCTGGCGCACGTGCTGCTCGTCCACGAACTGGGCCGCTCGGTGGACCGCGCGTTCGGGACGTCGGGGTGCGGGCACGCGGGGGACGGGGCGCACGGCTCCGGTCCCCTCCTCGACGCGCCGGGCTCGGCGGTCCTGCTCGGACCCGAGGGCTCGTTCGGGCCGCCGCCCCAGCACGGCGGCAATCCGTACACCGGTGGCGGCAACCCCTTCGGCGGGCCCTCCTTCCCGCCCCCGGCCCCCGGCAAGCGCGGATTCTGGGCCGGCTGCGCCGCCGCCGTCGGGCTGTGCTGCACGTGCAAGATGTGCTGCGCCGACGAGTACGAGGGCCCGTGGTCGCGCAAGAAGCGCGAAGGGTGCCTGAGCGACTGCGACTGCGGCAACTGCTGCGACGGGTGCCAGTGCTGCGAGTGCTGTGAGTGCTGCTCGTGCTGTGACTGCGGGTAGCGGGGGCGCGAGAGGGTGAGCGAAAGACGGGTGGCGCGAAAGGGCGTGTGAGGGACGGGCGGCGCGAGACGGGGAGCGGCCGGACCCGTATGGAAAAGTTGATCACATGACGACGGACGCATCCGAGGACTGGAAACACTGGCAGGAGCACCGAGTGGCGACGGTGTCCGCGCCGTACGGCCCGCTCGCGCTCACCGGAACCCACTGGATCGAGGACTATCCGGAAGGGCGACTTCCGGACATCCCCGGCCAATGGGCCGTCGAGGGCGGCCGCGTGACCCTCACGGCGGCCGCCGGGGACGGGCTCACGGTCGACGGCGAGCCCTTCACCGGCGACGTCGCGCTGGACGCCGACTACGGACCGGCCGGCGGAGCCCGGGTCGGGTGCGGGGAGCGGAGGTTCGTCGTCCTGGTGCGCGAGGGGGGCTGGGGTGTGCGCGACTACGACCCCGACGCGCCCGCCCGGAAGGCCTTCGCGGGCATCGAGGCGACCCCGTACGACGCTCGCTGGGCGGTGCCCGGACACTTCACCCCGTACGGCGAGAGCCGTACCGTGCGCGTCGAGAACGCCGACGGGGTGACCCGCGGGCTCGCCCTCGGCGGGGTCCTCGCCTTCACCCTGGACGGACAGGACCTCACCCTCCAGGTGTCGGTCGAGAGCGACGGCACGCTGTGGGCCGTCTTCGCCGACGCCACCAGCGGGGACGGCAGTTACCGCTTCCGGTTCCTGCGTCCCGCGGCGCCCGACGCCGAGGGGCGCACGGCGGTGGACTTCAACCGGACCGTGCTTCCGCCGTGCGCCTTCGCCGGTCATTTCGTCTGCCCGTTGCCGCCGCCCGGAAATGTGCTGCGGGTGGCCGTCGCCGCGGGGGAGCGCCGACTGGGCCGGGGTCTCCGGGACTTCTGAAAGCGCGGGGAAAATCGGTGCCTTCAGTGGTTGGACGATCAACCTCCGTCGTATGAAGGCAAGTTGAAGGCTGCACGGCCGAAAGGCGCCCTTGCGTCTGTCGGTCGCGCAGCCGAATACTCCCCCTCAGCGCTTGTCAGGGGCATGGCTTGTCCGGAATCCGGACGGGCGGCTCCCGGCTGCGCCTCACGGGCCCCGACCCCACGACACGGGGTCCCTTACTTCCCTTCGGAGGAACGAAACGTGAGGATCAAGCGCACAACCCCCCGCAGCGGCATCACGAGACGGAGCCGGCTGATCGCCGTGTCCACCGGACTCGTCGCCGCGGCAGCGTTCGCGATCCCCAGCGCGAACGCGTCCGACGTCCAGACCTTCAGCTCCACCCAGCTGAGCAGTGTCAGCAAGTCGGTACTCCAGTCCGACATCGCGGGCACCGCCTGGGCGGTCGACGCCAAGACGAACCGCGTGGTCGTCACTGTCGACAGCACGGTCTCGCAGGCCGAGATCGCGCAGATCAAGAGGGAAGCCGGCGTCAACGCCGACGCCCTCACCATCAAGCACACCCCGGGGACCTTCAAGAAGCTGATCAGCGGCGGCGATGCCATCTATGCGAGTAGCTGGCGCTGCTCGCTCGGCTTCAACGTCCAGGACAACAGCGGGAACTACTACTTCCTGACCGCCGGTCACTGCACCGACGGCGCGGGCACCTGGTGGTCGAACTCCGGGCACACGACCACGCTCGGCAGCACCGCGGGCTCCAGCTTCCCGACCAACGACTACGGCATCGTGCGCTACACGAACACGTCCGTCGCCAAGTCGGGCGCGGTCGGCAGCCAGGACATCACCAGCGCGGCCACGCCCTCCGTGGGCACCACCGTCTACCGTCGCGGCTCCACTACCGGTACCCGCAGCGGCCGGGTCACCGCGCTCAACGCGACGGTCAACTACGGTTCCGGTGACATCGTCTACGGCATGATCCAGACCACGGTCTGCGCCGAGGGCGGCGACTCCGGCGGCCCGCTCTACGGCGGCACCGTCGCCTACGGTCTGACGTCCGGCGGCAGCGGCAACTGCACCTCCGGCGGTACGACGTTCTTCCAGCCCGTCACCGAGGCCCTGAGCGCCTACGGGGTCCACGTCTACTGACCGGCGCGCAAGACAACCCCCCACGGCCAGACCTGCGACCGGCAGCAGAAGAGCCCCCGCACGCGACCCGCGTGCGGGGGCTCGCCCTTGACGACGGGGCCTAGGGCCTGTCGTCAAATTCCCGCCTGCCTCGCGACGCCTGGCACTCCCCCTAGCTCTTCGAGCAGGGGGGACCCCCACTCGCCGCACCGGGC